>CAMZEO010000124.1 GCA_947305735.1 uncultured Planctomycetales bacterium | reverse complement strand
GGAACAACGCCTATATCGAAGGTTACGCAACCGACGTTGACGGTAAACCGCGCGTTTATAACGAAGTCGTCGATATTGGCGCGTACGAATATCAAGGCGATCGCGACGACGAACCTTTGTATTCGACGGTCGTGAACACGCTAAACGATTCTTTTGATCTTACCGACGACGAATGGTCTTTGCGCGAAGCGATTTATTATTCGTCGGAGAACGCGACGATCACGTTTGCGGAAGGTCTTTCCGGTTCTATTTATCTGACGAGAGAATTGTTTATCGATCACGTTGCGACGATCGACGGCGATAATCGCATATCGCTTGACGGCAGTCAATCGAACTCACGCCTCATAAACGTCGCGAACGCGGGTTCGGCGACGACTCCCGTCGTTCTTGAAAATCTGACGTTTGAGAACGCGAACGCGTCTGAAAACGGCGGCGCGATTTACAACGGCGGCGCGTTGACGGTTAGAAACAGCGTTTTCCGCGATAATAAGACGACGCAACATGGCGGGGCGATTTACAACAACAGCGTGTTGACGTTGGAAAACGACGAATTTGTCGGCAACGTTTCGTCTGGCGACGGCGGCGCGGTTTGCAACAACAAAACGATGACGGTCGTTAATTCCGTATTCTACGGAAATCAGGCGACTGATCGCGGCGGCGCGATATTTTACAACGGTTATTTCACTGACGGCAGTACGACGATCGCCAATAGCACAATCGCCGGCAACTTTGCCCAAAACGGCGGCGGCGGAATATTTCGCGAGGGCTATTACTCTTCGTCGTTAAATCTCTACAACTCGGTCATTTCGCTGAATTACAACGCGAACTCGCCCAACGTTAGCGGCAGTTTTGACGCGAGCGAAAACAACATCGTCGGCAACGCCTATTTTGTAACGGCTCCAGTTTGGGACGGTTCTACGCTGACGAATCTCGCCGATATTGATCTTCATTTGCGTAGCGATTCTCCCGCGATCGACGCCGGGAACAACGCCTATATCGAAGGTTACGCAACCGACGTTGACGGTAAACCGCGCGTCTATAACGAAGTCGTCGATATTGGCGCGTACGAATACCTGGGTTTTATCAACCTTGAAAGTCGCGTTCTTTCCGGCGTGGTCGATCTAACGTGCGACCGTTCGCCCGACGCCGCGTCGATTCGCGTTACGTGGACGACGGTCGTCTCGACGACGACGCTTGTCGAAGACGTCGACGGCGAATCGTTCCCATGGGACACGACTCAGTTCGAGGATCGACCCGGAGTCCTGACGCTTGAGAGTCTGGACGAAAACGGTTTGGTTTTGACCAGTTATGCGATCGACGCGCTGATACTCAACGCGGGCGCGCTGATCGTCGACGCGACCGACGGCTCGATTAACGAAGCCGATTCGAATCTTTCCCTTTTGGAAGCGATCGACTACGCCGGGAAATTCGAAATATCGACGCCGATTCTTTTCGCGCCGGGTCTCGCGGGCCGCGTCGTAACGGTCGACGGAGCGTTGGATCTTCAGTCGGCGCGAATCGACGGAGAAAACGCCAACGTAACGATTCAGGCGAACTCCATAAGGACGACGGGGACGAACTCGGCGGCTCTGTCGAACGTTCGGTTGAAAGCGGAATCGTTTACAATCGACGCTCCGCTGGAATTGGTCGACGCGACGCTCGTTTTCGTCGGCGATAACGCGGAACTGACCGCGACCGCCGCGCTAGGCGCCGAAAACCTCGCCGTCGAAGGCGCCGACTCCGTCTGGCGGATCGCGCAAAATTCGACGTTTGTCAATCCGACGTTCAGAGCGAACGCGACGCTCGTCGACGGCTCCGTCTTAACGTTAGTCGGGACGCTGACTTCCAACGCCGACGTCGTTCTTGCCGACGCGTCGATTTCTTCTTCCGGAAACGCGACGCTCGCGGGAACCGGCTCCGTCGTTTTCAGCGGAAACGCCAACGACGCGATCAACGTCGTCGGAACGCAGGATTCGCGCGCGACGCTGACGGTCGCCGACGGCGCGACGCTCAAAGGCGCCGGGAAAATTACCGGGCAATATCTGACGACGGTCGTCGCCGGAACGTTTGTTCCCGAGGGAGCGTTCGCGATCGCCGGGGATTTCGAGCTGGCGGTCGGCGGCTCGCTCGAATTTGGCGTCGAGTCTCTGACCGACTATCCGACGCTGACTTGTTCCGGACTCGCGACGCTGGGCGGAGAAGTCGTTCTTGAACGGCTTAACAACGGTTTTGTTCCGACGTCGCAAGACGCGTTCGCCGTCCTTTACGCCTCCTCGCTCGACGTTTTGCCCTCCGCGACTTTCGCGACCGAAACGATGAACGCCATGGCGCGAATGACCGAAGAGATTACGAGCGATTCGCTCGTCTTTACCGTCGGCTGGCTTTCCGGCGCGAAAGTCGTCGCCGTCGCGCCCGCCGACAATTATTCGACCGACGCGACCAGACCTTACGTCGACGTTTACTTCAATCAGTCGATCGACGCGAACTCGTTTACCGTCGAGGACGTCGTCGTTAAGAACGCGCAAAACGCCGTCGTCGCGATCGAAACGCCGCGGAGTCTCAACGCGAGCGCGACGGCGTTCCGCGTCTATTTCGTCGACGACGTCCGAACGAACGCGACGTATTCGATCGAGATCGGGCCGGACGTCCGCAATCAAAACGGCGTCGCGATGAATCAGGACGGGCTCGAACCCAACGGAACGACGACCGACAAGTTCGTCGGATCTTTTGAAATCGCGCTTCCCGACCTGGCGCTTTCCGTCGCCGACGGCGCGATTCCCGCGACCGCGGAGTTGGGAACGAGCATGGAATTCGTCTACGACGTCGCGAACGTCGGCTCCGCCGACGCGATCGGATTCTGGCGCGACAAGGTCTATCTCTCCAGAGACGCGATTCTTTCGGACGACGACTATCTCCTGACGACCGTCGCCGACGGCGCGGATTCCGCGTATTCCGTCGCTCTGACGACCGGCGCGACCGCGACGAAGACCGCGAGATTCGTTTTGCCGCTCGACAATTCCGAATGGACGACGGGCGACTACTATCTCATCGTCGTCGTCGACGCGAACTCGAGCGTCTTCGAGACGTCCGAAACGAACAACGTCTTTGTTTCCAATAAGATCGCGCTGAGCTATCCGCCCCTTGCCGATTTGCAAATCACCTCGCTCGTCGCGCCGACGTCGGCTGTTGCGGGCGAAATCGTCGAACTCGTTTGGGACGAGGTCAACGCCGGAGCGCGAACGGTTTCCGAACCGCGCCGCGCCGCGATCTATATTTCGACCGACGGCTCGCTCGAAAACGCGACGCTTCTCAAGACGACGCGTCGAACCGACGTCCTTGAATCGGGCGAGTCGATTCGACGCCGCGAGACGGTCAATATCCCTTCGACCGGATGGTTTGGATCCGTCTATTTCGTCGTCGCCGCCGATTACGACGATAACGTCCCGGAAGGAAACGAGTCGAACAACGCGTCCGCGACGTCCGTCGCGACGGCGCTGACGCAAAAACTGAACGTTTCGCCGAGCCAAACGGCGCTCGACGAAGGAACGTCGAACGTTCGCGGAACCGTGTCGCGCACCGGCGATCTCTCGGCTCCGCTGGTCGTCTCGATCGCCTCGGGCGACGCGACGGAACTTACCGTTACAAGTTCGGTTACGATCCCCGCGGGTCAGGCGACGGCGGCGTTCTACTACTCGGCGGTTCGAGACTCCGCGTACGACGAAGACAAGTACGTCGAACTGACTTTTAACGCCGAAGGATTCGCTTCGCAAAACGCGACGATCAAAGTCGTCAACATCGACGTTCCGAAACTCTCGCTCTTCGCGTCGAAATTGTCGGCGAACGAAGGCGAAGAGATTTCCCTGACGATTACGCGCGGTTACGTCGCCGACAAGCCGATAACGGTTCGTCTCACCGCTTCGAGCTCTTCGCAGCTCGCTTTTCCGGCGAGCGTCGTTATCCCCGCCGACGAGGCGTCCGTAACGATCGTCGCAACCGTCGTCGACGACGACCGCCCCGAGAGCGATCAGGAGGTTGCGATTACCGCGACAAGCCCGACGTTTACCGCCGCGTCGCGAACGATTACGATTATCGACGACGACGAGCCGACGATCTCGATTTCGCTCGACTCGGAAACGGTTCTCGAAGGCGTCGGCGCCAACGCGTTCGTCGGAACGGTAAGCCGCGCGGAAGCCGCGGCGAGCGCCCTGCGCGTCAGGCTGAGCAGTTCCAACCCCGCGAAAATCGGCGTTCCCAAAGAAATTACGATTCCGGCGGGCAAGACGTCCGCGACGTTCTACGGCGCGTCTTACGACAACGGCGCCGTCGACGGCGAGGTCGTCGTAACAATAACGGCGACTGGAGTTTTGGAGAACTGCGACTGTTCCATGAGTTCCGATTCGACGGGAACCGCGTCGACCGAAATCACGGTTCTCGACGACGACGGCGCCGTCTTAACGGCGACGCTTAGCAAAGCGCTCCTGTCGCGGGGCGTCGCCGACGCCGCGACGCTTACCGTTTCGCGCAACACGGCGACCGACGAAGACCTGATCGTGTCCCTTTCGACCTCCGATCCGATCGTCGCGACGCCCGCGACGCTCGTGATTCCCGCCGGAAGCGCGTCCGCGTCGACGACGATTTCCACGACGCTGGGCGACGATTCGGAGGCGGAAATCTGGGTTACGATCGCCGCAAGCGCGTCCGGATTTACGCGCGCGACGGCCAAAGCGCTCGTCTCCGAAGCGGCGCTGCCCGACTTGCGTCCGGCGAACGTCGAAGCGGTTCAAAGCGAAGACGATCTCAATTCGTTCGCGGTCTCCTATTTGGTCGTCAACGAAGGTCGCGTCGAAACGTCGAGGTCGTGGAAAGAACAGGTCTGGATTTCGACGAAGCCGACGCTTGACGACGACGCGAAACTTGTCGCGACGTTCAATCGAACCGACGAGATTCCCGCCGACGAAGGAATCAACTCGGTCCTGCGCTCCTTTGCGTGTTCCCCCGACGAAGTCGGCGAATCCGTCTACTGGATCGTCGCCGTCGACGTCGACGACGCGATTGCCGAGCTGGTCGAAACGAACAACGTCGCCGTCAGCGGCGAACAGACGTACGCGCCCCCTTACGCGGCGGTCGTTCAGACGGACGTCGACAAAGCGGATCCGTCGACGTCGATTCCGTTCTACGGCTACGCGTACAACGTCGTCTCCGGCGAACGCGTCGGGGGCGTCGACGTTACGATCGATATTTCCAACGGCTCGTTTGTCCGAACAATTACCGTAACGACCGAAGCGGACGGGTCTTTTGAAACGACGTGGACGCCGCTGTCGACCGAAGTCGGAAGCTATACGATCGGCGCGCGCCGGTCGGGAAACACGACTTCGCCCGTTCAGGATCGGTTCAGCCTGATGAGGCTGAGTCTTGACGCGACGCGCGGAGCGTTCAACGTCTCCGTCGGAGAGACGGTTACGGGCTCGTTCGTCGTCTACAACAAGACGTCCGAGCCGATTACGAACCTTGGCGCGCGAATCGAAGGAATTTCGGACAATATTCGGCTGGAAGTCAGACCGTCGTCGACAATCGTTCCCGTCGGCGGCTCGGCGACGATAACGCTTGCGGCGACGGCGCTTAACGCCGACGTCAAAGCGTCGACCGCGACGCTTTTTGTAACGAGCGCGGAAACGGGAGACGAAGAGATCGCGCTCGGCTTCAACGTCTATCCGTCTTACGCGGTTTTAACGACCGACAAGCCGGTTATTTCGACGACGATGATCGTCGGCGAACAAAAGATCGTCGAATTTGAGATTTGCAACGAGAGCGGCGCGGAGTCGGGACCGATTACGGTCGATTTGCCCGCCGTTTTTGCGTCGTGGTTCACGTGCGTCAACGGAACGACGCTCGATTCGCTCGCGCCCGGCGAGGCGAGAAAAGTTCAGTTGCTTCTTAACCCGAGCGACGACATGCCGTTGGAAATGTATCAGGGGCGTTTTGTCCTCAATTACGGGAACGCGGGTCTTGGAATCGACTTCCATTTCCGCGCCGCGACGGAATCGTTCGCCGATCTTACCGTGAGAGCGACCGACGAATGGACGTATTACACTGAAGACGGCCCCGCGCTCGCGGGCGCGACGGTGCGCGTCGTCGACGCGCTCACGAAGCAGATCGTGTCGAACGGAACGACCGGCGCCGACGGAACCTGGACGGTCGTCGGACTTGCCGAGGGATATTACGATATTTACGTCGCCGCCGACAAGCACAACAATTACAACGCGACGATCTACCTTGACGGGGATCAGACGCGCGACGCGTTTCTCCAAATGCAGACGGTGCGTTACGAATGGACCGTTACCCCGACGACGATCGAAGACGAGTACGATATTACCGTCGAAACCATTTTCGAGGCGAACGTCCCCGCGCCTGTTCTGACCGTCAGCCCCGCGTACGTCGACGTGAGCGACATGGAAGTCGGCGAACGAAGACAGATCAATTTTACCGTGGAAAATCATGGTTGGATCGCCGTTTACGATTTTCATCCGACGTTCGCCGCCGGTCAGGTCTATGGCGATTACGTCCTTACGCCCTTGGTTGATTGGCTCGACGTGATGCCTGCTAAATCAAGCTATATCGTTCCCGTGATATTCGAACGACTTGATCCAGAAGAGTCGACGTCTGAACCAGAAAGCGGCGCGACGCTTGAAAACGCGAGCGGCGACGTGGCTTCGGCGGCTCAAGACGCCGGAATCGCCATGAACTCCGTCTTTTTTGAAGAAAAAAGCGCGTCCGTCGCGAAGGATTTTTCCAACGTCAGCGCGAGCGTCGTCGGGAACGATCTGCAAGCGCTGGCAACGACTGGGAGCGGCTGCGGGTTTGGCGGCGCGTTTGTCGCGTATTACGTGTGCGCGGGCTTCCAGCCGACCGGAGCTTCTTTCGTCGCAAAAACCGGCGGAGCGGGATGCGGAGGAGACTGGAATCCTCAGGGCAGGAACGTAATCGGAAGCGGCGGCGGTAGTGGTGGTGGTTCCGTTAGCGAAGCTTGCGATCCGTGTTATCAATTGATCATGCTGGAATTAATGAAGTGCGCCATTAGCATGATACCGGGCGCCTCGTTGTTAAATTGCGCGGGGGGTATTAAGAACGCTATCGACGGAGGTATCAGCGGCAAAAGTGATTACGAAACCGTTTCCGGGATTCTTGATTGTTTGCCCACGCCGCCAGTTGTCTCCGCAATTATATGCGGAGCCCAAATCGTCGCGGAAGCCTACGCTTGCTATCAGTGGCAACCTACGGACATACCTTATGATTTGTCGTCGTTGATTCCCGGCTTCGCTCTCTTCTCGGGGGCGAAGAGTTCCGGTCCTATGTTAACGACGTCGTCTGACGTCAGTCCCCTCCTTACGAGCGGCTCAAGCGCTCGAATGAGAGTTTTTATCGACTCGCTCGGGAGGAGAATCATTAACGCTATCAACTCCTATAATTGGATGATCGATATTTATGGGAGTCGCGAGCTGTTTTTTGCCGACTGGAAGTCGGACTTTGCGTTGTATAAGGTGTTTTCTGAGTCCCTTGACTCGGACGTTAAAATCAACGACGAGAGTCGGGCCGCAATTCTCGCCGGTTTCTTACCCGAAGGATCGACGTCCGCGCAGGTCGAGTCGTTTCTCGACCGCTGGAACAGAACGATCGATTACGCCGAACGCGGTATTTTTACAGCTTCAGACGTTCCGAGCGGCGAGAGTATTGATTTCATCGACGCGGCAATCTTTGAACGCGACGTCGACGAAGCGATAGAACTAGAAAACGCCGCGATTGCCGAAGGACACGAAAGTCTTATCGACGCCTTCAATTACGATCGCGCCGAATTCGTCAAATATCTCGAACTGATGGGCGATTCCAAAGGAGTTTGCGCGACCGTCAAACTTGAGCTCAAGCAGCGCGCGGTATTAACGCGCGACGCGTTCGACGCGCAACTTGTTCTTGAGAACTCAACTTCCGACGTTTTGTCCAACGTTTCCGTTGATATTGTCGTCTATGACGAATGGGGAAACATAGTTACGGACAAATTCGGTATTTACGATCCGACGACCGAGAACTTTTACGACGGCGAGTCCGGCGAACTTGGCTCGCTTGCCGCTTCGTCCTCCGGAAAGGCTAATTGGACGTTGATTCCGTCTACCGAGTGCGCTAAAAACGGCGCTCAAAGCTATTCCGTCGCCGGAATCCTCCGTTATACCGTCGAAGGACGCGAAGTCGTTATCGCAATGTCGCCCGTGTCGATCGTCGTCTATCCGCAACCTGAGTTGGAACTAAACTACTTCTGGCAGCGCGACGTCATCGGGGACGACCCGTGGACGGACGAAGTCGAGGCGTCGGAACCGTTTGAACTGGCGGTTATGGTTCAGAACAAAGGCGCGGGGGACGCGCGCGATCTTCGCATCGTCTCCGCGCAACCGAAAATCGTCGAGAACGAAAAGGGGCTCCTCGTCGACTTCACAATCGTCGGTTCGAAACTTAACGGCCGGGAGGCGTCGAACTCGCTGACCGTCGATTTCGGCATGATACCCGCCGGGGGCGTCGCCGTCGGACAGTGGTTCATGGAATCGACGCTTCAGGGGCATTTTATCGACTACAGCGCGACGTTCCAACATGTCAACGGATTTGACGACCTGCAATTCTCGCTCATTAAGAACGTGTCGATTCACGAGTTGATTCATACGGTCAAAGACGACTCGTTCGACGCGTCCGACAACTTGCCCGACTTCCTCGTCAACGACGTCGCTACCGTCGTCAACGTCTACGACCTGCCCGACGCGCTCTATCTCTCGAGCGGAGAAGTCGAATCGGTCGCTACGACGACTAATTACTCGATCTCCGGCGCGCTTGGCAGGGACGTTTTGACCGTCGATCTGACGGTTGCCGCCGCAGACGCGGGCTGGAATTACGTCTGGGTTCGCGACCAGGACCCCGGCGCGGACGATTACGAGCTTTATCGCGTCGTTCGTTCCGACGGCAAAGAGCTTGACGAAGCGAATTTCTGGCAGACTCGCAGAACGTTTGTCGACGGCGTCGACGTCAAGAACGAGAACACGCTCCACATTCTCGACAAATTCGATTCCGCGTCCGATTCCTATACGTATCGACTCTACTACCGTCCGTCCGATCAGGTCGGTCCGACGATCGAGCGTCTCGAAGAGCTTCCGTCGTCTATTCGCGTCACGCCGCTCGAAAGCGTCGACGTCGAATTTGACGAACCGATTGTCGCGTCGACCTTTACGACGTCGAATTTGACGCTTTTGCGCAACGGCGGTCAGAATCTGATCAACAATCTCGTTTCGATTCAACAGATTTCCGACAAAGTCTATCGCGTTACGGGACTTTCGTCCGCGACCGGTTCCGACGGCGCGTACAAGCTGAGCGTCTCGACGATCGGCGTAACCGACGTCTGGGGGAACGTCGCCGAAACGAGCGAGTCGGTTCTCGAATGGACGAACGCCGCCGAATCGCCGACCGTCGTCTCAATCGATCAACCGGCGGCTTACGAACAAAACGCCGTCGATTCGCTGACGGTCGTCTTCTCCCTGCCGATCGACGCGTCGACGTTCGATCTCTCCGACCTGACGTTGACGCGCGACGCCGGCGACAATCTTTTGACCGCCGGTTCCGGCGCGACGTTGACCGCGACGAGCCCGACCGAATGGGTTCTTTCCGGTCTGACGGCGCTTACGGGCGAGGACGGCGAATACGCGCTCCGCGTCAAAGCGACGGGCGTTCGCGGACCGAACGCCATGCGCGGGGTCGGAGTCGGAACCGTCTCCTGGATCAAGGATACGGTCGGACCGTCGAACGCCGCTTGGTTCGGAGTCGACCGCGACGTCGTCAACGTAGGATACGACGCGCTCTATCTTGGATTCGACGAACCAATCGACTTCAACACGCTCTCGCGCGCCGATTTGACGCTTTCGCGCGACGGCGAGGTCGTTTCGCTCGACGAACGCCTGGTCATGGGCGTCATGCCCGAGTCGCTTAAGACGACCGATTACGTCGAGGAATGGAAACTCGTCGGACTGCGCAATTTCGCGTCGGAAGACGGCGATTACGTCTTGACGGTCGATTTGGCGAACGTCGCGGATCTTGCGGGCAACCGCGGTTCCGGAACCTTCTCCGTCGCGTGGAAAGTCGACGCAAGCGCTCCGACGATCGAATTTACGCGACAAAAACTCGCGTCCAATTCCGAAATCGAGCTTATCGGACTCGCGTCCAAAGAGAACGTCGACGTCGTCGTTTACGACGCCGGGTCAAACGTTCTTTTCTCGAGCTTTTATTCTTCGCGCGACGTCGAAATACGATTCTCGATCGCTCAGGAAGGTTCTCACGAGTTGCGCGTCCGCGTTTCCGACGCGACCGGCGCATGGACCGAAACGACGCTCAACGCGCGAATCGACCGCGCGTCGCCGCGAATAACGGCGGTTTCCGTCGTCGACGACGTTTTGAAGGTCGAATTTTCCGAAGCGACTAATATCGGCGCGTTTGTCGAGTCGCGCGAGATCGGTCTGGTCGTCTCCGTCGTCGACGAAACGACCGGAAGAACGCTCGATTTGCCTTTCTCCGCGTTTGATTACGACGCCGCGACGAGAACGCTCGAAATCGCGCTTGATTCCGTCGCCGTCGACTCTTGCGACTCGATTCCGCTGACGTTGAAAATCGACGGTTCGCGCGTTCGCGACGTCGCCGACAACGCGTTGCTTGGCAGCGCCGCGACGGACGGAGTCCCGACGCGTTTTACTTATAACCGAGTCGTCGCGACCTCCGAGTCGTATTCCGTTCCGTCGCTCGCGCGCTGGAACGCGGACGGCGTCCTCGACTTGATCGTCGGGGAAAAATCGACCGACGGCCTTGGGCGCGTCAAGGTGTTCCTCAACAGAGGAAGCGACGCCAATCCCAATTACGCCGACGCGTTCTACGCGACGTATCGCGACGCCGACGGGGAAACCGTCGAACTGACCGTTCCGGCGCAGGGTTGTCAGGGCGCCGCGCCTCGCGCGGTCGACGTCGACGGCGACGGAGCGCTCGATTTGTTCGTCGGACTGTCCGACGGAACAATTTTGTTCTATCGCGGCCAAGGAACAGGCTTGAATTGGACGCTGACGGCGCCCGAGTCCGTCTCCTACGGCGTCGAGGGCGCGAAATCGCCGCTCGACGTCGGAGATCGCGCCGTCTTCGAGGTGTGCGACTGGAACGGCGACGGTCGATTCGACCTGCTCGTCGGCTCCATGTCGGGTCAATTGTATCTCCTCGTCGACTCGGCGACGACCGGACTCTTCGACTTCCGCTCCATGGCGGCGCTGACGAACGTCGACGGAACCGGCGAGATCGTTCTGAGTTCCAGTCGAACGGCGCCGACGCTCGCGGACGTCGACGGCGACGGACTCGTCGATATCGTAACGGGCGACGCGACCGGCGCGTTTTACGTCTATTTGAACGTCGGAACGCGCGCGAATCCGAAATTCGGCGCCGAAACGCGTCTGACCGATCTCGACGGCGCTCTTTCGCTTCCGAACGGCGCCCAGCGCTCGCGTCCCTTCGCGTTCGATTACGACGGAAACGGCGTCGCCGACCTACTCGTCGGCTCCTCCGACGGAAACGTCTATCTCTATCGCGGCGTGAAGGGAACGTCGTTTAACGTCGACGGCGAGCCGGGCGGCATGTTCGTCTGCTCCGTCGACTGGCTCGCGACCGCGACCCCGGAAACGCCGTCGACCGTCGTCACGACCAATTTCGACGTCGTCGACGAATACGACGGCAGAATCTCCCTGCGCGAGGCGATCGCCTGGGCCGGAACCAACGGACTCGGAACGACGATTACGTTCAACTCCTCCCTCAAGGGCAAGACGATTACCCTCGACGGAACGCAACTGACGCTCGACAAGACCGTCTTAATCGACGCGACCAGCCTGCGCGACGCGCAAACCGGAGAGCTCGGGTTGACGATTAGCGGCGCGGGCGCCTCGCGCGTCTTCAACGTAACGGGCGGCTCCGTTACGATCAAGGCTATGCGAATCGTCGACGG
>CAMZEO010000123.1 GCA_947305735.1 uncultured Planctomycetales bacterium | reverse complement strand
TTTTTACGCCGCCACAAGGCGTCGGCGACAACGTCGGAAGCGATCCGGCGCGAAGCGCGGAAAACTCCGAAGTCGCCGCGCGTCGTCGTTCGCCCCGGCGGCGATCGCGAACCCGTTGGATTTCTCGTTTGATTCGTTCCATAAAAATAACGAAAAACTTCTCCCCGCATTTAAATAATTAAAAAAAGGCGTATAATCAGAAATAGCGTCGGGAGGGCGGAAAGGACGTTCCCGCGCCAAAGCGCGTCTTGTTCCGCGACGTAGTTTCGCGGCGTTTCGCGCGGTTTAGCAACAATCGATTGAGAGGAGTCGCCATGGACGTTCGATTCGTATATTTCGATCTGGGAAACGTTTTAATCCGCTTCAGCGTTCACCGCATGTTGCGCCAACTCGCGGAACTGACGCAAAAATCGGAAGCGGATCTTCAGGAGCTCCTTTTTGAAGAACAACGCTATCGCGGGTTCGAACTCGGAGAAACGAGCGTCGAAGAATTCCTCGACATGATTCGCGAAACGCTCGACGCGAAGCCGAACGACGACGACCTCGTTCACGCGATCAACGACATCTTCTGGGCGAACGATCCCGTTCTTCCCATCGCGCGCAAGTTGGCGAAACACAACGTGCCGCGCGGGATTCTGTCGAACACCAACCCGTTGCACTGGCGATACGTCGAAACGGCGTTTCCGATAATTTGGGACTTCTTCCCCGACCATAAAATCGCGAGCTGCGAAGCGCGCGCGCTCAAGCCGTTCCCGGAAATCTACAAAATCGCGCTCGACGAAGCCAAAAAAGAAATACCCGACCTTCTCCCCGGCGAAGTCCTGTTCGTCGACGATCTCGAAGCGAACGTCGAAGGGGCGAGAGATTTCGGCTTCCAAACGATTCACTACGTCGAATTTGACAAATTCCTCGCGGAATACAAAAAGACCGGACTGCCCGTCCCGTCGCGATACCTCGACGTCGCCGAAAAATAACCGACCTTTCCGAGAGGCGCCCAAAAGACGCGCGGTCGAACGATCGCGCGTCTCTATTTTCTTGACTCCGGCGACGGACGACGACCGGAACCTGCCATTTTGACTTTCTCAATTTGCCAATTTTGCCAACTTTCATACAATGAAACGAGCGCCGAACGCGTTCCGCCCTTTCGCGTTTTTTCGCTCAAATCGTCGAAAATAACCGGCGGTTCCCAATAAACGGAACTAAAAAAACGAATTGGCGCCCCCTTTGCATAACTTTATCGCGGTCCCGCGACGAGACGACGAACGTTCTTTTAAGCGTCAGGCTTGACCCGGTCGGAGCGCGCGTCGCGGCTATCGCTATTTTTTTAGTTCGGTTCGAGCGCGATGCGTCGAGCCGCGTTACCGGCAATACCAACAGGAGTTCAAAAATGGCTAAGAAAACGCGCGACGCCGCCGCGGACGGCAAATGCGGTATGAAACTTCAACCTCTCGGCGACCGCGTCGTCGTTCGTCGCGACGAAAGCGAAGAACGCACCGCCGGCGGGCTGTACCTTCCCGAATCGGCGAAAAACAAACCTTCTCGCGGGGTCGTTGTTTCCGTGGGCGACGGGCGCGTTCTTGACGACGGTTCCCGCAGCAAATTCGCCGTTCAGGAGGGCGACCGCGTTCTGTTCCTCTCTTACGCGGGCGAAGATTTCAAGTTTGGCGAGGACGAATTTCTCCTGATGCGCGAAAGCGATATTCTCGCGATCATCAAGTGAGTTCGCCGCTTTTGGCGAGTCGTCGGGCGCGCGTTCTTTTCGCGCGTTCAGCCGCGCAAGTTTATAAAAAGTCAGATATAAGATAAAGGAATATGCTATGCCGAAAATGATCGCTTTCAATCAAGAAGCTCGCGAAGCTCTGCGCCGCGGCGTTTCCAAATTGGCGCGCGCGGTTAAAGTCACGCTTGGTCCGCGCGGTCGCAACGTGATTATCCAAAAAAGCTTCGGCTCTCCGCTCGTCACCAAGGACGGCGTCACCGTCGCCAAGGAAGTCGACCTCGAAGACGCCTACGAGAACATGGGCGCGAAAATGGTTCGCGAAGTCGCCTCGAAGACCAGCGACGTCGTCGGCGACGGAACGACCACCGCCACCGTCATGGCCGAAGCGATTTTCAACGAAGGCATGAAGGCGGTTGTCGCCGGAGTCAACCCGCTCCATATGAAGAACGGTATGGATAAAGCCGTCGCCGACGTCGTCGCGGAACTCAAAAAAATGGCGGTCTCCGTTAAAGACAGCAAAGAGAGCATCGCCCAGGTCGGCGCGATCTCCGCCAACAACGACGCGGAAATCGGAAGTCTCCTTGCCGACGCGATGGAAAAAGTCGGAAAAGACGGCGTCATCACCGTCGACGAAGGGAAGTCGCTCAAGACCGAAGTCGAGTGGGTCGAGGGCATGCAGTTCGACCGAGGCTATCTGTCTCCGTATTTCGTCACCGACGCGCAGAAAATGGAGTGCGTCCTTGAAAATCCCTACGTTCTCCTCTTCGAAAAGAAAATTTCCAACATCAAGGATTTCATCCCGATTCTCGAGGCGGTCTACAACAGCGGTCGTTCCCTCTTCATCGTCGCCGAAGACGTCGACGGCGAAGCGCTCGCCACCCTTGTCATCAACCGTCTGCGCGGCGGCTTGAAAGTCTGCGCCGTCAAAGCGCCCGGCTACGGCGATCGACGCAAGGCTATGCTTGAAGATATCGGAATCCTCACCGGAGGCGAGGTTCTCTTCGAAAGCCTCGGACGTTCCCCCGAATCCCTTACCCTCGCCGATCTGGGAACCGCCAAGAGCATCGTCGTGTCCAAGGATACGACCACGATCGTCGAAGGCGGCGGAAAAGCGGCGGATATCAAGGGGCGAATCGCGCAACTCCGACGCGAAATCGAAGTCTCGACTTCCGACTACGATAAGGAAAAAATGGAAGAGCGTCTCGCCAAGTTGGCGGGCGGCGTCGCCAAGATTAACGTCGGCGCGGCGACCGAGGCGGAAATGAAAGAGAAGAAGGCGCGCGTCGAAGACGCTCTGCACGCCACGCGCGCGGCCGTCGAAGAAGGCGTCCTGCCCGGCGGAGGAGTCGCGCTCCTGCGAGCCGCTTCCAAGGTCAAGGCGGGCAAACTCGCCGACGACGAAAAGATCGGCTACAACATCATTCTGCGCGCGTGTTGCGCTCCGATCACGCAAATCGCCGACAACGCCGGCAAAGACGGAGGTGTCGTCGCCGAAAAGGTTCGCGAGGGAGAAGGCGCCTTCGGTTACAACGCCTTGACCGACGTCTACGAAGACCTGATCGCCGCCGGCGTTATCGACCCCGCCAAGGTCGCGCGTTCCGCGCTCCAGAACGCCGCGTCCGTCGCGTCCATGATGCTCACGAGCGACGCGCTGATCGCCGATCTCCCGAAAGAAGAAAAGGCCGCGCCCGCCGACCCGAACATGGGCGGAATGTACTAATCGAAGCCGCGCGGTCTTAACGACCGCGGAAAAAAAACGACGCGAGCGGAACAATCCTGAACCGCTCGCGTTTTTTTGTTCAATAGCGCGCGAGGTCAACAAAACGCTTCAATAGATTTCGCCCCGTTTCAAGTTGGAGACGCGTCGAGGCGTCAACTCGTCGACGCCCTCGAGAATTCGTCCCGCCGACGAAAAGGCGCGAAGATCGACGCGACGTTCGACCTTTGTAACGATTTCCTGCGAAAAGTTTGATCCGCTCTTCGAAAAGCCCGTTGCGACGCGTTTTCTTCATAACCTCCGAACAAGTTTTCGCCAAGCCTTCTTCTCTCGCGTCGTTTCGGATTCCTTCAATCGCGTCGCGCGTATCCGCGCGCTCCTCTCCAATGTCAAAAATAAGATTTGAACGGGTCGCGACGTTAATCATATTGGCGGTCTTTCCAGAAACGCCGCGCGGTTCGCGATTCCATCAGAGCCTGGGAAAAAGGATCGACGCGACGTTCAGCCTTTGTAGTGATTTCCTACGAAGAGTTTAATCTGCTCTTCAGATAGCCCGTTGCGACGCATCTTCTTCATTACCTCCGAATAGGCTTTCGCCATGCCTTCGGCTCTTCCTTCGGCTCTTCCTTCGACTCTCCCTTCAGCTCTCCCTTTTGCCAAGCCTTTCGCCAAGCCTTCTTCTCTCGCGTCGTTTCGGATTCCTTCAATCGCGTTGCACATATCCACGCGCTCCTCTCCAATGTCAAAATTAAGATTTGAATGGGTCACGACGTTAATCATATTGGCGGTCTTTCTGGAAACGCTGCGAAACGCCGCGTCTTTGCCGACCATTTCTCTGAGCTTTTTCCTGTCGTTCGAATACTTGACGTATTTCATGACGAGACCAAATTCAGAGTTGAATTTCCGAAAATCGCTTTGGGTTATGTCCGCCGGAACGATTAAACTCAGAGCGTGGTTGTTCACAAAGCGAAGAATCTCCTCGTCCGCCGACAACATGCTATGCACATCCCTCGGTCCCGTCCATTGTTCGGCTCCGAAATAGATCGTCAGCGTAATCACGGGCGTCAACTTGTCCGCCTTGGTCAGCCCGGAAAGAAACTCCGCGCTCGACTTGAATCTCTCGCCTCTCAGCTCGCGCGCCCTTCTGATTTCCTCGATCTGCTCGATATACTGCAAAGCGTCGTAGAGCATATTTCTCACCGGCATGGCGTAGTTAATCTCGGACTGATTCTCTATGCCGAGCAATACGTACGCGGCTCGATCGTCCTTCATCACCGTCGCGAGTTTCAAAACGTCCCGATACTTCTGAATCGGTCCTATTTTACCGCTCTTGCCGTAAGGAATCGCTATAGACGTCGCGTCGAGCGGTTTAAGATTCTCGGGCTTAATGACCTGCCCGCCGTCGTAAATCAAGTAATTAAAAGCGTCGGCAAAAAACTCGCGATCCTGCATATAGTTCTTTGCGACGGCGTCCGTTTTAGCCATTTGCGTCGCTCCCTTCGTTAACGTTTAAACTATAGCGCCTTTCGCCGTCGACGTCAAGGATAAGGCGGAAGGCGTGAAACAAACTCGAACTTCGAGATCGAACGTCTCGGAATCGCGTCTTTATCGACGTTTCGGCGAAAAAAACTTGAATTCGTTCAAAGAAGGGGGTATAAAAGAGCGCGCGGCGATAGTTCTCGTTTTGAGCGTCGATTGCGAAACGGAAAACTTTTCAACGGCGCTCCGTTTTTCGCCCGACGCGCCGGTCAAATCCGATAGAGAACGAAATCGTTTTCATCGCCCGTAGAAGACGATTGCGGAGGAGCGGTATGGCGTCGACCAAAGAATATCTGGATTTTGTGTTGGATCGCTTGTCCGTCCTGGACGGCGTCTCTTACAGAGCGATGATGGGCGAGTATCTCGTTTACTATAAAGGCAAAGTCGTCGGCGGCGTTTACGACGACCGATTCCTCGTCAAAAACGTAAAAGAAACGGCGGAAATGATTCCCGACGTCAAACTGGCGGAACCGTACGAAGGCGCCGCGAAAATGATTTTGATCGATAACGTCGAGGACGACGAGTTCCTCGCGAAACTTGTCGAAGCGACGTATGAAGGACTTCCGGAGCCGAAAAAAAGGCGCGGAGGGCGTCAAAGAACGAAAAACGAATCGAACTGAACAAATTCGCGAAATCAGCGACGCGGAAAAAGCGACGCTTTTGAAAAAAAAGAATTAAGAAGAGGAGAAGAGTAGTCGAATGAGAACGGCACGCTTTAGCGCGTTGATATTGTGGTTCTGGTGTTCCGTCGTCTGCGGGGCCGACGTTTACGCTCCGCATGGAGTCGAGCTTTCCGACGGCGCGATCCAACTTGCTCGAGGCGGTCGTCCCGTTTTTTCCGACCGATTTGAAACGTCCGACGCCTGGCCGGAAATCGTCAATTATCGCGACGTCCTCGACATGGAATTCGGCGCGGAACGCGACGGTCGATCCGCGTTGTTCGTAACGCGAACGTCGGAACTTAATCCGGACGACCCCGACGACTACGTGACCGCCTGGAACGTTTCTTCGTCGCGGCGTCCGATCGACGCTCGATGCGTCGGACGCGATTACGCGCTGAGAATGGAATCGGTTTCTTCCAAGAGAACGCTCGGTTGCGCCGCCGACGACCGAACGTGGCGCGGCGGAATCGAATGGCGCGACCAATCTGAAGAACTGATCGTCGCGGAGCCGTTTTTGTACGATTCGGCGACCCAACCGAAAGAAAGCGTCCTCTACGGAACCGTTCCCGACGGCGCCGCTTTCTATGAAATCAGAATCGGATTCGATATTCCCGACTTCGCGCCCGGCGACTTCACGGCGCTTCAATCCGTTTCGCTGGAAATCGTCGACCCCGTCAAACCGTATTTGTCCGAAGGAGAGTTTAAAAGCGGCGTTCGCGAAGGAGGAACGTCGTTTTCCTGGAACGCCGACGCGCCCGACGGTTGCGCCGTAAAATTCCAAATAGCCGCGACGGACGACCCCGACGGAACGGTCGACGACCTGACCGATTTTGTCGGTCCCGACGGAACCGACGAGACGTTCTTTGAACGTCCCTTTGAAATCGAGGCGCCCTTGTTCAGATACCGCGCCGTTTTGACCTCCGACGGAAAAAACGCGCCGAAGTTGCGATCCGTCGCGCTCGGAAACAACGTCGATTCCGATTGGAATCTTGACGGCGACGTCGAGCCGCCGCTGGTAAGAATCGCGCGCGAGCGCGCGACCCCCTCGATCAAAAAAACGGAGCCGCTGACGATCGAGATCGTCGATCGATCCGGCGTCGCGCGCTCGTCTCTTAGAATCGCCGTCGACGGAATCGACGAAACGGAGCGGTTTGAAGTCGACGCGTCGAACGAAGAGACCGACCGGCTGATTCTCGAAGCGCGATTCGACGAGCCTTTTTCCGACGGTTTGCATGCCGTCGACGTCGCCGCGTCCGACAGAATGAACAACGCGGTCGTTTCCGAGCGTCGTTTTCTCGTCGGAACCGTTCCGACGACCCCGAAAATCTCCGTTCGAGACGACGGCGCGACGCTTATCGACGGCGAGCCGTTCTTTCCTATCGGCATATTCGGCGTTTCCAAACGCGAAAAACATAACGGAAACAGTTTCGACGCCGCGTTCCGTCAATTAAAAGAGGCGGGATTCAATTTCGCGCACGCCTATTTTGGCGCGCGAACCGACGAATTCTTGCAAGCCGCCGAAAAATATGGCTTTAAGCTCTGGATTCCCGCGGAGTTCCCCGACGAGCGATTCGTCGAAGTCGAGCGCAATTCTCCGGCGATTATCGCGTGGTATCTCGGAGACGACACGAACGTCCATATGACGCCTTCGCAACTGCGCGACCGTTTCTACTCCGTCAAGGCGGTCGATCCGACGCGTTTGACCGTCCAGGCCGATTTCGTCGACTCGGACGCCCCGATCAGCGTTTATCGACGATTCGTAACGGGCACGGACGCGTTTCTTCCGGAAATCTACTCGCTCGACGGAGTCGACGCGGAAAAAGACTCCGCCTGCGTCGCGCGAATCGTCAAGGACGTCAGACGGTGCCGCGCCGACGTCCTCGACGCAAACGACGGTCCCAAATCGATTTGGCCGATCGTTCAGTGTTTTAAAGGATGGTGGGTCGACCGATTTCCGACGTATCGCGAGCAACGAGCGATGAGTTTCGCCGCGTTAGCCGCCGACGCCGACGGGATCACCTGGTTTTTCTACAGCGGATCGGAAGAGGAAGAAGTCGAAAAAGAGGAATACGGCGCGATTGCTTCGCCGGAAGTTTGGGGCGATTTGTCAAAAGTCGCGAAACAGATCGCCGAGTTGTCGCCCGTCCTGCTCGAACGAACGGAACAGGAAGAGCAGCCTCAAATTACCGTTCTGGAAGGAGATCGGAAAAATCCTCTTGGAGAAGAGACGATCGCCGGACTTGCGAAACGTCATGAAGGACGCGTCTTCCTGATAGCCGTGAATACGTCGCCAAATCCTTGCGCGGCAAGGTTTGCTTTCGGAAAGAAACGAGAGTTCGGCGATTTCCAGGCGTTGTTTGACGAGCGCGGCAAAACGCCGAAACTTATTCAAGACGACGGCTTCGAAGAATCGTTCGAACCGTTTGGCGTTCGGATTTTTTCCTGGATCGACGCTCGCTCCGAATAGGGGCTTTCGTAGATTTCAATCGTTTTAACTCAGTGTGAAAAAGGAGTAAAGATGAGAACATGTTTCAAACGCCTCGCGTCCTGCGCGGCGCTGGCGATAACGAGCGCGACCGCCGCGTTTGCCGCGGACGCGCAATGGACAATGCGCAATAAGCCGCGCGCGACGTTCGCTATGATCGCGCATCGCGGAGCCGGCGATCTCGCGCCCGAAAACTGCATGGCGTCGCTGGAACTCTCGTGGAGCATGGGCGCGATTCCCGAAGTCGACGTTCGCCAGACCAAAGACGGTCGCGTCGTCATGTTCCACGACGGGAATTTCGCGCGCGTTTTGCCGAACGCGTCCGAAGAAATGAAGAAAAAAGGAATCGCCGATCTGACTTACGAGGAAGTTCGCGCTCTCGATATCGGTTCGTTCCGAGGCGAGCGATTCAAGGGCGAAAAAGTCGTCTCGATCGAAGAGATCGTCGACGCGCTCAAAAAAGACAATCGACGTCATATTGTGATCGACGTCAAGCAAGTCGATCTCAAAGCGCTCGCGAAAGCGATTTACGACGTTCGGTTTCAGGCGACGCTCACGACCGACCGCGAAGACTTGCTCGCCGAATGGTCGGAAATATGTCCGAACGCCGACGGAACCCTCTGGATGGGGCTCGGACAAATGAGCGACGAACAGCTCGAAGCGCGTTTCAAGACGCTGCGCGAAAAGAACTTCAAGGGAATCAACCGGTTCCATCTGCATGTGACGCGCGAGGCGGACGGAACCCTCAAGCCGACTCCCGAATTCATACGCTCGCGCGGCGACGAGTTGCGCAAACGCGGAATCGAATTCCAGGCGATGCCTTGGCCGACGAAAACCTGCCCCGACGCCAAGACCGACAAAGCGCTCTTTAAGCAACTCTTGCAACTTGGCGCGATGGGCTTCGGAGCCGACCGTCCCGACGTCGCTTTCGAAGCGCTCGACGAATTCTACGCCGAAACGCCGGAAGAATTCGACCCGCGAGAAAACGTCCCTTACGACGAAATGATCGTCATGGGTCATCGCGGCATGGGTAACGAAGCTCCCGAAGGAACGCTCGAAACGTTCAAGCTCGCCTGGGCGGCGGGCGTCTGTCCGGAGGCGGACGTCAGAACGACCAAAGACGGCGTCATCGTTTCCCTGCACGACGACAATTTCGCGAGGATTATGCCGGGAGCGCCCGACGAGATCAAAAACAAGGGCGTCAAGGACATGAACTTCGACGAAGTCAAAGATATCGACGTCGGCGTTTACAAGGGCGAACGGTTCAAGGGCGAACATATCGCGAGTCTCGCGGAAATCGTCGAAGCGCTTAAAGAAGACCGTTCTCGTCTCGTTTTCTGCGACCTGAAAAATATCAATCTGGAACAATTCGCGCGCGAAACGCAAGACGTTCATCCGCAAATCTGTCTGACCGGTCCCGACTACAAAGCGCTCAAAGAGTGGAAGAAACTCGCCCCGCGCTCGAAGACGCTTATCTGGATGCCGACGACCTGGGACGGAACCCCCGAGAATCTCGAAGAGCGCTTCAACGTCCTGCGCGACGTCGATTTCCAGGATCTTGATTTCGTCCAGGTTCACGTCGTCGTGGAAAACGCCGACGACGTCAAGCCGACGCTCGACGTTCTGAAGCGCTGCGCTTACGAAACGCGCAAAAGAGGCGTCGTTTTCGAGACCTATCTCTTGAAAAACGGCGACAAAGCCGTCTCCTACGAATCGTTGATGAAAGTCGGCGTTCCCTCTTTCGCCACCGATTTCCCAAGTTTCGGAAAAAAAACGATTAAGGAATGGTACGGCGCCAAATGACGCGGGCGCGAGGCGTCTTGAAAACGCGAGCGGCGGGGTTAAAGACCGCCGCCGCGATTCCTCGCCTTCAACGCGGTAAAACGCGGCGAACGCGCGCCGACTCGCCTGGGCGCGCGCCGGGCGGCGGTCAATAATTAATACGTCCCGTCATCAAAACGTCCGGTCCAATCGCCTCGATTTTCTTCCCGCGCAACGTCGCCGCTTTGCGCATCAGTTCGCGACCGACCCCGCCGACCGGAACGACCGCTTCTTTGCCCCCGACGATCTTCGGGCAGACGAAGACGCGCGCCTCGTCGATGTATTCAAGATCGAACAGACGTCCGAGCAACTCGCCGCCCCCTTCGACCAGAACGTTCGTCATGCCGCGTTCCGCGAGATTCTCCATGAGCAGAATGAGCCGTTGTTCGTGTTCCGGCGCGTCCAGAAGGAGAACTTCCGCGCCTTTCGATTCCCAAAACGCCTTCTTGCCCTCGGGCGTGTTCGGTCCGAAAACCAGCAGAAGAGGCGCGTCGCGCGCCGTCAGCGCGAGTTCCGAAAAGACCGAAAGCGTCCCGCCCGAATCGATCACCACGCGCGTCGGAATCCGTTTCGGCTCGCGTCCGTCGGGCAGGCGAACGGTCAGGAGAGGGTCGTCTTCCATCGCCGTGCGACTTCCGATAATAATCGCGTCGACGTTTTCGCGCCATTCGTGAACGCGACGACGCGATTCCTCGGACGAAATCCAGTAACTCGATCCTATGCGCGTCGCGATCTTGCCGTCGAGCGTCATCGCCCACTTGGCGATAATCCACGGTCGCTTTTTCTCCAGTTTCGTCAAGTAAGGCGCGGTAAGCTCCGCGGCGCGACTTTCCAGCAGACCGACGGAAACGTCGATCCCCGCCGCCTCCAACTTCTTGATTCCCGCGCCGTCGACTTCGGGAAAAGGATCGCGCATGGCGACGACGACGCGCTTGATTCCCGCCGCGATAATCGCGTCGACGCAAGGCGGCGTCTTGCCGAAATGAGAACACGGCTCCAGCGTGACGTACATCGTCGCCCCGCGCGCCAATTCGCCCGCTCGCGCCAGCGCGTTGATTTCAGCGTGCGCTTCTCCAAACTTCTCGTGCCATCCCTCTCCGACGATATGCGCCGCCGCTTCGCTCGACTCGTCGTCGGTCGGAACCGACGCGTTCGTAAAATCTTCGCGAACGATCACGCAACCTACCATCGGATTCGGTTCGACGCGCCCGTGTCCGTTAGCCGCTAATTTCAAAGCGCGGCGCATATATGTTTGGTCGACGTTGGAACTCACTGAGTTAATCCTTTCTTCATGGGCGTCTTCTTCGATCGGCTTGACGCCGCAAGCCGACTCTTTGTTAAAAATTAGGCATAATTCCCGCCAACGAGGCGTCCGGCGCGGATAAAAAACGCCAAACCGATCGTCGACGCGAAGGATTTGGCGCGAAAGGCTCGTTTCCGGAGCGCGTCTCTTACCGACCGGTCTCTTCCGCTTTCTGTTCCTCCCGAAGACGCAAGAGATCGGCGGTCGTCCTCATCGCGCAAAACTTGGGTCCGCACATCGTGCAGTAGTTCTCGTTGGCGATCGTTCCGTCGGGGTTCAGCGTCGGATGAAGACCGCGCGGACAGCCTCGCGTCGACGATTCGGAAACGCCGTTTCTGGCGGCGTCTTCGCGACGCGTTTGATCCGACCGTTCCTTGTCCTCCGGATTGGATCGCGCCTCCTCGTAATACTCGCGCGCTCGATCCGGATCGAGCGCCAGCGCGAACTGTTTCTCCCAATCGAACGCGAATCTGGCGCGAGCCATTTCGTCGTCCCGATCGCGAGCGCCCGGTCGCTTGAGCGCAACGTCCGCCGCGTGAGCCGCGATTTTATACGACACGCAACCGACGCGGACGTCTTCCATATTCGGCAATCCCAAATGTTCTTTCGGCGTGACGTAGCACAACATCGAGGCGCCGTTGTACGCCGCGACCGCCGCCCCGATCGCGCTCGTTATATGGTCGTAGCCGGGCGCTATGTCGCATACGACCGGCCCCAGAACGTAAAACGGCGCCTCGAAACATTCCTCCGCCTGACGTCGCATATTCTCCGCGATCTGATCGAGCGGAACGTGGTGATCCGAACCGGCGAGACGAGAATCGACCCGG
>CAMZEO010000122.1 GCA_947305735.1 uncultured Planctomycetales bacterium | reverse complement strand
CGCGCCTTTATCGAGATCGGCGGTTAACCGAGGACGTATGTTATATGGAAGAATCGACGAAATTGTTGGCTTTGGAAACGACCGACCTGGCTGGAAGCGTCGCGCTATGCGAGCAGGGAAAAGTTCTTGCCGTTCGTTTCCTTGAACCGAAACAAAGAAGCGCGCAGTCGTTGGCGCCAGCGATTCATAGCATTCTTCGAGAATTCTCGTGGAAGCCCACAGACGTCGACATCGTGGCGGTAACGACTGGTCCCGGTTCGTTTACTGGTTTGCGAGTCGGCGTCGCGACTGCAAAAATGTATGCGTGGAGCGTCGGGGCCAAAATCGTTGGAGTCGACACGCTTGACGCGATTGTCGACAATGTTTGTGAAAAAAATCCTATTGACGTTCCCTCGCCTTCATTGGGATTTCTCGTTTCCGTAGGGGTCGACGCGCAGCGCGGCGACGCGGCGATTAGAAATTACTGGGTTGCTCGCGACAACAATTCTACTACGATAAAGACGTTTTCGTTGAACGGTAGATTTCAGATTCTCCCTTGTAAGAAATGGCTTGACGCGGAGCTACCGATCATAGCGAACGAAGACGGCTCTGAAAATACTCCTTCCACGTCGGCGTTTCCAACTGCGGAACGAGCCGTTTGGGAAAATGCAAAGAGAATTTCTCGCGAGCAAATTTTGTATATGGGACCGGTTCTATCTCGCGTTAAGGATCTGGGAACTTTGCGACCAAGTCTTATGTTTGCGAAGCCGGAATTGTGGAATCCATCTGCCGCCGACGTAGCGCGAGTCGCCTGGAAACGAGTTTTGCGCGGATCTTTTGACAATGCGGTCGGTATATTGCCGGTTTACTCTCGCAAGGCTGCCGCAGAGGAAAAAGCTACTGGCATGGACGCCTTGAAACAACGCGCGAATTGAGTAAAATATCCCGAGGTTTTTCGATTGTCTCGTGGGTCGAGACTTTTTGTAGCTTCTCGGGTTGATAGTTTTCATAAGGAGTAGAAATGAGTTCGCCAGAAGTCGAAGTGTATTGGCACCAACATGCCGTTTCTCGCTCGGAAAAAGAGAAGTTGAACGGGAATAAAGGTTGTGTTTTGTGGTTCACGGGGCTTAGCGCGAGCGGGAAGAGTACGGTCGCGAATCTTGTCGACCACAAATTGCATGAAATGGGCAAACGTAGTTTTGTCTTAGACGGCGACAATGTGCGACATGGTTTGAACGCATCTCCCAAGATTTTAATGGAGCGCCACGGCGAAGAATTCGCGAAACGTTTCGGTTTAGGCTTTTCCGCGCAAGATCGTGAAGAGAATATTCGCCGTATCGGCGCCGTGGCCAAATTGTTCGTCGAATCTGGCGCGATTGCTTTGACAGCGTTTATCAGTCCGTACCGCGCAGACCGCGACGGCGTTCGCGCCACGATGGAAGTCGGGGATTTTTACGAAATTTTTGTCGACACGCCTTTGGAAATTTGCGAGAAAAGAGATCCTAAGGGATTATACCAAAAAGCCCGCGCCGGCGAACTTAAGGGCTTTACCGGCGTCGACGATCCTTATGAGGCTCCGCTCGAACCGGAATTGGTTTTGGACGGCGGCTCCAGGTCTGCTGAGGAACTTGCGGACGAGGTTATTTTCTTTTTAAAGTCTCGCGGCGTGATCAACTGATCTTGTTCTTTTGTATTCTTGTCGACAGAAGTCGGAGCCGAAAGACGCTAGGTCGTTTTTCGGCTCTTTCCGATTAATATTTTTTCCTGGTTGTTTTTCTTTGTTTTTTCGCTTTAATCTGCTATACTAAGGACGGAAGAGTCCGTCTTACGTTTGTCGACTCTTACCGATTTGTTTTAAGCGTGTGTCTGTTGGTCGAAACGTTCAACGTTTCCTATCAACTAAAACGCGCGATCGAAGCATCGAAGTCCGTGTAATAGGAGTTTTACAATGGCGGCTTTTCCTGACGTTACAAAAGTTCAATATGAAGGTCCTGATTCCAAGAATCCGCTCGCATTTCGCTTTTACAATCCAGACGAGCTGGTTGAAGGCAAGGCGATGAAGGAACACCTTCGTTTTAGTTGCGCTTTCTGGCACACCATGCGCATGAACGGTTCTGATCCTTTTGGTATGCCGACGATGTCCCGTCCTTGGGACGACGGTTCAGACTCGATCGAAAACGCGCAGAATCGCGTTAGAGCGTTCTTTGAATTCCTCGAAAAAGCCGGATTGCAATATTACGCGTTCCACGATCGCGACGTCGCGCCGGAAGGCAAAACGCTTGCGGAAACGAATAAATATCTTGACGAAGTCGTTAAGGTTTTCAAAGAGGAGTCCGAACGGACCGGGATTACGATGCTTTGGGGCACCGCCAATCTTTTTGGCAATCCGCGCTTTATGCATGGCGCGGCCACTAGTTGCAACGCTGATTCTTTCGCTTATGCCGCCGCGCAGGTTAAGAAGGCGATCGAGGTTTCCAAGGAACTCAACGCGCAAGGTTATACTTTCTGGGGCGGTCGCGAAGGGTACCAGTGCATTTGGAACACCGATATGAAGCGCGAACTTGATCACCTTGCCAAGTTCATGCATATGGCTGTAGACTACGCTAAGGAAATAGGTTTTACCGGACAGTTCTATTTTGAACCGAAACCGAAGGAACCGACCAAGCATCAGTACGATTACGACTGCGCCGCCTGTATTAACTTTCTCCGCGCATACGACCTCGCTGATTACGTCAAAATGAACATTGAGACGAACCATGCGACTCTTGCCGGGCACAATGTTGAACATGAGATGGAATATGCGGCCAGCCAAGGTTTTCTTGGATCGGTCGACGCTAACACCGGCGATATGCTCCTTGGTTGGGATACCGACCAATTCCCGACAGACGTTTCTATGACGACAAAGATGATGCTCGTCTTGTTGAAGTATGGCGGCTTTACTACAGGCGGTTTAAATTTTGACGCTAAAGTTCGTCGCGAGAGCTTTGAACCAATCGATCTGTTCTACGCGCATATTGGCGGTATGGACGCTTTTGCGAAAGGGCTCAAAGTCGCGGCCGCTATCCGCGAGTCGGGCGAACTCGACGCTGTCGTCAAAGCCCGTTACTCCTCATGGGACTCGGGAATTGGCGCGGAGATTGAATCGGGCAAACACGACTTCAAGTCTCTTTCCGAATATATGCTGAAAAAAGGCGAGGCAGACGCCTGCGTCAGCGGTCGTCAAGAATTTGTCGAGAATCTCATTAATCGTTTTATGTTTTAACGGTCATTTATGGACTCAACATTGTTGACGTCCGAATAGACGGTATTTAAAGCCGTTTCTAAACGTTGTCGAGGCGTTCTGAAACGGCTTTTCGGCGCCGGGCATACGGAGTCGAACGTTTATTGTCTTAGACTGTCGTTTATCTGTAACGTTCTGATAATGTCGTCTCAATCTAAAAAGCAGTATTCTGAATCATCGTTCAAACCGGACTCGCAAAAGACGACGGTTAAGAGTTCTCTTGAACAATCAGGCGCAGAGGCTCGGACTTCTGACGACGGGGCGAAGCGAAAGACTCTTGGCGGGAATTCTGGCGATAGATCCTTAGAAGACGGTTCTACGCAACGAACGGTTATCGACGGGGTCGGAGGGAATGCCGCGCGGGAGAATCTCGCAAATTCCGATGTTTTGCTTGATTCGTTTGAAGAATCCTTAGAAGAGCGCGACGACGTGAGAAACGCGCGCGCATCTTATGATTCTATGGAGTCGACTGACGCCCTGGACGCGCTTTGGGAAGAAGTTCCTTTGGGGACGACGGGAAGTTCCGCTTCAACGCGTATTTCCGAACAAAGGCGGGAACACACTGTCATATCTTCGTCGACATTGGAAGACAACGGTTTAGGCGACGATTTTAGCGATTTAAAGCCCGGTTCTAAATTTGGGCAGTTCACCATTATCCGCTACGTGGGCGGGGGAGGAATGGGGCGCGTATACGAGGGAGAAGATCGTAATCTTGAACGAAAGGTCGCTATTAAAATTCTCCCCCAAAAGCGCGCGCGCGAAGACGGGGTCGCCGCGCGTTTCCTGAACGAGGCCAAGTCTGCCGCTCGCTTAAACCACGAGAATATAGCTCAAGTCTATCTGTACGGAAACGAAAACGGAATTCCCTAT
Source organism: uncultured Planctomycetales bacterium (assembly GCA_947305735.1). Lineage (GTDB taxonomy): Bacteria > Planctomycetota > Planctomycetia > Pirellulales > Thermoguttaceae > RUG369. Next base: position 8,124 of record CAMZEO010000122.1, on the reverse strand, counting down.
ATTGCGTTTGAATACGTGGACGGGGTCAATTTACGAGATTATGTGCGCGATTGCGGCGCGTTGGAATTGAGCGAAGCTGTTGACTATGTTTTACAAACGGCGGCCGCTTTGTCTCATGCCGCCGCCCATGGAGTGACGCATCGCGACGTTAAACCTTCCAATATTATCGTAACGCCGCAAAAACGCGTCAAGTTGATTGACATGGGGCTTGCAAGGTTGCTCAAACCGCAACTCGACGACGATTTAACCGAAAGCGGCGTCACCTTGGGAACTTTTGACTATATTTCTCCTGAACAAGCCCGGGATCCGCGTCTTGCGGACGCGCGTAGCGACGTATATTCTCTCGGTTGCACATTCTACTAGCCTCCATTTCCCGAGGGAACGATGTTGCAAAAACTACTGCAACATCAAGCGGACGAGGCCCCTGATATTCGGGAAGTTAACCCGTCGGTTCCTCTCGAAGTGGCGGCAATTGTGAAGAAGATGATGAAAAAGAATCCCGACGAGCGTTACCAAACGCCCGACGCGTTGATTTCCGATCTTCTTGAAACTGCGGATATTTTAGGTTTACGAGTTTCTTCTCGGGGCTACCCCGAAAAGGTCGCGCAAGAAAAATCAACAGAACGTTCGGAAACATGGCGTTTGCCAGGAGTTTGCGCCGCAATGTTGTTTGTTCTTTTGATTGGGGGATACTCGTTCTTGTCAAATGATAACGACTTGTCGCTTCCCGAAACGTTTTTTCCACATTCGACAGAATCGTCTATTTCTGCGACGGATCGGCAAGTTCGAATTGAAAACGACTCTCGCGTTGTTTCCAGCGATGACGTTGGAATGAATCAGGGGGGAGCTTTGACGTCCAGGACGTTGTTCAACCCGCGCGATTCCTACAAACTTCGTTCGGAAGTTGAGTTGGGGGCGTCGGAATTAAGCGAATTGTACGCTCATATGTCATCGCGTTATTCTAAGGTTTTTCTGAGCGACTCGATCGACGACGGTCTGGAATGGAGAAATTCGTATTTGACCGCAGGTTTTTCCGCGTTTGAATCAGATGATTGCGCGTTTGGATGGCGGTCGCGGAGCGTTCCGGTAGAGAGCGAGTCTTTTTTTCAAATTGAGGACGTTTCAATTCCTGACGACGCCGAGACATTCGCTTGTTCTTTTAGCGTTTATCCCTTGTTGGGGAATACTTCCGGTTCTTCCTCGTCTCCTTTCTCGTCCCCCGTCGCGCGCATTGTCGACGGCGTTGGTAAGGAACCTAATTCTTTTGCTTCTTTGCAAGCCGCTTTAGCAAGCGTTTCGCCGCGAGATGGGGGAACAAGTTCCGAGTCAAGGCCAAACGTTCGAATAGAACTCAAATTTAACAACACGCTTTCGACTCCGTCGCTTGAGATTGACCGACAAAATGTCGAGATATTTGCCGGAAAAGATTATACCCCCAAATTACGTTTTGAACCGCCCGACACTCCTAACGGCGTCGGCGGAGAGAGCTTTTTCCTTCTTAAAGAAACTGACGTTTCAATTCGAGGCGTTTCGATTGAATTTACAGTCCCGTCTCTGGACTCGACTTCTTCGGAAGAATGGACCGTTTTCGAAGACGTCGGGGGATCAACGATCTCGCTGATCGACTCTGTTTTGACAGTTTGCAATATGTCTGGAGACGTTTATTCGTCTCCTTTGCATTCCAACGTTGCTTTTTTTCGCGCTCGTTCTGAGTCCTCTTACGATGACTTGGACGGCGTAAACATAGACGAGCCCTTTACCGTCAGGCTTGAAAAAGTTCTCGCGCGCGGCGAGGCGTCTTTGTTTGTGGCTGAGCGGCGAAGGGCGCGTTTGGACGCTAAAAACAGCGGTTTTAATTTGGCTGGAGCCGTTGTTCACTATGCGGAAGGTCGTCCTAAGGTTTTTACCCCGCAGTCTAACTCGATTGAGGACGAAGCGCTGAGAGTCGAATCGAGTTCCGGATTGGACGACGCTTCCCAAGGGGAAATTTCTTGTTTTTCACTTAATTTAGAGCAAACGGTCGTCGTGGGAAGGTCTTGCCTTGTTCGCGTCGACGCGGAAGAATCGGAAACGAATCCGTTTTTTAGGGCGAATATCGTCAACTCTATCATACGTCTTAACGATCAGGCGTTTGCGTTAGTTTTATGTCCGGCGGATTTTGACGCGCCAAGCTTTGAAAATCAGTGGAGACTAAGCGGAGTTCTGGCTCTTGACGCGCCTTGTCTTTGCCGTTGGAGAACAGATCGCGCCGCCGTTTATCAGGAGTGTCCTTTTCCTGCGGATACGAAATCTTGCGAAGTGGCGAAATTAAGTGATTTAACGTCAGATTTTGCAAGATTGGACATGATTGCTCCTCATCGTTTTTCTCTTTCTTGTTTTACTAATTATATATTAGTTCCGACGTCTGCCTCAATGACCGTTTCAGCCGAGGCCAAAGCTCACGCGGAAACGATTAAAAGCGGCTTTTTCGACGTCCTCGTTAAGTATGACTGAACGCGATATGACGACTTTGCTGGAAGAATCATATGGAAAGAACCGTCCCTAAACTTGAAGTTGTCTGCTTTCATAATGGCGTTCCTACAGTCGCCTTTTTCTTAAGAACCGACCAACCAACGACAATTGGTCGCGCCATAGAGAACGTCATTGTTCTCGACGACGAGCGTTGCAGTCGATTTCACGCCGCCATTGAATTTCGTGATGGAAAATGGAATTTGCGCGATCTTAATAGTCGCAACGGGACGACCGTCGATGGAATTCAAATTGACGGAGGCGTTGATATTTCCGTTGGTTCAATTATACAAATTGGTCGCGAAACTCTTCTGATCGAAGAGCAACGCGAACTTACTCTCTTGGGCGAGCCGCGCGAGACCACCTCGCGGTTAGAACGACAAGATTTTTTTTCTCGTCAGAATGAAATGACCGCGTTGTTGGGCGTCGAACGCACCGAGAATATGCGGTTGCGTTCCCTCTTAGAACAAAGCTCGAAAATGATCGGACAATCGCGCGCGATTCGCGAAGTTGAGAAATGTGTTGATCGCGCCGCTCGCTCTAAAGCGACCGTTTTAATTCGCGGCGAGAGCGGCGTGGGCAAGGAACTTGTCGCGCGAGCCGTGCATGAACGTAGCTCCCGACGAACTGGACCGATGTTATGTTTAAATTGCGCCGCTTTTTCGGAAAGTTTACTTACCAGCGAACTTTTTGGACATGAGAAGGGCGCGTTTACTGGAGCAATGGAAACAAAAATCGGCAAATTTGAGGCGGCGGATGGCGGAACAATCTTTTTGGACGAAATAGCCGAAATGAACCCTGGTTTGCAAGCGACGTTTCTACGTGTTTTGGAAGGAGCGACCTTCGAGCGAGTTGGAGGAAATAGACCCATTTCCGTAAACGTTCGCGTCGTTGCGGCAACTAACCGAAATTTGGAAGAAGAAGTTGCCGCAGGGCGATTCAGACGCGACTTGTATTTTCGTTTGCGCGTTCTTGAAATCAACGTGCCTCCTCTTCGCGAACGACAAGGGGACGTCGATCTTTTGGCCGATCATTTTCGAGAACGTTACTCACAGGAGACGGGACGGCGCTATCTTGATTTTTCTCCTGAAGCTCGCGCGGCTCTCAATGCCTATCATTGGCCTGGTAACGTTCGCGAACTGAAGAATATTATCGAGCGAGCCGTCCTAATGGGAAATCCGCCGACGATCAAAAAAGCGGATTTGGTTACTTCGGCGTTAGGTTCGGTCGACGATTTGGATGTTCGGCAATCGCCCGTTAAAAACGACGTTATTGTCGATAGTCAGGGATGTAGTGCATATGCGGCGATTCCTTTTGAGCCCAAACCTCTTAAAGAAATGGAAGCCCAGTTTATCTTGGATACGTTAAAGCACTATGGGTGGAATAAAAGTAAGACGGCGAAAGTTCTCGGCATAGAACGTACGACTCTTGATCGTAAGATCGCTCTTTACGGGCTGTCGAGGGAAAATTAAAACGACGCCGTAAGAATTGTTTTGTGGATCAGGCGAGTCGACGAATCAACGACGGCTTGTATTTTTTGAGGAGAGGGACAATGACGTCTTTTTTGCGCTTTGATTGCGCGTCGCGATTGTTTTACAGCACGTTAGTCGCGACGATTTTTTGCTTTACGCCTTCACTCGTTAGCGCGGATGGTTCCATTTACAACTCGTTTAACATCGCCTTATCCGACGGAGCCGTTCAAGCGGGACGATCTGGGACGGTCGTCTTTTATGACCGATTTGAATCTCCGACCGCATGGTCAAAGGTTAATAACTATCAAAATCTTCTAAACCTTGATTTTGGCGGGGTGCAAAACGGCGTTAAGTCTCTGTTGATAACGCGATCAAAACCACTGGACGAAAACGTTGAGTTTCCCAAAGATACGGCGTTTGCCATTTCGACCGATGTTCGTCCCGTCGAACAGACTTGGCGCGGACAAGAATACGTCCTGCGTTTGGAAACGGTTGCTTCCAAGCAAATCGTCGGCTCCGCGCAAGGCGACTCATACGGTAGTTCTATACGTTGGGTCGACGAAAACAACAAAGTGATTCTGACAAAATCGTTTGCTTTTCTTGCCGACGTAGCGACCGGTCAGAAGGTCGTTTACGGAACGATTCCCGAAAAAGCAATCGGATATGAGATTCAACTTGGTTTTGACGTTCCCAATATTGAACCTGGAGAATTTGCCGCCATTCTTTCCGTTACGTTAGAAGTCGTTGATCCTCAAAGGAGCTATGTCGCGCCTGGAGAATTTGTTTCAAACGTTTTTGAGGGGGGAAAAATTACTTGGGAAGCAGACATTCCTGAAGGAACGGAAATCGCGTTTCAAATTTCCTCGGCAGACAGCGCTTCCAGCGCCGAAGAACCAGGAGATTTCTCGGAATTTGTAGGTCCTGACGGAACTACCAAAACCCGGTATACCATGCCGTTTAACGTTTCTAAACCTTTTGTTCGCTATAAGGCTGTTTTGACTCCCAATGGAACGTCTTCGCCCACGCTCAAAGCTGTTTTTATCGGATCGAGGAAAGATTTTTCTTGGCGAAACAGTGGCGATGCGGAACCTCCCCGCGTTAAATTAGTTGGAGCTCGCGCAAAGCCTTCCAGGGAGTCGCGCGAGTTTTTGGAATTTGAAATTACGGACGATTCGTATATTCGCGCTTCATCCGTCGCGATTACCGTTGACGACGAAGACGTTACCGACGTTTTTACACGGGAAAAGACTGCGACCGGCAGTTTACGTTTGATTGGCGCGTTCAAGAACGAGTTCTCGGAAGGATTGCACAAGTCGACGGTAGAAGTCTCAGACGTTCTCGGCAATTCTGTTTTAGCCACGCGTTTTTTCCTTATTGGCGACCCGCCGACGACGCCTAAAATTACATTGCGCGAAGACGGCGCAACGCTTATTGACGGCGCGCCGTTCTTCCCAATCGGTATTTACGGCGTTACTGAACGAGAGTTTAACGGGAACAATATTGACGAGGCGTTTCGCGGCTTAAAAGAGGCGGGTTTCAATTTTGCTCACTCTTATTCCATGCCTCGCGAAGATAAGTTCTTGCGAGCCGCCGAGAAGTACGGATTCAAATTATGGTCGGTGGCAAGATTTCCCGACGAACGATTTGTTGACGTAGAGCGCCATTGTTCCTCGATCATTGCCTGGTATCTTGGAGACGACACATCGTATAATACGAAGCCGTCGGAATTGTATGATTATTTTGATTCATGTAAAGCCGTTGATCCGACCCGATTGACCGTGCAGGCCGATCCGATTGACGCCGGTAAGGACATTTCCAATTATCGACCTTATGTCAAAGGAACCGACGCGTTCTTACCCGAGATATATCCGGTTCGTAAAGAAGGAGTCGAAGGAGGAACGCATTGCGTCGCGCAAACTGTTAAGGACGTTAAACGTAGCTTTTCCGACGCGAGCGAAGCAGACGACGGTCCCAAGGCGATCTGGCCTATTATTCAATATTTTCAGGGATGGGGTTGGGAACGTTTTCCAACCTACCAAGAATTGCGAGCGATGAGTTTTGCCGCACTTGCCGCAGGCGCTAACGGAATAACGTGGTATACTTACGGCGGTTTTGTTGATCCTGGAAAAAAAATGTTTAACTATGGCGTTACTACGACTCCAGAGCGTTGGAATAATATTTCGACAATCGCGACGCAGATCAACGAACTGTCTCCCGTACTCCTGCAATTAACTGATCCGTTTTTACAACCAAAGGTAACGATTCTGAACGGTTCCAAACTGGATCCGGAAGGGAATGATTCTATTACCTGCTTGTTGAAGCGATACGAAGGGAAAACGTATTTGTTTGCCGTTAATTCGTCTCCGAAGGCCGTCGACGTTCGGTTTGATTTTCCGAGTGAGTCTGACTGTTCCGCGCTTGAGGTTTTATACGATGAAAAAGACAACGCTTCTCCATCGTTTGAAAACGGCGTTTTACGCGAGCAATTCGAAGGGTTTGGCGTAAGAATATATCGCTGGTAAATAAATTCTTATAGGATCGTTTTTTATCCTTTTGATACGCGTATTGTTTCCTCCTCATGGTCGTTCTCGCGAGCGACCATGAGGAGAGTTCGGCTTCAAAGAGCGATTGTCTTGTTTGGGGCTGAAAAGTACATCGCGCGTAACTATGGATGCCGACGTCAAATGGTTTGAAGGAAACGTATACTCCGCTTATGTTCCGAACAGGCTTTTCTATAAGCTCTTGCTTAAATGATATTTATCTGCTAGAACCACGTGCTTAGAAGTTTTCATTGTTTCTGCTTGCGTCACGCGTTGAATATAACTGCGCCAAGATTGCGAAAAGTCAGATTGTTCCGCCAGGTATTCTGAATCTGGTCGATTAAGGGGAGGCTCTTAAAAACTTCGTTAAAAACGCATAATGTCAACTAAGTCTTTTTCCAAAAGCCAATTCAAGATCAAGAATTTGCTTAAGAAATCAGTTGTAAGGCAGACCGTTTAGGTTTTGTGCGCCGTTCCATGGTTTCTATCACTTCTTCATTATTTATAACTAATATCTATAATAATCGAAATAATTAAAATATTCCAACAAGTTTTTTGATTTTATTTATCTTTCTGATCTGGTTCTGCCGATAACAAAAGTCGAGGCTGTAGAAACTCCGCCTCGACGTTATGCAATGGAGGGTATAACATGAGTTGGCGAATTCGGATAACGGCGTGTCTTTGCGCTTTGTTTTTCGGCGTTGGCTGTTCTTGGATGAACTCGCTGTCTACATATGGCGCGGACGTTGCTTACGAGGATGAATTTTTTATTTCCGCCCCGTCGCCTCGTCATAATGACGAGGGTGCGTATGGATCGTCTGTGGACACCTCTGCCGACGGAGAAGGGGATGAAGAGGATTTTGACCTTGGCGAAGAGTTTGACGTCGACGAAGAGTTTGGAGTTTACAAAGAAGTTGACGACGAATCCGACGAGTATTTGGATGATAATGATGACTTTGACGAGGATTCTGACTTTGATGAAGAATCTGGTTTTGACGATGGTGATGACGATGAATCCGTAGTTGTCGACGATAACGGCTGGACGCCAGTCGAGCCGAAGACAGAAAATAGCGGCGGCGTGTTGACTGGCGGGATTCCCGAACTTGAGGAGTTGGAAAAACGAATAGCCGAGTTGCAGGAGACTACCGAAGAACTAAAAGCCGATCTTGTCTCCGAGCAGAAGAAAAACGCGAAAAAGGAGCCGAAAATCAGCGATCCTTTTTCGATGAAACTAACCGGCCATGTGTCTTTGGACGCCGTTTCTATCAGTAAGGACAACGTTGCGGAGGAGACTTACGGCAACACGAAGAATTCTTTTGGAGCGCGCGACGTTCGTTTTACGATGAAAGGTTCTGGACACGGCAATTTAGAATACGCCATGGGAATAGGCGTCAACGATAAGATCTCTTTTAAAGACGTCTATTTACGCGTTAAAGACACTGAGCTCTTTGGCGACGTGACGATGGGACATTTTTTCGTCGAATCGGGTATGGAAAGCGTGGAAGCTACTTTTGATCGAGTCTTCGCGTCGATAGACGAAGGAACGAAGACGTTTTGGCGAAGTCGTCGCCTTGGCGTCTCGTCGACGTATTATGGAACGGATC
>CAMZEO010000121.1 GCA_947305735.1 uncultured Planctomycetales bacterium | reverse complement strand
GAAAACCGTCTTGATCGCAATCGCCGTCGTTTTTGTCCTTTGCGCGTCGGGCTACTGCGGCCTGAAGAAGCTTTTGCAAAACGCGCTGACTTCGCCGATGTGTCCGGAAAACTACGCGGAAACCGTAAAAACCGGGGGCGAACTCGAAGCGAAATACCTCGCAATGGGAGCCTCTTCCGTCGGTTACTTTGAAACGGATTATCCGGACGATAAGGACGTCGGAAAAATCGAGATTTGGTATCCGAAAGAACTCGAAACGACCGACGCGAAATTTCCCGTCGTTCTCTTCGTCAACGGGACGGGCGTTTTAGCTTCCCGATACAAGCCCGTCTTCGAACATCTCGCGTCATGGGGTTTTATCGCCGTCGGCAACGAGGATCCGTCGACTTGGGAGGGCAAAAAGTCTGCCGCGACGCTCGACTGGCTCCTAAAAGCGAGCAAAGACGAAACAAGCGTCTTCTACGGCAAAGTCGACGTCGATCGTATCGGGACGACGGGGCATTCTCAAGGCGGAGTCGGCGCGTTCAATTTGATCAACGAAACGGGACGAAAAGAGTTGTTCAAGTGCGCGGTCTCGCTCTCGCCGACGGCGGAAAAACTTGCCGCCGTGTTACGGATTCCGTACGACCCCGGCAAAACGACAATTCCGATTCTCTTGATCTGCGCGGCCAACGGCGACGTTCTCTCTCCGGAAGACCAGGCAAACTCCTACGAAAAAATCAACGCGCCAAAAGCGAAGGCTGTCAGAAAAAACGCCGGCCATGGAGAAACGCTCTACTTTGCCGACGGTTACGCGACCGCGTGGTTCGCCTGGTTCCTTAAGGACGATCAGGAGGCGCGAAAAGCGTTTGTCGGCGAAGACGCCGAATTCCTGACGAATCCGCTATATCGGAATCAAAAAGTCGACGTTCCGGAAACGCCGTGATTCCAAGGCTCGTTGCGACGGCGGAAAAGAGACTGAAAACCGCGTTCCTGAAAGAGCAATCGCGAACCGTTAAATTCTTCCAACGACAAATTCCCGGTTCGCGTTCCCGCGCGGAACGTAAATAACCGCCCGTTGGTCGCCGCGCCTTGACAAAAATCAATGTAAGAGCCGCAAGCGGTAGGGCGCGAAGTCGCCCGGACGCCGCAGGCAAACAGGGCGGCGCCAAAACGCGCGTTTCCTCAAACAACGCCGCGCCAAACGGCAAATTCACAGCCGCGTTTACAAACAAATCCCCCGTCGATTTTTTCTCAGTTTGCCTCAAATCACTAAAAAAACCTCAAATCATTAAAGCGCAAAGTACTCAACTCGTATAATAACACAAACTTAACCAACCTATGACTAGCGTCGATTTCTTCTGATAAAAACGCCCGGATTTCACTACGCAAAAGACGTCTCCTAGAACTACTTTTCTGTAAAAAACTTTACATAGAAGTTATTGACGTCGAAACAACTTCTATGTAAAATACTTTACAGACAAGTTTGGAGGATTACGGCCAATGGAATACTTGCTCGCGCAAGACGTGGAAAGCGTCGTTGAAATCACCGGCTTAACGATAGCGGAACTGGCCGACGAGTTGGGGGTCAGCAGAATAACGGTAAGCAATTGGATCAATAATAAGAGCAAAGCGTCGGAAAGACATATTAAGGGATTCTATACCTACGCGTTTAAAAAGGGCGTCCGACTCAACAAAATAAAAGAAGAGTTTTACCGGGAAGACGAAGTCAAAACGAACGAGCTTCTCCTCTTTCATGGGGCAAAAACGAAAATAGAAGGAGAACTTCGCCTTGATTGCAACAAGAGAATCAACGACTTTGGAAACGGTTTCTATTGCGGAGAAAACCTGGAACAGTCGGCAATGTTCGTCGCAATGTATAAGAATTCCTCTTTGTACATGCTAAAATTTGACCCTTCAACTTTAAAATGCAAAAAGTTCAACGTTGATCGAAACTGGGCGCTCACGATCGCATATTATCGGGGAAGATTAAACGAGTACGCCGATACGAAATTGGTCCGGCGTTTAATAAGAGACGTCGAGGGCGTCGATTATATCGTCGCTCCGATTGCAGACAACAGGATGTTCGAAATTATCGACAGTTTTGTCGACGGCGAGATAACGGACGTTCAATGCCGCCACTCTTTATCCGCGACAAATCTTGGAATGCAATATGTTTTTATCAGCAAGAGGGCTCTTTCACAAATAACGCTTCTTGAAAGATGTTACTTGGCGGATTTAGAAAAGGAAGCGTATTTAGCCGCGAGAAAAGACTGTTTTAAGATGAATCTGGACAAAGTTAAACTGGCAAAAAAGCAATACAGAAATCGGGGCGTATATATCGAGGACCTGTTAAAATGAGAGAAATGGATTCCTTGGGGTTGAAAATATGCGCGCGTCAGGCAGATTTGTTTGAAGCGTCCAAAGACGGCGCAAAGTGCAGTTCCCCGATATTTATACGACGATTCATGAATTCCGACTTAGCCAAACGAATCGACGCCGGCGGGATCATGTTCGAATCGACGGACGTCTCGAACGCGTTTCAAGAATTGGAAGATCAATACGGCGTCAGCGTTTACGGTTCGGAAAAATACGCGACGGAAGAATTGCGCTGGATTGGGTATCTGTATCGTTACTGGTGTTACGTTAGCGAAAAGACAAGCAAACAACTCTATAAGGAGGTCAAGCCGGAACGCTTGCGAAAACTTTATTTGCCGTATCATTCGTTGGATCCTCTTCAGGCGATCGAAAGAATAACGGAAGAGTCCGCGCCGATCGTCGTCAGGAACGTCGACGACGTCGCCAGAGGAGTCGAAATCATGCGAAAGATTCGCAACAGAAGAGGAAAAACGTCGCCAACTTAACGACCGCGGCCCAAACCAACCCCGCCAAAATCTCGTGCCCCCCCGTTAAAAATTCTTTTGATCCTCGCCGTTCCGTTCGTCCTTGACGTCGTCGCAACCTTCGTCGCGTTCTGTTTGAATCCTGCCGGGCGCGGCCCCGACGCCGCGTTTTTGACGCCGACAGCATGCCGTCGGGCCTTTCTTGCTTTGCGCGGCGCGAGCTGATATAATAACGGCGCCTGTTACAGAAAAACGAGACGCAAATTGTGAACGAAACTTTCCTGCGGGCTGAGGTCGTCGTTTCGCGTCTCCTCAGTATCGGGGCGCGATCGCAGGTCGGCGTAAAATTGTTTTTGACAGCCTGTATTCGACGCTTTTTGGTCGTCCGGTCAAAAAGAAGTTTGTCGTGACGACGACCGCTCGCGGCGAAACGTACGATATGACGAAAGACTTCTTCCCAATATTCTCCCGCTTTTCAGGCTGAGAGAATATCGGCGACGCGCTCGGCGCCGGAAAAGAAGTTCCGGCCCAGGCGCCGGGAGCGCGCGTTTAATAGGCGACTTGAAATTTGCAGAGGAAAATGTTATGAAAAAAATAAGATTCGCGATATTTGTATTGTCGTTGCTTACGACCGCAACTTTTTTGGAGAATGGGAGCGCCGCCGAACCGCAAATGAAAAAAGAATCGTATACTATCGTAAAAACAGACGCAACGCCGGATTGGAGCAACGTTCCCGTTCTGCAGATCGACAACGCGCAGTGGCTGGACGACGTTGGAATCCGCGCGCGAGGTCAGTTATGCTATTCCGACGAAGCGCTCTTCGTTCATCTGAGCGCCGTTGAAAAGGACGTTCGCGCCGAACTCACGGAGCCGCTTTCGCCCGTTTGTCAGGACAGTTGCCTTGAATTCTTCTTTAAAATTGTCGACGCCCCAAGCTATTTCAATTTTGAAATCAATCCAAACGGCTGCCTTTGCTTACAATTCGGCCCCGATAGAACGGATCGGATCGATATCGTCAAATCGAACGCGCAGGAATACTTCGATATCCATGCGAACAGAACGACCGACGGCTGGGAAGTTTTCTATACGATACCTTTGAAGTTCATCCGGCTGTTCTATCCCGACTATCAGTTTAAAGGGGAACTGGCGGCAAACTTCTATAAGTGCGGGGACAAAACCGCGAAGAAACACTATCTGTCGTGGTCTCCAATTGATCTGCAATCGCCGAATTTCCATTGTCCCGAATACTTCGGCTCAATCACTTTTGCGCCGTAAACGGACAACGGGTTGAATTCAACATATTCCGGCTTATAGACTTGGACAAATATTTGAGATACTGGTCGATCGGTTTCCCGAACCGAGTTAAGATCGACGGTTGACGTTTGAAACGAAATCAAGACGTTCGTCCGCCGACCTCCGGGCGCGGAGACTACGCCTTGACGACAAAACCGCGGTATCGACGGAAACCAAATCGGGACGAACTCAAAGCCCCCGCGGCGCCCGACGGGCGTTCGGATATCGGCATGACGCTCGACGCGCGCGACTCGCAGCTTTGTCGGCGAGCCTTTTTTATGCGGAAACGATTCCGAGACTGTTATACGACGGACGGCAGCGATAGCGTTTGCCTCGTTTTGCCGTTTCGGTCTTTTTCCACGACGGAGCGCGAGGAGGACGAACGGGGAAAACGACCGCGCAAAACGCGGCAAAACGCGCGGAATCGGATCTGTTAGAAAGGACTGTTTTTGATGCTTCGCATCCTTTTTGTCTGCTACGGAAACATCTGTCGGAGCACGATGGCGGAGTTCGTCATGAAATCGAAGGCGGAAAAGGCGGGTCTCTCGGACAAAATCTACGTCGAGTCGGCGGGAACTAGCGACGAGGAAGTCGGAAACCCCGTCTATCCCGGAACGCGACGCGCCCTCGCCAAACGAGGAATCGACTGTTCGGGAAAAACCGCGAGACAAACGACGCGCGACGACTATCGACGGTTCGACTACATCGTCGGCATGGAACTCGCCAACAAACTTGATTTGAAAAGAATCTACGGCGGAGACGCGCTCGGCAAAATCAGTCTATTGCTCGATTATACCGACAAACCCGGCGATATCGACGACCCATGGTATCACCGCGATTTCGAGCTGACGTTCCGCCAAATCGACGCGGGGTGCGACGGCTTGCTCGCGGAACTCAAAAAGAAGCTCGCCGTCGACGTGCAACCTTCCGAGACGACGCCCGACAAAAAAAATCGACGTCCCGAAACTTAAAAAAAACGCTTTATTTCATCTTTTTACACTAGAAACGTCCCTTTTAAATTATTCGCAAAATTTATTTGCCGACGGTTCTTTCAAAAAATTTTAAGAAAATTACCAGTTTTTACAAAAAATGTTTAATCTGGTATTGACGTCTTACCGATCCCTGTTTATAATAGGAATCGTTCGCGGCGGAGGTCGAGAACAGTGATCGCAAGGAACGCGATTAAGGCGGCGTCGGTTCCCGATTTGGCGTTATCCTATAATTACAAGCCGAAGCCGTTAAAACCGGGCTGAACGAGCGCAGGGACGCGCCTCGGCGAACAAAGGAATGACGAGCGCCGAAAGCCCGGATCTATTCGCCGACGCGACGAAGGATCGAAACGTCGGTCTGTTCGTTCGGTTCCCGTTTCCATTAGGTTTTCAGATTTTCCCTCTTGTTTTCTGTTTATCGCCGCGACGGCGCGGCGCTCTTAACGCGAGGGGCGTTTATTGACGGCGGCGCGACAATCGCGTCAAATCGTCGTTATTCGTCAACGTTTATCTTCAATCGTTTGTTGTTTTGTTTTTTCGCGCGCCGTTGGACGCGAACGGAAAGTCCGTCGACGGACGACCGGCGCGGTCGACGAGAGCGGACGATTTCATATCCGCTCGGCGTCGCGAAGAGTCGGCGGCGACTTGACCGCCAAAAGAAAGGATCATGCTATGCAACTTGATTACACGCACGTTTGCGTCGTTCTCGACGCGTCCGGTTCGATGGAATCGATTAAAACCGAAGTCCAGCGGTCGCTCGTCAATTTCTGCGCCGAACAGAGAAAAAAAGCGGCGCAAGGCGAAAAAATCGCCGTCGATCTGTATCAATTCGAGAACGAAGTCTCGCATTTGGCTCATAATTCCACGCTCGAGGAACTGGAACGCTTCGTCGATCGCTACGAGTGCGGAGCTTGCACCGCCCTGTACGACGCCGTCTGCCAGGGAATCGACGAACTCGGAGCCTTTTTCGCCGCCCTTCCCGAAGACAAACGTCCGGAAGACGTCCTGTTCGTCATCGTTACCGACGGATATGAAAACGCCAGCAAACGATTCAAAGCCTCGGACGTAAAAACGAGAATCGAACATCAACGAGACAAATACAGCTGGAATTTCGTCTTCCTCGCCTCCGGAATCGACGTCGAACGAGCCGCCGCGGAAATCGGCATCCTGGCGGACGAAGCGGTTGCGTTCGACCGCGAGGAAGCCGAGGAAGACATTTGCAACAGAATGAATTTGAACATGCTTAACGTTCGCGAGGCAAGAAACTCCAGAAGAAAGAACTGAAAAACGCGGGCTCGCGGTATTCCAAACCCGCGGAGTCTAAGCGTGGCTCCCCAAACAAAAGGCGTCCGATCGAAACGTTCCGACCGGACGCTTTTCGCGTTTCCGCGCGAAAACAATCACCGTTTCATCGCGCGCGTAACGAGCGCCGCCAAGCCGCTTTTCGGCTTCGACTCCTCCGCTTTCCCGGCCGACTTCGACTTCTCGGAATTCGACCCGTTCGACGGAGCGGCGTTTGACGCGGGCTTGCTCGTCGACGCGGGTTTCTCGCTTGTCGACGACGGCTTCGGGGCGCCCGTCGGAGTCGTTCTCGACGTCGACGGTTGCGACGACGTTCGCGAGGGCGTCTCGCGATCGGATCGGCGCGATCCGAGTTCCGCGTAATCGTCCAAACCGCGTCGCGGCGCCGACTGCGTCGGCGTCGAACTCGCGTTCGTTCTCGACCCGTTTTGAGTCGGCGTCGAACTCGCGCGCGACGGAATGCTCGGACGCGACGCGACCTCTTCTTCAAAGACTTCCTCGTAATCGAAATCGCCCCGATACTTCTCCGGAATCGCCGCCAAACGATTGATCGCTCGAGAGTAAAGCGAGCTGTCCGGATACTGTTCGACGATCATGTCGAACGCGACGAGCGCCTTGGCGTAGTCTTTGGCGCGAAGCGCGATCTCGCCCTTTAAGAAGAGCAGATAATCGACAATCGCGACGTCCGGCTTGCTCTTAAGCGCCTCGTTGACCAGTTTTTCCGCCTCGACGTCGGAACCGGTCGACGATTCGAGCGCGGCGAGCGCCCATGTCGCGTGGCTCCAATAGGGACTCGACGGAAAATCGCGGTAGACGCGCGCGAACGCCTGTTTCGCGCCCTGAATATTGCCGCGTTCTTTCTCGTTCATACCCAGCAAATAGAGCGCTTTGTCGGTCAGGGGCGTCGTCGCTCCTCCGACCGTCGCGCGCCGCAGATAATCCGCCGCCTCCTGCGTCCGACCAAGATCGTCGTAAGCGAACCCGACGTTCGCGGCCGCGATAAGCGCCTCGGGCGAATAGGGCGAGTTGTCGATAACGCTCTGATACGACATCTGCGCTTCGGATCGTTTTCCAAGCTGCATGAGCGCGTTCGCGCGCAACAACGCGACTTGCGGCGCGACGCCGGGACAATCCTGCCAGAACGTCTCCGACGACGTCAACAGTTCGAGCAACGTCTCGTTGCAGCGGTCGAACTCCTTGTTGTAGAAAAACTTTTCCGCCTTGGCGAGCGCGTCTTTCGCCTCCGTCGGCGTCACGCGTTTGACGTCTTCATCCTCGGCGTCGCCCCCTTCGACGGGCTTGTCGACGGCGTTTTGCCCCTCCCGACCGTTGGGCGCGGACGGAGGCGCCCCGGTCGCGTCGAGCGGTCGACCGTCGGGCCCGTACTGAGCCGACGCCCCTTGCGGCGGAGCGCCCGAGGCGCTCGCTTTGCCCGCGCCGTTCGGATCCGCCGGAGCGTTCGGATTATCGTTCAAGCTGGGCGCGCCGCCGGAGCCCGACTTAGGCGCGTTGGACGCGTCGTAACCCGCGTCGCCGGGATAACGCGGATCCGCGTTGCGCCGGTTCGCTCGGTTCGGAGCCGCGCCGTTCCGACCGTCCGAATTCGTCGACGAGTCGTAGCCGTTCGGGTCGCTGGAATCATACCTGCGCGAATCGCGCTGATTGCCCCAGCGATAATCGTCGCTGGTGTAGTAGTCTCTCGGACGGTACTGAGTGGCGGTGCTGCCGTCCATGTAGTAGTTGGGTCTGTTGAAATTTCTTGAATTCGTCGGATCGGCGAACAGTCCCGGCGTCGAGCTGTAATCGCTCGTCGCGTAGGGAGTGGCCACGTAGAACGAGTCGGCGGCGCTGGAAATCGGCTTTTCGAGCGCTTTCTGACGCCGAAGGTCGATTCCCTTCAGAATGAGCGAGACGACCGGATCGTTGAGCCAATTCGCGTAATTGACCGTTTCCCGATAGATCGCGGCTTGATAATCGTAGTCGATCGCGGCGCGTTTCGACGCGTATCGGCTCGCGTATGCCAAAATCAGCGTTCCGCACGCTTCCACGCATTCGAGCGGCTCAAGATTCTGCCCGCCGGTCTTCTTGAAATAGTCGATCGTCGCGATCAATTCGTTGTTGGAGGAGCCGTAATTGGAGCCGTTGTTGGAGGAACCGTTGTTGTAAGAGCCGTTGCTGTAAGAGCCGTTGTTGTAAGAGCCGGAAGAGTAGTCGTAATTCTGCTCGTAATTCGCGCGGTAGCTCGTTCCGTAGTCGGCGCCGTAATATCCGGAGTCAATCTCGGACTCGGAACCGTAATTCGCGCGATAACTCGCGCCGTAATTGTTGTTCGACGTCCTCGACGTCACGCGAACCTGCAGCATTCTCGTCAGGGAGTCGATCGTCTGATCGTAGCGACCGTTCGTCAAATCGAGCATCGCCTGATACGACGTCACGAGATCGGGATTGTCGCGCCCGAAAGAGGAGTTCGCGAAGCTGTCGAGCAGCGCCGAGGCGTCGGAATTGCGGCGCAACGCGAGCAACAGCTTGATTTTCAGCAACGCGGCCTCGGGAATCAGCGTGTTCTTATTGCGTTCGAGGTTCGTTTCAATGACGCCGAGCGCGCGTTGAAACTCTTTCTTTGCCGTGTACGCGTAAGCCTCGTGAAGATAGACCGTCGCCATCGCGTCGGTCGCCGCCGAGTCGTTGTAGGTCTTATACCGCGAAATATACGTCTCGAGAATCTCGATCGCGTTGTCGTAACGCTGCTGAACGATCTGCAGCAACGCGCGCTGAACCGCGACCTGACCCGCGATATCCGAAGGAAGATTGTTCTGGCGCGCGAGTTCCGCCAAATCCCGCTCGGCGGAGTTGTAATCGCCGGTCTTGCCCACGAGCGACGCGCGCTCGAGCGCGCAATTCCAACGCAGGGTGGAGTCGGGGTACTTGCTGAGCGCCTGCTCGTAGTGCGCGATCGCGCTTTTGTAGTCGCCGAACTGTTTTTCGCAGTTCGCCAGATAATAGAGCGCGTAGACCGCGTAACTATCCGTCGGATAATCGGAAAGAAAACGCTGGAAAAGCTCTTTCGCGTTGGAATAATTGCGCATCTCGTAAGCCAGGTGCGCCGTGTGGAACGCGGCTTCTTTATAGTACCGGGCGTTCCGACCCTGGTTCAAGACGACGTTGAAGTGCGACTGAGCCGCGCTCGCGTCCGCGTTCGTGATGTAGCCGGCGCGAAGCATATAGGCGTGACCGGCGTAAAGTTCCGCCTGATTCCGACTCTCCCCGTTCGGATAGAGCTGAATATAACGCTCGAACGCGCTGATCGCGGCGTCGTAATTCTTGCTCTGATGCTGCGTCATTCCCTGATTGATGAGATCGTCGCCCGCTGCCCCGCGAACGACTCCAGACGTCGCCGTCGCAAGCAACGCCGTCGCCAGCGCGACTATTAACGCTCCAAATTGCGGTCTTTCGGTTCGGCTGCTCATTTCATCGACCTCTCGTCGTCTCTCGTTGCACGTCCGCGCGCCGCCGGCACAATTTCCGACGACTATCCCTCGACCCTATAATATAACGGAAATCAGTAGGTTAAGCAACATCGTTTTCAGGAATCCGAACGGTTTAGCGCTTTGAAAAAGCGCGAACGCGGGGCGTTGTATTATTTTTTCCTATTATGCGCCCTCGCTTGCCGTTCAAACGTCGACTTGATATAATAAGCCTGAGACGGCTCGGAGCCCGAGTTCGTTCCCCTGTTTCAACGTCGCTTTCACCTTTTGGAGTCCGGCATGCCAACACGACGAACCGTTCTTAAATCGGCGCTACTCTCCGCCGGAGCCGCTTTGGTTCCGCTCGACCGCCTTCTCGCGCTCGCGGACGAGGACGCCCCTCCGTACAATCTCGACGGTTTTCAAAACTACGCCGATTACAAGCGCAACCGAAAGCTCAACGGTCTCGCGCCCGACTCGATCAAGCCGGATCCGACGAATCCGTCGCTTCAGCGCGACGCCCGGCGCTGCATGAACTGCGGTCGGTGCGACGCCGCGTGCATGGAACAGAAGATCGCGCATTGGTATAAGCCCGAAGACCTCAAGCCGTCGGTCAAAACGCTCTGCATGCATTGCGGACAGTGCGTCTCGGCGTGCAAATACGACGTCCTGACCGAAAAAATCGAGTATTTCGACGTCGGAACCGCCCTCGCGCGTTCCGTCAGGTCGAACAACCCGGACGAAAAGCGCGTCTACGTCGCGACGACCGCGCCCGCGTTGCGAGTCTCGCTCGGAGAACTCTTCGGCATGGAACCGGGCGACAATTTGCAAAATCAAACGGTCGCCGCGCTGAGAAAAATCGGGTTCGACTACGTTCTTGACGTCGCGTTCGGAGCCGACCTGACCGCCGTCGAAGAGGCGCGAGAACTCCGAGCGCGGCTCGATTCCAAAACGCCCGGTCCCATGTTCACGAGCTGCTGCCCCGCCTGGGTAACCTTCGTCGAAACGTTCTATCCGGAATTCATCCCGAATCTTTCGACGACGCGCAGTCCGATCCTCGCCCAGAGCGCCGCGATTAAAACGGCGTTCGCCAAAGAAAAAGGAATCGATCCGGCGAAAATCGTCAACGTCGCCTTCGCGCCATGCGTCGGGAAAAAATACGAAGCGACGAGAACGGAAAACGCGAAAGCCGCGACGTACTGGAACCGCCGGGGAGAATTTCGCGATCTCGATTACGCGCTGACCTCGAGAGAACTCGGCGCCTGGTTCTCGTATCTGAAACTCGATCCGAGCAAACTCGAGCCCGAAGAATACGATCCAATCCTCGGAGCAGGAAGCGGAGCCGGAAAATTGTTCGGCTCGACCGGCGGCGTCCTGCGCTCGCTCGTCCGACAGTTTTACAAGGACGTCTCGGGCAAGTCCCCTTCTCCGGAAACGATGGAACTCGACGCCGTCGACGGAATCTCCGGACTGCGCGAAACGACCGTCGACGCCGGAGACTATAAGCTCCGCGCCGCCGTCGTATGCGGTCTGGCGGGCGCGCGCGAACTGCTCGACCAAATCAAGCGCGGCGACGTCCAATACGACGTCGTCGAGGTCATGGCGTGCCCCGGAGGATGCGTCGGAGGGGGCGGTCAGCCTAAAATCAACGGTTCCGAGCGTCCGACCGACGAAACGCGCGCGCGGCGCGCCTCGGGGCTCGCCAAAATCGACAAGGACGAAAAAGTCCGCGTCGCCGGCGACAATCCGGAAATCGCGGCGTTTTACAGGAACTTCGTCGAGCCGGAGGGCGAGGAACGACGCGAAACGCTCTTCCATACGAGCTATCAAAAGCGCGACGTCTGGAAGTAACGGCGGCGCGACGACGAAAAGAGGACGAAAAGAGTTTGAAAAACCGTTCGATTATTTTATTGCGTCCGCGACGCCTTTATGGTAAAATTGCTTCGCGAAAGGCGATCATTCCCAACGCGCGACGGTCGTCGGCGTCCGCGCCCGGCGGCGTCGCGACGCGGCGTTTTCAGATAGAAACAGGATTTAACTATGGACAATTCAACGAAAAAACCTGAAACGACGACGCCCGCGAGCCCATGGCGCTCCGGTCGTCCGTCGAAAAAAGCGTTCTATCCTCACATGATTCTTTTGGCGATCGTCTGGATCGCGTTCGTCGTTCTCGGCGCGCGATGCAGTTGCGCCGCGATCAAATCGAAGAAAGCCGTTCCGCGGGAAGTTAAGACGTCGGCGGTCGCGACGTTCGGCGACGCGTTCGCCTTCGAGTTTGTCTTCCCGACGTCCGCCGCCTACGCGCAGGACGAGTCGATCGCCGAGTCGGCGTCTGAAGAGCCCGTCGCCGAAGAGCCCGCTACGGAAGAACCCGCCGCCGCGCCCGCTACGGAAGAGCCCGTCGCGGAACAACCCGTCGCGGAACAACCCGTCGCGGAACAACCCGTCGCGGAACAACCCGTCGCGG
>CAMZEO010000120.1 GCA_947305735.1 uncultured Planctomycetales bacterium | reverse complement strand
AAGGTTTCTTCGGGCGTGTTCATGGAATTCAAGGCGATTCTTCAAAAGATTCGGATTCTTTCTCAACGAGCGGTATTTTACCAATCGTTCGACTTTACGCAAGTCGGAACCAATCTTTGCCGACCGACTTGCCCCTTTCGCGCGGGGGACGTTATTTCTTTCGGGAAAACCGGTATAATACCGGTATAATAACGGCGTCTTTTGCTTTTTACGACGATTGGAGGAAATCGAAGCATGAGCGACTTGTATTACGTCTCCCCCGGCGACCGCGCGTCTTTTAAGGACGGAACCGCCGCGCTAACCGGCGCCGAAGCGCGTCACCTTACGCGCGTTATGCGCAAAAAAATCGGCGACGAAGCGGTTTTGTTCGACGGTTCCGGCAAGGAATACCTCGCGAAAATCGAATCGATCGCGCGGGATCGCGTCGAACTGAAAATTATGGAGACGCGCGAAGACAACCGCGAACCCGACCTGGCCCTTACGGCGATCATGGCGCTTCCCAAAGGAGACCGTCAGAAATGGGCGGTCGAGAAAATGACCGAACTGGGCGTCCGACGATTCATCCCGCTCGACGCCGAGCGAGCCGACGTCAAATTTGACGAAGGCGTCCGCGAACGGCTTGAACGACAGACGCTCGAGGCGTCGAAACAGTGCGGTCGATTGAGGCTAATGGAGATTCTTCCCGCGATTAAGCCGACGGAGTTGCCCGGTCTGGTCGAAGTCCTCTCCGCGCGGCTCGAGGGCAAGTCGGACGCCGACGCGGACTACTCGGATCTTGGCGCTTCGATAGCGGAACGCTACGCGGGTTCTCGTCTTTTCGACGAAATCGCGCCGGACTCGGACGTTCTGCGCGTCGTCGCGCATCCGATCTCCGACGGTTTTTTCGGACAGAGGAGTTTCGCGCGACTGATTAGCGACCGCCGCGCCGTTCCCGACGCCGTTCTCCTGCTGATCGGTCCCGTCGGAGGATTCGCCGACGCCGAAGTTCAAAACGCCGTCGACCAGGGCTGGTTCCCCCTCGACCTCGGCAAGCAGGTCTATCGCGTGGAAACTGCCGCGATCGTCGCCGCCGCGTTGTTCCTGCACCTGAAATAACCGATCCGCGCGCGAGGAAGCGCGGCAAGCTGAAATTGGAAAAGCGCCGAGCCGCCCGCGACTTCAATTCCGCGACAGCGTTCCCTCTTTGAGATCGACGGGTGCTTTGGCTCTAATAACAAACCGCTGTTTTTTGCCGGTCGGAGTATAGGGCAACTCGTCGACGAACTTATAGTATCTCGGCGTGGTAAACGCCGATAGAGACGGATTTTCCAGGCAGAACTTGAGCAGTTCGCGAACGCTCAGAGTCTCGTCTTTGCGAATCACGTAAGCGCAGAGCGCCTGACCTCGCGTCATTTCCGAGACTGGAACGACGATACAGTCGCTTACCATCGGGTGTTCGCAAATCGCTTCCTCGATCGGTTGCGGATAAATATTCTCGCCGGCGGAAATCATCATGTCGTCTTTGCGCCCGACGATCGAAATATACTCGTCCGCGTCCCAAGTCGCAAGGTCGCCGGTGTACAAGTACCCGTCATGAAACTTCTTCGCCGACTCCTCGGGCTTGTTGTGATACCCCGCCGTCGTCTTGCTCGTGCAACGAACGACGACCTCGCCCAACGATTTGCCGTCTTTGGGAGTCAATTTCTTTGGATCCCCGAACCCGTCTTCGACCGGCTCGACCAAAAAGACGTCGTCGTCGATGCTCGCGCGCCCCGCCGTCCCGGCTTTTTCGGGAAGATCCTTCGAATCGAGGAACGTGCTGAGAAACGCTTCCGTCGTCCCGTAACTATTGATAAAGTCGACTTTCGGAAACATTCCCTGCAAATAGACGTAGGTCGCTTTTTCAAGATCGCTGCCCATCATGACCAGCAGACGCACCGACCTGATCTCCGCCTGAATTTTCTCCTGTTTGCGCGCGATCATGACCGCCGCCGAAGGAACGCCGAGCAATATCGTAACGCGACGCTTCTGAATGTTCTTCAGACAGGTTGTGGCGTTAAACTGACGCAATATCACGACTTCGCCGCCAAGATGAAGAGTCGGAGTCATACCGCCGTGAAAACCGCCGCGGTGAAACCACGGCGTCGTGTTGATCGTGACGTCGTCGGAGAAAATGGGATAACGCATCGCGACTTCGTGCGTCGACATGAGTTCGTTGAGCCGACTAAGCGGAACCCCTTTTGCGCGACCGGTCGTTCCGGAAGTGTAGAGTCGGACGCTCTCGTCGAAAATCGAAACGTCGTCCTCGCGAGGGAATTGTTCGGAACTCGCGTCGGCGTAATAGGTTTCAAAATCGTCGCTTTCAAGCGGATTCGCTTCCAGGGATCCCGCGACGATCGTCTTGCGGGGAACATGGGTTCCGTTTTCGTCGGCGCGAACGCTCGCTTTCACGACCAGGTCGACAAGTTCCGCGTCGTAAATAAGAATCTTCGGTCGGCTGTCTTCGAACGCGTAAGCGATCTCGTTTTGAGACCAGTTGTAATTCAACGGATTGAAGACCGATCCAATCTTTTCCGACGCAAGATAACAAACGATAAATTCGACGCTATTGTACAAGACGACGGTCAGAACGTCTCCCCTTTGCAGACCGTCGGCGCGCAACGCGTTGGCGAGTTTGTTCGCTTCTTCGTTAAGTTCGGCGTAAGTAAGCGTTCTGTCGAGCGAGGGATCGCTGACCGCTATTTTTTTTCCGAAACGTCGCGAGTTGCGTTCAAACGCCGTAATGAAATCGTATTCGCGTTCAAATTGCGCTTTGATCGCCGAAAAATGGTCGTCGTTGGGACTTGTTAAGTCGCTCATAATTGTTCTCCCGACGCGGGAACGCGTCCGAAAGCCGATCAAGATCGGCGCGAAAGAAAAAACCGCTCGTTTATTTGTCGACGAGCGCGAACGAAAGCTGAGCGCGAACGCATAGCTGACCGCCGACAAATCCTTTGCAGGTTGTGAAGTAAAAAGGTTCCTTAATGCGGAGAACCTTGCATTCGGTCTCGAAAAGTTCGCCGGGCGCGACGGGTCTTTTTAGTCGGACTCCGTCGAGACCGACGAGATAAGGACTCTTATTTTTAGGAACGCCGTCGGAAATAAGGAACGCCGTCGTCTGAGCGAGAATCTCGCAAAGAATCACGCCGGGAACGACGGGCGAATCGGGAAAATGACCTTGAAGAAACCATTCGTCCCCTTTAATCAACAATTTGCCGCGCGCAACCCCGCCTTCAAGAGACGCGGAGTCCAAAAGCAACATAGGCTTGCGATGCGGAAGATAGTCTTCAACGTTGTCGACTTGCATACCGGATTGTTCCGAACGTTACGAGGACGAGATGGTTCAAACGAAAGGACGAAACGCGAGACTCGCGTTATGACCGCCGAAACCGAACGAATTGGAAACGGCAAGATCAAACTCCGCCTCGCGTTTTACGAGGGGGACGTAATCGAGATCGCACTCGGGATCGGGCTCGATAAGATTAATCGTCGGGGGCGCGACCTTTTCGCGCAACGCCATAACGCACGCGATCGCCTCGACGGCGCCCGCGGCGCCAAGCATATGTCCGGTCTCGGATTTCGTGGAGCTGACGACAAGTTTGCGAGCCTCGTCTTCGCCAAACGCCATTTTGACCGCGCGCGTTTCCATAATATCGTTGAGCGTCGTGCCGGTTCCGTGCGCGTTGACGTAAACGCGCTCGCCGGGACGCCAGCGCGCTTCCTGAAGCGCTTCGACGACCGCGCGCGCTTCGGTGGATCCGTCCGGTCGCGGCGCGGTCATGTGATACGCGTCGCACGTCGCACCGTAACCGACAAGTTCCGCGAAAATTTGCGCTCCGCGAGCTTTCGCGCGCTCCAGCTCCTCAAGAACCAGAACGCCCGCCCCTTCGGCGATGACGAAACCGCCGCGGCGCTTGTCGAAAGGAAGCGACGCCGCGTTCGGATCGTCGGACGTGCAAAGCGCCTTCATCGCGTTGAACCCCGCGACGCCGACTTCGGTGATCGGAGCCTCGGAGCCGCCCGCGATCACGACGTCCGCGTAATTATGACGGATCGCGCGCAACGCCTCGCCTATCGCGTTAGTTCCCGACGCGCAAGCGGTCACCGCGGGCGTCGCTTGACCCTGACAGCCGTATTTTATCGCGACGGAGCCCGAGGGCATATTAGCGATCATCATCGGAATAAAGAACGGCGAAACGCGTCTGGGACCTTTCTCGACCAACTTGCGGCAGTTAAGTTCGGTCGTCTCGAAGCCGCCGACCCCGGATCCGATATAAACCGCCGCGCGAAAAGGATCGAACGTCCCGAGAACGCCGCTTTGTTCGACCGCCTCCCGAGCGGCCGCAAGCGCGAATTGACCGCTCCGATCCGTATGAGAAGCCGCTTTGACGTCCTGATAGGCGAGCGGATCAAAATCGAGAACCTCGCCGGAAAGCGAAGAACGCGAGTCCGACGCGTCGAAACGCGTGATTTTATCGATTCCGCACTTTCCTTCTTTCAAACTCGTCCAAAAATTGTTGACGCCGATTCCAACGGGCGTGACGGCGCCCATTCCGGTTATTACGACTCGTCGATTCATCTTTTACCCTTTCGCTCCGCGACGAATTGCGAGGAGAACGCGCGAACGGCGCGCGGACGTCGGCAAAACCGACCCGCATGATTCGCGCGAAAGCGCGGATCGTCCGTCGCGGCGTCTCGGACAAACGCCTAATTACCCGTTCACCGACGACTCGATTTCGGCGACCACGTCTTTGATCGTCTTGAGTTTCCTCGTCGCTTCAATTTCAACGCCAAGTTTTTCTTCAAGATCCATAAGAAGCTCGGCGGCGTCGAGCGAATCGATCCCCAACTCCATTAATTCGGTCTCCATCGTGATCTCGGACGCGGAGACGCCAAGACGTTTGCCGATCGCAAGCGTCACCAATTGGAACGTATCCATCATTTGCTTCTCCCTCGCGCGCGGCGACCGTCGCCTCGCGACAAAACAAAACGCAATTTTGTCTCAACTTCAACACGCAACAACGAGAGGCGTTCAAAAAACGCGCCGGTTAGCAGGCGCTTACCAACGAACGCCCAAAAAAGTTAGCGCTTGCTAACCAAAACGAGTATACACGAATTTAAGACGAACGTCAACGCGTCCCGAAAAAATATTTGCATTTTTGACGAATTTGAAAAATTCTTTAACCGACGACTCGTTCCGCGTCGGAACACTCCTCGACGCGCCGCGCGAGTTATTCGACGGGCGAACTAAGCGGCGGAAGATCAAATTCGCGGTCGATCGCGGCGCGGACGTGTTTCATCGTTTCCTCGCAATACTTGAGTTCGCAATTGGCGAACATAAGGGACGCTCCGTAAATGATCGAGCGGACGACGTACATTTTCTTCTTCGCCTCAATCAGCGGCATATTCGTCTCGTCGCAATATTTCTTAACGAGCCTCTTCGATTGAGCGCTAAGGTCGGCTTTAATATCGAGATACTCCGAATCAAACGTCGCGTCGTGAATCATCAGAATCGACCGAAACTGGGGATTTTCAACCATAAAACGGATGAATTCCAAACTCAATTCGACAAGACGAACGCGAAGCGACCGATCGGCGAATCGAGCGAGAACGATTTCCTGGCGACGAAACCAGTCGCTGTTGATGTGCCTGAGAATCGCTTCAATAATGGCCTTCTTGTTCTTGAAATGTTTGTAAGGCGCCGCGCATGACAATCCGCACGCGGACGCGACGCGACGAAGGGAAAAACGCGCGAACCCAACTTCTTCGACTTCGTCGAGCGCCGCGAGAATCAGGCGTTCGCGAACGGTGATTTCGTTTTCGCCCCTCGCTTTTCCGGAAACGTCGTCGACGAGCTCGTCAATCTGTCGCGAAAGGTTCGTTTCTGCGTTTTTTTTGTTCATGGTCCGTCTCAAAATCTATCCGGACGCTTTTGAACGTCCGACTTCAAATTCCCGTTTTAAAAACGCGCGCCGTCAAGAACCGCCCCGAGGCGTTCCCGACAGCTTAAGTCGCTCGCAAATCACGCGCGCGATATGTTTGTGATTGAGTCCCTGAGGAAGTCTGATAAAATCCTTGCCGGCGTTTTCGACCAAACCGGCAAGTTCCTCCGAATACCGAGGCTCGCGATCCGGAAGATAGACAAGAAACAACTTCACCTTCGGATCGCGCAAACTTGAATTGAATACGGCGAGCGAATCGGGATACGTTTTGAACCAGACCAGCTCGACGTCGAAGGCGTTTTCGATTTTTTCGCGCGCGTTCACGTTGGGAACGTCCCCGACAAAGACGACTTTGCTTCCGGCGAAACGTTCGCGTATCGCGAGAATCTCGGGCGAAGAGACGTTCTTTTCGCTCAGGTCGAAATCGAAATCGTTTGAAAAATCGTCCTTTCCGAGCGTTTTACACCGTCGAACCTCCCGAACGACTCGGTCGAAAGAGGGCGTCGTTTCGACGTCTTCGGGAAGGTCGTCGACGATCTCCAAAAGAGACGTTCGAAACAAAAGCGACGAAAAGGGCTCGTTATACCGTTCGCAAAGATCCGTCGCGGTCTCGACGACTATTTTCCAGGCGTCCGAATCGGAACGATCCGGCGAGCCGCTAATCAGTCCGGCGACGCGTTTGAATTTTTCCGCGCAATCGTCATGACCTTTGAGAAACGCGAGCCGCTCGTCGTATTCTCGAGAAAGAGCGTCGTGTTCCCGCAAAATTGCCGGACGGCTGGAAGTATCGAGGAAGTCGTCTCTTTTCAAGTGCTTGAAGGAGTCGGAAGGATAATGCTCCCTTCGATAATCCAAAATCAATTCGGCGGCCTTCCCAATCATAGGATCGCGCCCAAGAGAGATGCGACTACTGACAAACGCCGATTTCAAAAGACATTGCGCGCTCACGGCGTTCTGGAGAACGCGAACGACCAGACGATCGGAAAACGATTTCCGGCGCGCGTCGACTTTCTCCAACAGCGAGAAAGCCTTGCCGAACAAATCGTAGCGCTCGCTCATTTCGCGAAAACCGTTCTCGTCCAGCAGACCGCCGCAATGAAGTTGCCACAGGTAAACGCCAAGCTCCTTCGCCTCGTCGCGCAACGCTTCGCCGTTGAGTTGATGCTCTTTCGCGTACAACGTGTCGGGAATAATCGAAAAACGGTCGGCGGACGACTCGCACTGTCTGCGCATCAGATCGGCAACCTTGACCAACCTCGCGAACGTCGTCGGCTCGCCGGAGAATCGCGAGCGCGCGGAACAGGGTTCGACCGACTTCGCGTTATCCTCAAACAAAGACGTTCCGGAACGCTCGCGCTTGGTCTCTTCCAGAGAAGTCCCCAGCGTCAAACGCGCCGCGACCCCGGATTCCGGAGGACGCATCTCGGGATGTTCGACATGATAAAAGAACGCGGCTCCTTCGTCGTCGACGACGAGGCGCAAACGATCGCTAAGAATTTTGCGGAACTTCTCCCTTTCGAATAGGTAAAATTGATGCAAGCCCGGAAAATGACAATCCAAGAGTTCCGTCGTCAGAAAAGCGGAAGATTTCAAACCGTTTTCCCGGACGATCTTTTCAAGTTCGGCGTTCCATTGAGGCGCCGCGTCGACGATCTCGGAATACGCGTCGGACGAGCGAATCAGCGAGTCGACGTCGTCCGTTAGCGGCTCGTCGACTCGTTCTTCCAACTCCGCCGTTTCCTCGGTTTCCCGCGTCTCCGCAACTTCCCGAATTTCCTCGCTTGTCTCGATTTCCGACTCGAGCGCCGCTTCGACGCGCGCTCGCGGCTCGTCGACGGAGCCCGACTCCGCCGCGTCGACGACGGAAACGACTTCGACGGAGGCGTCTTGTTCCTCGGATTCCGCGCTCAATAACGGCGAACGCTCGTCCCAGACGCGGCGGTTCAGGCGGTTCCAGTTGACGCCGTCTTTGGAGAGAAGCTCGCGGACGTCCAAAACGCCCTCCAACGAGAACCCCAGCGCGTCCGAGAGAGCGACGTCCTCTTTCGAGTCTCCCAGACGCAACAAGACGCGCCTCGAGCGTCCCGCGATCGCGCGCAGAAGATTGACAGGCTCCTCGATTCCCGTCATAAAGACGATTTCGTCGGGCGGATTCCGCGCCATGACCGCCGCGCAAATAGTCGTCGCGATTTGAATATCCTCGTCGTCGGCGGGAATCGTCTCAAATCCGGCTTTGAGAAAATACGGCGCCGCTTTTAAACGCTCGTCGCAAAGAGTTGCGACGCGTCGAACGACGACGACTCCGCGATCGGAAAGATTCTTCTCGATCGCCGAACGCAACGCGTCGATCGCGTCGGGATCAAAAGGACGATCTAAAATCTTTCCGGATAGAGCCAATAAAGCGGTCTCCGTCATCTCGTTCTTCTCCTGCTTCCTCAAATATGTCTCAAAACGCCGGAGCAACCTCGCCGTCTTACGACGGATCGCGTCCGTTCGAAAGGGACAGCTGTTGGCAAATCGTCCGGGCGATCATTTCCGGATTCGTCCCTTTTCTTTGACGAATATAGTCTTTACCGACGGCTCTTATTTCGGCGGTCAACTCTTCGGAATGTTTGTGGCTGCACCACGGAATATAAACGACGAATAATCCGACGTCGGGGTCGCGCAAAAAGGAACCGAAACGATCCAGGGAATCGCCGTGGTCGAAAGAGGCCCACAAGACTTCCGCCTGGAACGCTTTTTCAAGTCGCTTGCGCAGATGTTCCTGGGGAATTCCCCCCACGAATACGATCTTGCCGCCGGAGTAACGTTCCCGCGCCGTTTGCAGTTCGGAAGAAACAAAGTCCTCCGCGTCCTCGAGACGAGACTCCGACTCGGTTTGAGCGCGCTCGTTCTCCAGGAACACGTCGATTTGTTGCGCGACGCGACAAAAAGCGGCGGTCTTTTCAACCTCGTCCGGTATTTCGGAGATCGCGTTCCGAAGGAGTTCGCGCAGACGAACCGACGACGGAGGCTCGCCGAGTTCGTCGCACAGATTCGTCGTCGCGCGGACGATTCTGCTCCATACGCTCGGAAGGTCGGCCGAGGGATCGCCTAGCGTTTCGACGTTATAAGCAAGCGTCGCCCACGCCGTTTTACGACGCTTGATGATTTCGAGACGCTCTCTCAACTGTTCGCGCGTCTCTTCGAGCGTTTCGGCGAACCCCTCTTGTTCGTCAAGCGCGGCGACGTCGTCTTTGCGCAGACCGTCAAAGACGGCTCGCGCGTCTGATTCGTTGATAAAAGCCCTTAAAAGCTCGAACGTTTCGCGCTGAGGTTGATCGACGCCAAACGGTATTCCAAAACGTCGCAAGGTCGTCCTGAGAACGCATTGAGACGTCGCGACGAGCTGAGTCGCGCGGACGACGAAATCGTTGGACAGTTCGTCGGCGTTTTCGACGACGTCGTCGAAAAACGCCGTCGCCCCTTCGAGAAGACCGTAGCTTTTGCCCAGGTCGCTCAACGCGGTCGCGTCAAGGTCGAACGAGGAGCGTTCCTGCCAAAGTTCAAAATTGAGCAACGCCGCCTCGGCGAAACAATTCTCCCTCGCGCCGTTAAAAAAAGACTCGTTTTGCGGATTCTCTTTGTATGCGACAAGCGCCTCGCAATAGCGCCTCGAAACGTTCGCGTGGGATGAAATCTCGGAAAAACGCGTCGCGACGCGACTTTTTGGTTCCGACGGACGCGCGTCGCCCGAATCCTCGCGAACCGCTTCCGAGCCGACGTCCAGCTTCGCGAGCGCGTCCGAAGCCGGTTTTAGCGAAATCGTACAAAAACATGACGTTCGCGTCTTCGACGAACATTCGCAACGAGTCGCAAAGCAGGTCGCGAAACTCGTCGCGGTACTTCATGCTGAAATTGCACAAGCCGGGAAAATGCGCGTCGAGCGCGCTTGTTACGGAATAAACGGAACTTCGGTGACCGCGCTCGTCCAGAAACGCCAGGATCGCCTCGTTCCAAAAAGGCGCGATTTTGGAAAATTCTTCGACCGTCTTTTTGCGAAGTTCCCCTTCGTAATCCACGACGACGCGTTCGTCGCGAGGCGCCGTCTCGACAGGTTTCAATTCGACCGTCTTCGGCTTCGTCGGAGCGTCGCCTTCAGGTTGAGAGTCGAATAACTCGGAAAGAAGATCGTCGATCCGTTCGTTCCATTCGTCCCATGAGGCAAATTCAAGCTCTTTCCAAGTCGAACGGTTCTTCTCGAAAAGATCGCGAACGTCGATCGTCCGGCAGGTCGCGTTTTGAAACGAACCGGAATCCGGCGCGCTCTCGTTCGACTCGGGAAAATACAACCGAGTCGGCGAGACGCGTCCCGAAAGAGAACGCGACAAATAGACGGGCTCTCTCGCTAATCCGAGCGCGAAGACGATTTCGTCCGGCGGCTCGTCGGAATAAGCCGCCGCGCACATAGCGAGCGACGCCTGAACGTCTTCGTCGTCGGCGGGAACCGTCTCGAAACCGGCGTCAAGAAAAAAATGAGCCGCCGAGCCGCGCGACGCGGCAAGCGTCGCGACGCGACGCGTCAGAACGACGCCTCGCTCCGACAACTCCTCCTCGACGCGCTCGCAAAGATCCCTCAGCGCCTTCAAAGGAAACGGAGAATCCAACAGCTTCCCCGACAATATAAAAACGGCCTGCTTGTTCATTAGTCGCCTGTCTCCGAAACGTCCGTTAAGACACGAACGACGTCGCTCGACGCCGAGCGTCTGAAAATCGCGTGAAAAAAGAATTCTTCAAATAGCGAAAACAAGGATCGAACGACGCGCGACGCGACCCGCGCGACGCGTCGAACGAACGCAAGACAAGGGAAGAAAATCGACGCTCGTCAGGGGACCGGAACCGTCGCGAGAGCGCGCTCGACAAACGACTCGACAAACGATCGCGAATCGTCGCGACGGTGGTTTCGAGGGACGACGCGGTGTGAAAGAACGCGGATCGCGAGCGCTTTCACGTCGTCGGGAGTCGCGTAATCGCGCCCGGAAATTAGCGCGTAAGCGCGCGCCGCGCGAGCGAACGTAAGCGACGCTCGCGGACTCGCCCCGACGAGAAGTTCGGAAGAATCGCGCGTCGCGGCGACCAAGTCGAGCAGATAATTCGCGACCGACGGGGCGAGCTTAACGTTCTTGACGGCTTGTTGAATTTCGCGAACCTCGTCCAACGTCATGACCGGTTTGACGGAATCAAGGGCGTCTCCGTTTCCGCATACGTCGAGAATGGAGAGTTCCGCCTCGCGGTCGGGATATCCAATAGACGCGCGCATCATGAAACGGTCAAGCTGACTTTCCGGCAGAGGATAGACGCCTTCGTATTCAATTGGATTTTCGGTGGCGACGACGAAGAAAGGATCGGGCAGACGATACGTGGTTCCGCCGACGGAAACCTGGCGTTCGCTCATCGCCTCGAGCGTCGCGCTTTGCGTTCGCGGAGGAGTTCGATTCACTTCGTCGGCAAGAACGACGTTGGCGAAAATCGGACCTTTGAGGAACTGAAACTCTTGCGTCTTCTGATTATAGATTTCGTCGCCCACCACGTCGGACGGAAGGAGATCGGACGTAAATTGCACGCGGGAAAACGTCGCGTCAAGACTTCGCGCGAGCGCCTGTCCGAGAAGCGTTTTTCCAACGCCGGGCGCGTCGTCGATAAGAAGGTGCCCTTCCCCAAAAAAGGCGGCGAGCGTCAGTTTGATTATTTCCGGTTTGCCTATGAATACCCGTCCGATATTTTCTTCCAAACGCCGTATGCTCGCGCTAATTTCGCCCGCGTCCATAATTTCGCCCCCGTCAGGTTCTTGCCGTCTACCAATCAAAGGAACAAACGTCTTGTATTCCTTAATCTTTATCTATTTTAACCCGTTTACAACGAAAATCAATATTTATTCGTTGAAAAAAAACGCCGCGTTAGAACCGGGCTTTCCCCAAAAGAGCGCTTTATTAGGCAAATAACAATTATCGCGACAAAAAAAGAACAAATTGAAGCGAGAACGCGAAGAAGTCGGAAATAAGCTGGAACCGTCGACAAGCGGCGTTTCCCCAAAATCGTCGCGGTCAGAATCCCATAACGTCCATCCAGGCGTAAACGCGATCGAGCCAGTCGCCGAGGTGGTCGTCCGTCGGGGAACCGCCGAATCCGTGTTCGACCTTCGCGTAGATATGCAATTCGGCGGGTATGCCCATTTTACGCAATTTCGAATAGACGGCGACCGAACCCAAGGGCGAGCAGAAATCGGCGTCGCCATGAATCAGGCACATGGGCGGGGTTTTTTCATCAAACGCGAAATCTTTGGAAAGCGCGGACGAGTTCCAGAATTGAACGACCCACGCGGGATAGACGGGGACGGCGAAATTGACATGGCAGGGGAGTTCGTCGATTTCGTCGATTAGATCGTAGGCGTTCGTTTGACTGGTCGTCGCGAGCATGAGCGCGAGATGCCCGCCGGCCGAGAAGCCCATGACGCCGATTTTGTTCGGGTCGATTCCCCATTCTTCGGCGCGCGA
>CAMZEO010000119.1 GCA_947305735.1 uncultured Planctomycetales bacterium | reverse complement strand
TTCAACGAACAATACCTCAATATGGGATACTTTTTGAAAGATCATCCCGAGGTTTTGAATAAGCTCGAACAAGCGACGCGCAACGTCGGGCTCGAACCGCGTTGGATCCCCGTTCGCGGCGGAACGGACGGCTCCCGACTCACCGAAATGGGGTTGCCTACGCCGAATGTTTTTACCGGCGGACGCAATTTTCATTCGACAATGGAGTATCTTGTCGTCGAAGAACATGAATTAGCGACGCGGACGCTTGTGGAACTTATTCGGCTGTGGGCGGAATAGAACGTCGCTCGTTTTCAAGCGCGTATAAACGAAACGGGACTCCTTTCTCAGGAGTCCCGTTTGTCGTCGGCGCATGACGCCGCTCTTATTTCAGTTGTTCGTCGTATAGCCGGATCTTTTCTCGTAGCAGTTTGACCGCCTTTTCGACGACTTCGTCGTATCCAAAAGTTCCGATTGGCGTCGATCCGCTTTTGAGATTGACTTTATCCGCGCCGCACCATAGTCCGACGTCTGCGTCGTCCGTTTCTCCGGGACCGTTGACGCGACAGCCCATCGTCGCGATTTTAAACGGATAATCTTTGGCAAATTCCGTCGCTTTTTCCAACGTTCTCGCCAGTTCGACGAAACGACCGTTTTGGACGCGCGAACAACTTGGACAACTAACGACGTTTAGTTTTGGAAGCCGCGTCGTCGGATCAATGACGTTTCCCGAAACAACGTTTGCAAGAATAGACCGTCCCGCTTCAACTTCCAGCGATTTTTGATACGCTTCCACCGTTAACGAGACGCGCAACGTTTCGCCAATTCCTTCCGAAAGCAACGTTTCCAACGCAAGTCGCGATTTTAAGACGCCGCGCGGCGGGGATCCTGCTTCCGTAACGCCGAGATGCAAGGGAACTTGTGGACGCAACTTGGCGAAACGTCTATTGACGAGAACGACCGTTTCCGGATCGGAGTCTTTAATGGAGACGCAATAACGGGTAAAACCAATGGAGTCAAGAAAATCGACGTGTTCCATCGCGCTTTCGAGCAACGGATCAAAAACCGCCGACGGATCGTTCGACGCTCGGATTTCAGAGTCGCGATCCGCAAGTTGAGCGCGATATTTTTCGAGTTTTTGGGGATCGACGCTTCCGCAATTGATTCCTACTCGCAACGCGACGTCAAAATCGCCGGCGACTTTTGCCAGGTATTCGACTTTTTTTTCCCAAGACAAACTCGTTTCCAGATGATGAAGATGTCCGGGGTTATATCTGATTTTGTCGACGTTTGGCGCGACAAGCTCCGCAAGCCGAAAGTTCTCCTGCAAGTCGACGGAAAGATTCGCGGACGTCCGCTTCCGGATCTCCGCCAGCGCTTTGGCGTCGTTGACTGAATCGACGGCGATTCTTACAAGTCCCGCGCCGCTCTGAGCCAGATAATCGACTGCGGCGACCGTCGCGTCGACGTCGAGAGTTTTTGTCGCCGCCATGGTTTGAATTAAAATCGGGGCGTCGCCGCCAATGAAAGCGTTTCCAACTCTAATTTTGCGCGTCGTTCTGCGCCGGGTCATCTGGAAATCCTTTTTTAGAAGCGTTGATTTACGCGGGCAAAGTAACGTTGAACGGACGACGATTCGCCGACGGATTCCAAGAATCGCGGGCGAACCGTTTTCCAGTATTTTTGAGCAAGGTCGAATTATAGCTTTTCGCCTTCGCGATAAGGTTGAGACCAGGCGCAATCGGCGGCGATAAGCGTATGCTGACTTCCGCCCGTTCCGTGGTCGGAATAACCCGCGCCGATACGATACGCTTTCGCGCGAACGAACAAGTCGTCCGGTTTCAGAGTATAGCTGGCTTCGAGACCGTCGACCGATTCTAACGTCTTTCCGATCTCTTTCGACCAGCATTCAAGTTTTCGAGCCGGACGACCTCCTTCGCCTGGAACGTCGATGTATTTTACCGTTTCGTCGTAGTCTTTTTTGGCTCCGATAAATTCAATTCTGTAATCGCCTTCGGTTTGAGGATCGAGTCTAACGGCAAGCGTTTTACCGTCGAAAGATATATCGGCGAAATCGCACCCTGTGGAAACGTAAGAATTCCCCTGTTGCAACGCCGTCAAAATAGAGTTGACGTCCAGCGAAGCCGATCGAACTTTTGTCCAGCCGTGGTAGGCGAGATAGTCTTTTCGGAAGACGCCGTGACTGTCGTCGGTGCCGGTCGCCAGAAGCGCGGGTTGACCGTTTTTGGCGCGGTAGGCGTTGACGATATCCCAGAGCTGTTCCGGATCCCATGCTTCCGGGTAGTACCGCCATTGGGTGTCGTTGTTGGTGAGTTCGAGGAAACGAATTCCCGGTCGCGCGAACATATAGCTTGGTTGAATATTATAATATTGCCATAGCGGATGGTTTAGCGTGAAGAGATACGGATCTTTATTATCGGCGTACAGTTCCAGCGCCTTATCGAACGAGGCGTGGACTAGGTTTTCGATACTGGGATCTTCAAGGAAGAAATCTTTGTCGACGTTGATTAGATTGACGTGCACCCATTGAGCCGTCATTTCAAAGCCGGGAATCAACAGGAATTTACCGGGTTCGGCAAATTGTTCCCGAAGTTCTTTTTCGGTTTTCATGCGTACGTAAGTTCCTTCGTCGGTTTCCTTAATCGCGACGGAATCTTCGCCGAACAATTCCTTCGCCTTGTCGACGTTTTCCTGAATGAGATTGGGCCAACCCGGCGCCGCCGCCATACGTTTCCAGAACGACGTTTCTCCTTCAAACGGCTTCATGTCCTTAGGAGTGAAATTCATTGCGAATCCGGTAAAACGAAGATCGTCGTTATGAAGTATGTTATGATCGGTCAACGAGAAGAAATCGTAACCGCGCTTTTTGTATTCGGAAACGACGACTTCAGGAAGATCGTGTCCGTCGCTCCATTGGGAATGACAGTGGAAATTGCCTTTATACCAGCGCAACGCGGGCGAGGCTTGCGGCGCTTCGTCCGCGAGCAAGTCGACGCGGGGGAATCCAAGACCGGTCGCCAGAACGCTTCCGACCGCCGTTTTAAGGAAATCTCTTCGTTTCATGTCAGGATGCTCCATCTCAAAAAAGGAAATTGTTTCAGCAGTATAACTATATGATATCAACGGGTTTGCGTTTTTTACCGGAGTCAGTTCAGAGAACCGAACTCTTTTTCCAAACGCGCTTTAAATTCTTCAACGGTATAAAAGATTTCGTCCGGTTTTTCCGCAAGGATTTTTTCCGGACTTGCGGTTTCCATCCAAGCGGCTCCCCAAGACGCCACTTTCGCCTTGCGCGAGGAAATTACGTCTTTGTACGAATCGCCAACGTAAGCCGTTTCCTCCGGAGAGACTCCCATCGTTTCGAGCGCTTTAAGAATTCCTTGATCTTTGGCGCGTCCCTGAGGCGAACCGACCTCGATCGTTTCAAAAGCGTCGGTAATTCCGTAATGGTCGAGCGAGATTTTGCAAGAGACGGGACCTTTTGCCGTGACGAGCGCGACGTGAACGCCCTTTCTTGAAAGGGCGCGGATTAATTCCATGAGCCCTTCCGGCATGCCAAACGTCCTTTTTTGCATTTCTTCGTAAAAGCGATAGTATTCTTGCGAAAGTTCTTCCGCTCGTTCCGGGAAGTGTTTCTGAAAGATCCCTTCTTCCGTAGGACCAAAATACTTTGCGCGAATTTCCTCGTCGGTCAAACGCTCTTCCGTGATCGGTTCGACGACCTGACGAAACGCGTAAAAGCAAATTGGCAACGTGTTGGCGATTGTGCCGTCAAAATCGAATACGATGGCCTTCAACATAATGTCTTTTCTTTATCTTCCTTTAAACTACTGCGGAAACGACGATGTAGATCGCCGTTATAAAATTGATTGCTAAAATGAAGGGAACAAAAACTTTCTCCGGAATAATTTTATAAAATTGCCGTCCCAGGTAGCCGCCCAGCGCTATTCCCGGCGCGAAAATCAACGTTATTAAGAACGTCGCGGCGTTCATAATTTGCGCGTCGTCCGCTTCGTAGCCCAAAGCCGTTTTAACGCGCGTAACGGCGAATAAAAGCGGTATTTTGGAGACGTTGACCAGGAAAAAGAAAACGGCGTTTGTCCCCATAAATTTTCGCTTGTCGAGATTCTGACTCGAGAAGTAAGCGGCGGACACGGCTCCGGCGACGTTTCCGAGAACGGTCGTCAGTCCCGCCAGCATACCGCATCCGATTCTGAATGGCGCGCTCGTTGAAATTCGCGTCCAGCCGAGTTGTTTTCGCGCGAATTCAAACGCCAGAATAGAGGTTGCCAAGATTCCCACCGTCAGCTTGAACTGCTCGTTTCTCACGAAGCAGAGAACGAAACCTCCAAGGAGCAACCCAATCGCGACGGGCGGGCAGAGCTTCTTCAGCAACGCGGGATCGCAGTCCTTTCTGTATAACTTAACAGCGGCGAGATCGCCGAGGATCAAAAGAGGCACGACCGCCCCCGACGCGAACATTTCATGACCTCTAAACGCCGAAATCATGAGAAGACAACTGAATAGCCCGACTCCTGGAACGCCGGTTTTCGATATTCCGATCAACGTCGCCCCCAAGAAACCTATCGACAATGTTATCGGAGTCAACCAAGTTTCAACGGGCATAAAACAACCTCGACGTCATGAACGTTTGAAAAACGACCGGATCGGTTCGGAACTTCTTAAAAAGTCTCGCGTCCGACGTCGTCGCGAACGATTTGCCGCCACATTCGGCTCTCGTTCTCCTTCGGCGTTATTATAAGTCGTTTTTTTTGAGACGCAACTTTTATTTAAACCTGTTTTTCGTCTCGATTACTTGAAAGCCCGGTTTCGGTCGTCTAAAATGGAACGCGTAGGTTTGAACTCGTTTAGCTTTCGGAAAGGGTATGCCATGCTTCGCTTTTTTCTAAATATGCGACGACTTGCCATAACGGCGTTCTTCTTAACTTTTTCGTCGGGCATTTTTTCAGACGCGTATTCGTCTGAACGGACAAAATTGATCGACGATTGGAAATTCAAACGCGGGGACGGCGACGAACCTGCGTGGCGTTTTACGTGGCGCAATCTTGAACCTTACGCGCTCGCGTCGCGCGATCAACTTCTCGCGCCGCTCAAACGCGCCAAGCGACCCGGCGGAACGCCGGGATTTAATTCGACGTTTATTCGCGAGAATTTTGACGATTCCGCTTGGGAGACCGTCGATCTGCCGCATGACGCGGCAATCTACGAAGATTTTTCCTACGCAAACCAGCCGACTCAATCGTTGCTTCCGACTTCCGAACCCCTTTGGTATCGTAAAACTTTCGATCTTTCCGAATCCGACAAAGGCAAGTCGATCTTTCTGGACTTTGACGGAGTAATGTCGCGTTGCGGCGTCTGGGTCAACGGCAATTATGTCGGCGGCTGGGGATACGGTTACACGTCTTTCCGCGTCGACGCGACGCCTTACGTTAAATACGGCGCGTCAAACGTCGTCGCCGTTCGGTGCGGCAATCCTCCTCAATCGTCGCGTTGGTACTCGGGCAACGGAATCTATCGGAACGTTTGGCTCGTTAAGTCGAACGAAACGCGCGCGGCGCGTTGGGGCGTCTTCATTAAGACGCTTGACGTAACCGGCGAAACGGCGAAGCTAGACGTTTCCGTCGACGTGGAACGCGCCGTCGACGAATCGAAAAAGGACGAGTCGATCGAAGCGGTTGTTTCCGTTAAACTCTATCGCCGCGACGTCGAAGGAAATCGCGTTGGAGACGCTTTTGCCGAAATTTCCGGCAAAACGGTCGACGTTAAGCCCGGAGAAGCGACGACGGCGACGTTTGGCGACGTCATTTTGGAAAACGCGCCGTTATGGTCTCCCGACTTCCCGAACACGTGTATGGCTGAAACGACGATTTCCGTGAACGGGCAAATCGTCGACGTCGATGAAACGCCTTTTGGAATCCGAACGATTAAATACGAGCCCGATCAAGGGTTATTGATTAATGGAAAACTCTACGAACTGCGCGGTTTTTGCCTTCATCACGACCTTGGCGCGTTGGGCGCGGCATATAACGAACAGGCGGAAAAACGTCGATTACTCGCGCTTAAGTCGATCGGTTGCAACGCGATTCGCCTTTCTCATAATCCGTCGGCGCCCGAGACGGTCGATCAGTTGGCGCGTTTGGGGTTCCTGGTTCAAGCCGAAGCGTTCGATCAGTGGAAGCGTCCTCAAAACGGCAGTTGGAGAGCCGCCGGGTATCTCGATCTTTTCGATAATTGGAGCGAAGCGGATATTCGTTCTCTGGTTCGTCGAGATCGAAATTGTCCCGCGATCGTTATGTGGAGCATTGGCAACGAGATTCCCGAACTTGGGGACGAGCCGGAATTTGTTCGTCAGGCCAAACGTCTCGTTGGATTTGTTCGAGAGGAAGATCCGACTCGCCCGGTCACCGCCGCATGCAATTCCGGAAAATCCGGATTTGGCGAAATCCCGAAAGTTTTGGATATCTTTGGGTATAACTACTACGGACGCGCCAATTACGCCGAATTCCACAAGCGTAATCCCGACGTTCCGGTTTACGGAAGCGAAGTCGTTTGCACGGGGTCGTCCCGTTCATGGTATGTTTTCCCTGTAAAAAAGAGTTCGGGAAGTTTGAGCGACGGGACGACCGATTTTCATCAATCGTCTTACGCATGGTTTGCTTTTGGATTTAACCCTGACAAACCTCTTTCCGGATGGGCGTGTCCTCCCGATTACGAATTTGAAGCGCAGGATCGCAATCCGTTTGTTTGCGGCGGATTTGCTTGGACGGGAATAGACTATCTTGGCGCGCCTTTCAGCATCGACGAACTTTCGCGTAATCAGGTTTTTACAATTCCGGAAGTGGAAGCGCGCGCGAAGGCGGAAAAAGAGGAGCGCGGAGCTTATTTGTGTCCGTTGCGGATTTGCGAATGCGGACCGTTCGACCTCGCGCTCTTTCCGAAAGACTTGGCTTATCTCTATAAATCGAGGTGGCTTCCCGAAGAGAAAACGACGCATATTCTTCCGCATTGGAATTTTCCCAATCGAATTGGCGAAATTACTCCCGTCTATGTTTTTACGTCCGGAGATTCCGCCGAACTTTTCCTAAACGGCAAGTCGCTTGGACGCAAGTCAAAAGAAGAGTATAAATATCGTCTGATTTGGGACGACGTTCGCTATGAACCCGGAACGCTTCGCGTCGTGTCTTACAAAAACGGAGAAGTTTGGGACGAAGCCGTCGTCGAAACGACCGGATCGCCCGCCGCGCTGCGTTTGAGCGTCGACAGGACGGAACTTGCGGCGGACGGTCGCGATCTCGCGTTCGTCACGCTTGAAGTCGTCGATTCCGAGGGGCGCGTCGTTCCGGACGCCTATGTCGACGTTTCTTTTGGCATAGAAGGGGCTGGAACGATCTTAGCGACCGATTCCGGCGACGCGACCGATCTCTCGTCGTATCGTTCGACCGTTCGACGTTCTTTTGCCGGACTGATTTCCGTAATATTGAAATCACGGCGCGGCGTTCCCGGTAAAATTAAATTGACCGCGTCGGCGACAGGTTTAAAAGACGCCTCCGTCGAAATTGACGCGCTCTAGCTTTTACGGCGCCAATCTTTGATCAAAAAAGACGTCGCTCCATCTTGCGCGACGGAACGACGTCTTCTTGCGGCAAACGATTGGAAACGTTTATTCGACTCCGCCGGGATTTGAATCGGCGTTGGGATTTACGACCTCGACCGATTGTTCGCGTTCTTTTTCGTCTCCTTCTCCTTCGGAGAGTTCCAGATTCGGCGATTCCCCGTTTTCGTTTTCCTTTTCTTCCTTCCTGGCGTTCTTTTCCGCTAAACTTTTCTTAAACTCGACGATTTGGGGATCTTCAAGTTCGTCGGGCGTCAAGTCGTCAAGTTTGCGACCGACAAACTTGACGCGCTTAGAATCAAGTTCGCTTTGTTCGTCAAGCGGTTGAGAGCTTTCGACGTCTTCTATATCGACTGTTTCAAGCTGAACGTCGACGACGTCGCTGTCGACAAACATATCGTTCAGAATGTTTTCCGACAACGGATCTTCCAGATATGTTTCGATTGCTCTTCGAAGGGGACGCGCGCCGTAATCGGTGTTGCTTCCCCTTTTAATAAGATATTTTTTCGCCTCGTCGGAAAGGAGGAGACACAAGGGCTTTTCGAGAAGGCGTTGCCGCAACTTTTTGAGTTCAAGGTCGACGACTTCAACAAGATCCTTTTCGTCGAGATAACGAAAAACGATCACGTCGTTGAATCGATTGATGAACTCTGGTCGGAAGCAACGTTCTATCTCCTCTTTAACGCGTTGTTTCATATCGTTGTACGACGAATCGCTATCCGGACTTTGGAATCCGAACGCCGTCTCGTTTTTAATAGCGGCCGCGCCCGCGTTGGTCGTCATAATAACAATCGTATTGCGGAAGTCGACGACGCGACCAAAACTGTCCGTCAATCGTCCTTCTTCAAGCACTTGCAACAAAACGTTGAAAACGTCCGGGTGAGCCTTTTCAATCTCGTCCAGCAAAACGACGGAATACGGACGCCTACGGATTTTTTCCGTCAATTGTCCGCCCGCCTCATAACCGACGTATCCCGGAGGCGCCCCGATTAAACGCGAGACGCTGTGCTTTTCCATATATTCGCTCATGTCAATTTGAACGAGGGCGTTTTCGTCGCCGAACATAAATTCGGCCAATGCTTTCGCGAGCAACGTCTTGCCGACGCCGGTCGGACCGGCGAAAACGAACGAACCAATAGGGCGTTTGGGGTCTTGAACGCCGCTTCTGCTTCGACGGATCGCGCGCGAAATCGCCTGGATCGCTTCGTGTTGGCTGATTACGCGCTTGTGAAGCTCGTCTTCCATCTGAAGCAACCGTTTGGATTCTTCCGTAGAGATGCGGGTGAGGGGAACTCCCGTGATTTTGGAGACGACTTCGCGAACGACCGCCTCGTCGACTTCTCCGCTTGGACGACTTTGTTTTTCCTTCCAGCTGTCGTTGAGAGCTTTCTTTTTTTCGACGATTTTGGCAAGCTCGTCCCGAATTTGACCGGCTAATTCGAAGTTTTGACGCGCGACGGCCAAGTCCTTTCGTTTTTGAAGTTCCTCTTCCTGTCGCTTCAGTTCGTTCAGATCGGGCGGAAAGGTCATCGTCTTAATACGAACGCGCGAACCGGATTCGTCGATGACGTCGATCGCCTTATCGGGCAGGCAACGTCCGGAAACGTAGCGATCGGAAAGCTCGACGGCCAGTTCGATCGCGGCGTCGGTAATGACGACGCGATGGTGTTTTTCGTACCGTTCTCGAAGCCCTTTGAGTATTTCGACAGTTTCTCGAGGACTTGTAGGATTGACGGCGACGACTTGGAAACGTCGTTCCAACGCGTTGTCTTTTTCGACATATTTACGGTATTCGTCAAAAGTCGTCGCGCCAATGCATTGCATTTCGCCGCGAGCGAGAGCCGGCTTGAGAACGTTTGCGGCGTCCATCGCGCCCTCGGCTCCTCCCGCTCCGACAATGGTGTGCATTTCGTCGATGAAGAGAATAATGTTTCCGGTGCGCTTGACCTCGTTCATTAACGCCTTGATGCGTTCTTCAAACTGTCCGCGGTATTTCGTGCCCGCGACCATCATAGCCAGGTCAAGCGCGACTACTCGTCTGTCCAGGAGGAAATCCGGGGCTTTTCCGTCGACGATTCTTTGAGCGAAGCCCTCGACGATCGCCGTTTTCCCGACTCCGGCCTCTCCGAGTAGCGCGGGGTTGTTTTTCGTACGACGGCAGAGTATTTCCATCATACGTTCGATTTCCGTTTCTCTCCCGATAACGGGATCCAGTTTTTTCTGGCGCGCCAATTCGGTGAGATCCCTCCCGAAACTGTCGAGCGCCGGCGTTTTTGATTTTCCGCCTTTACCGAGACCGCCTCCCTTGGAGGATGGGGATCGCCCCCCGTCGTTTCGCGCGTCGCCTTCTTCGTTTCCGGCGTTTCCAAAGACGTTTTCATTTGGAGAGTCGCTCCTGTCGTCGAGCATGGCGAGCACTTCGGAGCGAACTTCCTCAAGCCCGAGTCCCAAATTCATTAACACCTGAGCGGCGACTCCGTCGTTCTGTCTCAGCAATCCCAGAAGAAGGTGTTCCGTTCCAACGTATGTGTGGTTGAGTTCTCTCGCCTCTTCCATCGCGTATTCGATCGCCTTTTTGGCGCGCGGAGTTTGCGGAAGACGTCCCATCGTCACAAGATCGGGACCGCTTCTAACAAGTTCCTCGATCGCGGAACGAATTCTGTTCATATTGACGCCCATCTTCCGGAGAACGTTGGCGGCGACGCCGTTTCCCTCTTTGGTAAGACCGAGCAAGATGTGTTCCGTGCCGATATATTCATGATTAAAGCGCAAAGCTTCCTGGTGCGCGTATTGCATCACCTTGCGCGCGCGGTCTGTAAAGCGCTCGTATGCCATTTGCTTCTCTCGCTTGTGTCTCTCTAATCTATTTTGACGTTTAAAAGGGGACGCGGCGGACGCTTTATTGAATCGCCGCTTTTTCTGAAAGCGATTCCCGCCAAGACGCGTCCTGGCGGCGTTTGCCAAACGAAATCCCGTTTAAAGTCGTCGGGCGAATTTCTACAAAAAGACGTCTTTGCAATTATATAGGTCAACTATTTTTTGTCTAGGATAGAAAAAAGAGTCGAGCGCCTTCTTGTCACAGGCGGAGCGTTGCAATTTTGCCGCCATATCGAATAGTTTGTGAAAAACTTTGGAAAATTTTTTGAGTTTGTATATGGAAAACGGATAATTTTGGTATAGACGCGATTGCAATAAAAGTTTATCCTGCGCTTATGCGTGGAGTTGTCGACGCATTGGAGGTTTGTTGACGTTCTATCTGTTGTCCCGTATGGCGTGTTTGAGAATGTGCATGACGATCCAGCCCGATCCGCGAGTCGTTTTGACTCTTGCTTTTGTCGTAGTCGGCGCTTTTGCAACGTTGGGTTGCTCGCCTTCAGACGCAAAAGTTTCCAACGTTGAATCGGAATCGGTTAAATCGAACGACGAACCCGTTTCTTCGAAATCGACGCGCTCTGAAAATGGAGAAGCGCCGCTAAACGCGGAGACTGGCCCCGGTTCGGACGCTTCGCGCGTTTTGAGCGACGCCGCCGACAATTTCGCCAAAATTTTTTCCGACGACGACGAGGAGGGAACCGACGACGTCGGCGCGATCGACGTCTCTCTGGTCGACGACGAAACGCGACGAAAGTATTCCGAAGATCGTTCGCTCATTACCCCCGCGCTCGACGTCCGTCAAGAGCGGACAAACGCGAAAAAATATAAATTGGAATACCGTTTTAAGCCAAACTCAAATCTTTCCTGGACGGTGGTTCATACGGTCAATAAGCGCATGTCTTACGGAGGTAAGGAAAGTCTGGTTAAGACGTCGTCTACGACGTTTCGGCGTTGGGAAATTTTGGACGCCGCGAGCGACGGCAGGGTTTCCGCTCGCCATTGGATTGATCGTATGATTTTGGAACAGCGCGAGGACGACAAAGAGCCGATTACCTACGACAGCGAGCGCGACGTGGTCGTTCCCAAAGAAATATCCGCGTTTGGCACGGAAAAAGCCGTTGGAGTCGCTCTGGAAACGTTTGAAGTTAACTCGATAGGCGTAATGTCCGACAAAACGAAACTTGTCGCCGAATACCAGGGGCGCGAGGGCGATTCCAACGTCGTCGTTCCTTTTCCTCCGGAAGAGGTCGCCGTCGGCGACGTCTGGACGATTCCTTATTCGCTTCGCGTTAAAGGCGCGGATAAAGTCGCGCGTCCTTATCAAGTCGTCGAGCGT
Source organism: uncultured Planctomycetales bacterium (assembly GCA_947305735.1). Classification (GTDB taxonomy): domain Bacteria; phylum Planctomycetota; class Planctomycetia; order Pirellulales; family Thermoguttaceae; genus RUG369. The sequence goes on along the minus strand of CAMZEO010000119.1, from coordinate 665 downwards.
TTTCGTCTCGAAGACATAAACGAGCAATTCGCGACGATCAGTTTCAAAACGACGCTTGTATCGATCGTCGACGATCCCGTTGTCGAGGGCGAATTAGCGGAACGTCTTTTTACCGGTCGCGCTTTATTTGATCGCAAACTGGGATTGACGACGCGCACGGAAATGACGTTTGATAAAAAAGTAACCGGCGCGTTTGGTTTTTCCAGTTTCCTTGATTACAACTGCCGCGTCGTTGAAAAACTCAATCGCGACGGGAACGCTCAATTGACCGATCACCGAGAAGAATAAGAAATGTCAGAGTTAAACAAGAACGCGACTATTTTTATCACGGGCGCCACGGGGTTTATCGGCACAAGCCTGACGCGTCAATTGCTGGCGGACGGTTGGCGCGTTCGAGGCATGAGTCGTTCAAAACCGAAGCTGCCTCCCGGTTATGAAGGGGACGTCAAGGATTTGTGGGAACACCCAAACTTTCAACACGTTTTCGGCGACGTGAACGACGTCGATTCTCTGACGCGAGGGATGGAAGGTTGCGATTATGTTTTGTCTCTTGCCGGATACGCCCGAAATTACGCGCGCGATCCTCAAGTATTCTTTCGCGTGAACGTCGACGGAATGCGCGACGTGTTCAATGAGTGCAAGGCCGACGTAGTACTGGTGCATGG
>CAMZEO010000118.1 GCA_947305735.1 uncultured Planctomycetales bacterium | reverse complement strand
ACAAACCTGTGAAACAAAGAACATCTTGCCTTCATTGGTCAGGCCGATCTGCATCTTGCTGTTGAGGTACTTCTCGCTGAAGGAATTCTCGACGTCCTTCATCTGGGAATCCATCTTCTGGCCGTTTTCGAGAACGACTTTGTAGTGAAAGGCTTCCCTCTCGCGTAGTAGCCGAGTGGGACGGTCGCGCCGGTCAAGGCGCGGGATCAGCATTATCTTCAAGCGTCCGCCGAATACTTGAAACGCGCAATAAAAAGCGCGGGATGTTTTTCATATAATCTATGAAAAACTTGGCTAATTTTGGTTAATATTTTTTTTGTCGGACGTGAATGAGAAAGCGTGAAGTTCCATAATTCATCAAGTAAAACGATTTTTAACGCGACTGGTCAAGCTAGATTTTTGGATTAGTCGCTTTATCTTGTTCAAATAGATAGAGAAATAGACGTGTGAAACGAGATGGAAGATAACGCAAAAATCTTGGCTTTAGATCTGGGCGGTTCTAAGATGCTTTCCGCCTTAGTTGACGTGAAAGTTGATCAGAATGGAGATAAAAAAACTCAGATTTCTGGAATAGCGAAAAGAACCCTTTCGAAAGATTCGGGAAAAAACGGAGTATGGCAAGCTATTTTGAGCGCAGTTGACGAGACGTTGGAGCAAGCCAACGACTCTTGGGACAACGTTAAACGAATAGGGACGACAATCCCAGGAGTTGCTGATCCCAGGCGGGGATTGTGGGTTTACGCTCCTTTTTCCGGCATTGAGAACTTCCCTATTGCGGAAGAGTTGCAAAGGAGATACAAACGTCCGGTTTTTGCGGACAACGACGTTAACGCGTGCGCTTGGGGAGAAAAAATTTTCGGAGTTTGTCAAAACGTTGATAATTTCGTTTGGATTACCATTAGCAACGGAATAGGCGGCGGATTAGTTCTCAATGGGGAAGTTTTTCCCGGTAAGTTTTCAGGAGCGGCGGAGATCGGACATTTCAACGTAGAAGAAAACGGTGTTCTTTGCGGATGCGGAAATAAGGGCTGTTTGGAAGCAACAGCCGCCGGTCCGGCAATAGCGCGTTCTTACCGAGAATTAGTGTCTCTTGCCGCCTCTAGTTCCGCGATTGATCCTTCCCTTGTGGCTAGTTGGGTCAAGTATCTTGGTTATGCTTATGGAAAAACGACGGTGGACACCTTACGGCTTGAGGAAGAAATCATTTTAGCAAATCAAGCGACCGCCGCGTCAATTGCAGACGAAGCAAGACGTGGAAATCCTTTGGCTCAAAAAGTTTATCGTAATGTTGGCAAATATGTCGGACGCGCGGCGTCATGGGCGGCTAATCTTATCAACCCGGAAAAAATAGTTATTGGAGGCGGCGTGGCCGGTTCTTTTGATCTTTTTTATCCGAGCCTTTGGGAGACCTTTCAGACCTGTCTTTTTAAACAAGCGAATAAAACGATTACTGTCGAAAAAACCGGTCTTGGATACGAAGCCGGGTTATTAGGCGCCGCCGCGTTAGCTTATAAACCCTACTTCAACCAAATAGAAGAGCTCTGATCTACAAAATGCTGGGAAGATCGTTATAGGATAATGATTCAGCAAATCCTTTTTGTTATGTTTAACAGTCTTCCTGATTCAGTTTAACGAGCGCATACGGGCTTCCCGCGTGTCGCGAGACTTCACAATTCATTCAAAAGATCGGTTTCTTGCGCGTATTGAGGTTGGTTGATTAGATGTTGTACGGCAAATTTAGAGCAACTTTGAACACTCTCGCCAACGGCATAAAAGAAGCCTTTCTGATTACTTCTTCGTCTTGTTCCGATAGAAATGTTTTTCCTTTTTCGTCAACGAGAGCCAGAAGCGCGGCTTTAAATCCTGCTTTGAACCTTTCCTCCGAACTCTTTTCTTTATTGATAAAATCTTTGTAATAGTTGCGGATAAGTAATCTTTCAAACTCGTCAATGGGTTTGCAATACGCTTTAACTTCTTCGTTCCATTCATTGATATCCACCAACACTCCTTCCTTCATTCCTAATTTTTTAAAGGCAGTAAACAATAAGATAGGAGACGTCGGATCAAACTGAAGAGAAAAAGAGTCTCCAAGGGTTTCGTTTAAAGAGGCGGCATGCCAACGTTTCAATCTCAGTTTATTTAACGGATACTTCAGACCTTGAGAAGTTATTTCTTGATTTGGATCGAATGAGAATATGGAAACCAAAGAACCAGGTTTCGTTTTAATAACTTCCGGTTTCAAAAGCACGTAAAAAACACCGTCGTCCGTTGCCATAATTATGTCTTCAGCATCTTGGGCAAAATCGACTAAATATGAGATGTTGCCCAACGTATGATCTTCGCGTTTGCCAGTGGCGCCCAAGATTATTATGTCGCGCCAGTTTCGAGAGAGGCAAAAGCGAAACGCTTTATTTAGATCGTTGGTTTCTTGTTCAGAAACACAAATTATTCGGTTCCCGATTATTTTTTTCGCTTCGTTAGATATTGAATCGCAATCTCCGACAACATAATCTGGAAAGCGTCCGCGCGCGCAAGCTGAACCTGCGGCCCCGTCGCAACATACTAATCGGGACGCCTTAAAAAAACATTGGAGCGCTGTTGATGAAGAGGGAAATGCCCCGTTGGCTAAAATAACCGTGTAACGATCGAAATTGAAAGAGTCGCTCGAATCAAAGTTAAGAAAGAAGGAAAGGGCGGAACGACGCATTGGATTTCAGGATAATAATTGGAATTTGTGGCGAATAACTTCGAATAAAAAAGGAACACGATTGGCAACCATGTTCCTTTTTCTGTTTCAAATATTGCGTAAATTAGTTAACGGATCACCATTTAACTGTTTCCAAAAACTTCAAACTTTGCGGAATTTGCTCGATAACGCGCGGAGATTCGTCTTCTATAAAGTAATACTTAACGCCAACTTCCTGAGCGGCTCTAAGAACTTCGGCGTAGGGAACCTGACCGGAACCTAGCGCGACGTCGTTTTCAACGCTCGTTCCGCCGGAGTTATTACCTTCGACGCCTTTTTTAAGATCTTTCAGGTGAAACAAGGACCAACGATCCGGGTACTTGCGGAGAAGGGCGGCGGCGTCTTGTCCTGGAAACACCGTCCAAAGGACGTCCATTTGGAAAGAAACATATTTTGGATCGGTGTGTTCCACAAGAAGATCAAACATCGTTTTGCCGTTGCCAGCGGGAAGGAACTCGTATCCGTGATTATGATAATAGAATCCCAAACCGTACTTTTCCAAAACCTTACCAGCATTATTAAAAACTTCTGCCGCGGCGTTTACGTCATCTTCATCAAAATCGCCGTTATGAGGAATCCAAGCGACTCCGGCGTATTTGAGACCAAGCGCCTTCGCTTCTTTAGCCACAGCGTCTGGGTCCGTCTTGAAGAGGTTGAAGTCCCAGTGTCCGGCAATCGGGGTGAGATGGTGTTCTTTAAGCTTTGCCACCATCTGGTCAATTTCCATACCATAACGTCCCGCTAGCTCAACGTAACCAAATCCAAAACCTTCGGCAATATCGAATCCCTTTTCAACGTCTTGCGAGAACGTGTCGCGCAAACTATACATTTGCAAACCGACCGGGCCTTTAAATACGTCGTTGGAACCGATTTTAAAACGAGCGTCGTCTTGTGCAAACGCCGCGGTGGCGCCGACAAGGAGAGTCGAGATTAAAAATAAAAATCTTTTCATAGTCAAATCCTTTCATTTTTGTAATAGTCCAATATCTGCGTTAACAAGCAACGAGCGCAAAGGAAACTATTCACTGTTCCCGACGCGTTAGTCGCGGATTATATAATTCTGCATAATTAGAGTCAAGTATTATGAAAAACGATGATTTTCTAGACGTTTCCATTCATTCGGAAGCCGCGGATTTCAACGTAAAACCGTCGCCGTTCGGCATTTCATAACCGTGAGTGCGTCCCTGGCGGAAGAGCAGTTCTTTTTCTGATTTAATCGCATTGTAAAGAACCATTTCTCCCGATGGAGGACAAACATAATCGCCGAGTCCCGCATAAATGAAGACGGATCCCTTAATGCGTTTGGCGTGGTTGGCCGTGTCAAAATAACCTAAACCGTCAACCCAAGACGGCATGAACCAACTGTCTACCCGACCGCTGACTTCCGCGCCTGAAACGTCGCAGAACCAAGGAATCGTCGCATTGACGCGAGTAACGTCGGGATCAAGTCCGGCAACCGTCAAACATTGCATTCCGCCTTGACTGCCGCCTTCTGTTGTCAAATTCACTCCGTCCCATTCGGGAAGCGTTTTGACGTATTGCAAAGCGCGCATTGCTCTCATCATCATACCGCACCAGTAGCAAGATTCCGGATTCTTGTTTTGTTCGGGCGAAAAACCGTATGACGCTAGAAAAGTGCGTTGAAGCGTTTGGTAGTATTCAGCCGTCTGACCGTTGAGCATGCCGTGGCAATTAACTGTGAAGCAAATTTGATCCTTGCCGCAACTAGTGTTAGGAGAGACCGGCGATACCGAATAACCTTGAAACTGGACTCGCGCCGCCAACGTTTTTTCTTTCGCGTTTTTAGGCATGCAAAGATAACCGGAAACAGGAGCAAGACCTGAACAATCTACTTTTACGTCGTAAACGAGAACGTTTTCATCGCTACTGTCAACTTGCGTGAGAGCGGCTTTTATGGGAACTTGCGCGAGAATCGCTTTTTGGCGATCCCAAAAAGAATCAAAGTCGTCTGGTTCCGGAATTCCCTTGATCTGATCGATCAAAACTCCAGCGCCCCCGTTAAATTGGACTGCTTCGTCGTGTTCGTTGCAAAGTCGGTTGCCTTGGTCATCCATCGGAAAAACTTGAATACGAACGAATCCTGGGACGTCAAGCGACGTCTCAATCTTAAGAGGTTCGGCAGAATCGGAAACAGCCGTCCCTTCTTCGACTTTACCGTCGTCGCCAGTCCGCTTCCAAGAAAGGTTTTTACCATCGACTAACTGACCGTCTTCAAAATATTGAACGGTAAAAGTCATCGTTTCGCCTGGTTGATACTCCAACGGGTTTTTGTCAGTTTTACCAAAAAATTTTATGTCCGTCGCAAGCAGGGCAGATGCTGTAAAAGAAAAGATGGCAAAAAGTAGCAGTATTTTTTTCATTAGACGCTCTTTCAAATGACAAAGGGACTTCGCCGCGTCGAAAAAAGTCGACGCGGCGAGAAAAGATTAAACGTCGAAAACTAACGCTTTCGACAGAACTCTTGACTAATAGCGATATAAACCGTATTCAATAACGTCGTAACTTGAGCCGGCCGGTTGTTTGACTGGTGCGTCGTGGAAGCTACCGGGCCACGCGGAACCGCGAAGTTGCCCCGCGTGGTGGGGACCAAACAGATTCTTGGGCGTTCCGTAGATACGAATGGATAGCAACGCCGTTTTCTCCCGCGCCGCGAGCGCATCTTCAATGGAAGAGGTTAAATTGACGCTTTCTCCCTCCCAACCGATAGAACCAATTTGTTTGTCGTTAAAGAGAATCGCGGCTACGGCTCCTCGCCATTGACGATCATTGCCTGGCATGACAAAGTATACTTCTTGGTTGGCAAAGTCCGTTAAATTCAGTTCGAATTGGTAATCCACCGCGCCTGCGTAAAAGGGGCGTCCATGCGCCGCCCAACCCTCGCGGCGATCTTCCAGACCGGAGCCGTCCCCGGCAAATTGAGCCCGGCGATCATGACTTCGGTAAACCAATTCGCTAGACGCGGAAGCTCCGACTTTCACAACGTTAGAGTCGGAATCAAGAAATTGAACTTCCGCCAAACCGACAAACGCGTTATCATTGTCCGCTTTAGTCGTTCCTACAAAGGATTCGGGGATTGGGTATTCTATTCCGTTCCAATTCGCCTTAATAACGAATAGAAGCCGGTCGTCTTTTTCGAAAGACAATTCATTTGGGAATTCGATAACTTCAGCGTACGTGTCTCCTGGACGCAGTTCATACGAGGTGGGAATTCCCGGAAGATCTTTACTAGAGCCGTCGGCATTCAACGCCTTAATTTCGAAAAATCTAACTCCGCGTCTTGTAAGATTAGCTTCGCAATAGTTCCAAATGCGCATGGCCTTGATTGTCGATGCTTCCTGAAATTGGAAAGAAATCGACGGCGCGCGATCATCTTTATCGGAAAAATTGACTCCGGAAGACAGCCAAGCGACTTTTTCAATAGCTGATGAAGCGCGAAGAGATTTGTTGGAGTCTTCGGAACCGGCTTTAAAAGAAAGACCTTTATCGGCAACAATTTCAAAGCCTTGGGAAGTGGAGTTAAGAGAGAATGAACCGATAACCCAAGCGGGCATTAGCTCGGTAAAAATTGTTGATTTTGCCGCGACAAGTCTAATGACGTTTTCGCCTGATTGCGCAGTTCTGGAAATATCGAACACTCCAAAAGAACGATCAAATTTCCAAGCGTTGGGAATACGTTCAATTTTTTGCCCATTACAATAAACTTCAAACATATCAGGATTTTCTACGACAAAACGAAGATCGCTGACGACGTCGTCCGATTTTTTGAATTGATAGATTAACTCAAATCCAGATTCGTCGTCAAAACGCTTGGAAATTAATTCGTCCTTGAATTGAACCCCGTTGTCCCAAGGAGACATTGGATATCCCTTTTTATTCCAAAACCAACTGTTTGCGCGATAGAAATATTCGTTTTCAAGAGTTTCTCCTTGAAGTTTGACTGTCAAGTAGTCGAGAACCAATACGTTGTCGTCGCAAGGCTTAATAGAAACAAGACTATCGCCGAGGAGCCAGGGGTCGACGCGTTTGACTATGTTGGCGGTCGTCTTAGGCAAGAGGCAACGATCTTCATTGGAAAATACCAGCGAAAGAGAAGAACACGGGGGGAGTTGAAACTGGAGCTTGTCTCCATCGACGTTAACGTACGGCTTAATTTCGCCTGTTAAAGGATTGAATTCTTCAACTTGACGAGATTTCCAACGTTCGTTCAAGACGATTTCTCCCTCGGCAAGATCGTGGAGATCGATGTTGCAAATGAAAAGAATCGCGCCGTTTTCTGTCTCACGAAGTTGGTGAAAGACGTTTTCGGCATTGCAAGAAGGTCGAACGGCGATCGCTTGCTTTTGTTGATAGGTTGGGATCAATTCGTCGACCGTTTTAACTATCCATGCATCTTTGACGCGATTAATATTTTCGCGCGATTGTTCGTCGACAGAGCTGATTTCTCTTCCGCTAACAAGCGACAATTGCGCGTTGAGTGAAACGACGCGACCTCCTTGCGCGGCGAAGCGCGCTAGAAGATCGAGTGTCTTAGCGTCAAGAGTTTCAACGGAAGCGGGTAGCACGACGGTCGCGTACGCCGCCGCCCCTACGACAAACTTATCGTCTCTAACGTCTCCGACTCTAATTATAATATCCTCTGAACCAAGATCATAATCGAGTTGCGCGGCTTCTAACTTGTTCAAAAGCTCGGCAAATTCGTTGCCAATACGATCTTTTTTACCGTTGTTCTCCGCGCCGGCATTTGTCTGATACAGCCAAGCGGTAGAAGTTGGCTCGATGATCAAGACGCGATCCCGCGACAATTCTCCGCGAGACAAAAGATAGGACAGACGAGTCCAATAGTCTTCTAATTTTGAATACTGTTCAAACCAAGAGGAGTGGTATGAAAACGTTTGAGGATGGTCGTGTTTACGGGCGCCTCTAATTGAAACGTAAGAGAGATGTTCATCCGTTGTATTTACGCCGAGCGCATAAGACCAATCGCCTAACCGTTTCAAATCCTCAAATTGAATATCGTACCCCCCGGCTCCGTAGTTTTCGGAAATTGAACGGCAACGTCCCGCTTGGCGCGTCGCGGAATTGAGTTCGCGAACTGAACGAACGTTTCCAAATTGAGAATGCGTTCCTCGAGAAAAATTATTCATAAGCAAATCAATTGCTGGACGTTGACGCCAAAACGCCGTCGCCATATTGTCCGGACAGTGATGAGCGTTAGGCCATTCATGTTCCCAATCATGTCCCGTATACTCTAAACCAACGTTTTCGCAGTATTCCGCAAGCGGTTTATGCCAGCGTTCGATAAAAACCTCAAGAACAGTTTTGTAGTAGTCGTAACGAACTTTTTTCCATTCGTCGCCAATCGGCTCGATTAAGGATCTTAAGCAAGGAATGAGATCATATCCTCGACGATTTTTGAATTCTTCCGGAAAATCAGTCGTCCAGGAAAACATACCGGCGGACGCAACTTGCGGCTCGTCTGTAAAAGCTCCAGGAATCAGGGTTCCAAAACTGTTGCCAAGACGACGACGATACTCTTCGTGAGTGAACCCCACGAAAGCATCCAAGACCCCTTTGGTCATCAAATTAACGTATGTTTTGCCGCCATACCACTGAGAAGCCTCGGCTAACTGAAGTCGTCCTATGATCCAACAAAGACCGTTTTCAGACTTGTCGGGAATCGGCTTTTCAGACGACCGCGCTTCCAAAACTTCCTTAGTTCGATCAATTGTAGAACCGTCTTGAAGTTGTTCAACGACGTAAACTACGGATGATCCCGCCTGCCACGCGCCATTTTCGTCTACAAGAGAGTCGAAAACTTCGACGTTGAAACCAAAACCTCGTGATTCGGGCATAGCGTCGGGAACATACCCTCCTGCAAATCCGGAAGGATACGAATTCTCATCGTAAATCCAAATCTTCATGTTCCGTTTTGACGCTTCGTCAAGAGCCGCATCCCAAAGTTTAAACCAATCGTCGCTTAAATACGGGGTTGCAAGACCTGGACGAGGATGAACAAAAGCCATATTGACATTCTGACGATTCAAGTCGGCAAGAGTCGAACGAATTTGATCTTCCGTCAATAGATCATTCCAAACCCATAATGGAGCAGACGAGAAATCTGTTCCCGGATTCGCAAATTGAGAACGAATCTCGTTGACAGTCGTGTATTCCGCAACATTCAGTTTAGAATTTGTCGGAAGGTAGTCAGGCGACGGGTTGAAGTGAAAAAGCAACTGATTGACGTTTTGAACCGTATTTTGCGCGCAGACTTTATGCGCGTAAAGCAAAACTACGACTCCAAGCGCCATCACAACAGGCGTCGCTACCTTGCGGTATAGCGTAAAAAGACCAGACACTTGAACTTCCTATCTCGCCTTACAAAGAGGCGTTGAAAAAGTTGACGCTAAAAAAGGGTTGCCACCCGTTACATTGAGCTAAAAAGTCAAAATTACGACGCTTTGTTGAGTTCAATCTTTATGACAAAAGCGGACAGCGAATCAGCCGAAAAGAACAATTTGTTGTCCTTTATCTTTGTTGGTAATTCTTTTGGCTCGATAGCGTTGGGATTCTCAAAAGAATTGCGTTTTTGCAATTTCGCTTTGACGTTTTCACCTTCCTGGAGATTTGGAGTTACGATTTGCGCCAGAACATTAGCGTCTCCAAGATCAACCGACTCGTCGAAAGATAGTTCGAATTGAATTGTTCTTTCAGTGTTATTAACGACCTTTACGCAAATTGTCTTCCCGTCGTCTGATTTTGTAGCAATTGCGTTAACAACGGGATTGTCGCCATTAAGTTCAGGCGCGTCCGAGGTCATTTCGACAAGGTTAGGTTCAAAGGAGTCGCGCCACAATTTCATAACGACATAATTGGGAGCCGGGTACCAACCGCTATTGTCAAAATTGACAAACGCGTTGTCCCATCCTGTCGCCGTTTTATGTCTAAGGAAAAGCGCGGGAGCGCAAATTGCGACGACGTCTGCGGATCGTTCGCAACAATTGAGGTACCCGCCGGCATGGAGTCCAGTACGCCAATCGGTCGATTGCGCGTTCCATTCGGAGTTGAATATTTTGATATTGGGATTGTCGGACTTGGCGATCATTTCGCGGTGGGCTTCGAAAAAACGTTCGTTGTCCCAAGGATTGAAAGCATACCCATCAGGATTGTCGTAACGGTGCGTCGAAATGAAGTCGATATTTTTCGCCGTTCCGCTAACGATATCGGAATCCCATCTCATTCTGTCGCCCATCCAAGATCCGCAGGCAATGATTTGGATCGAAGGATCAATCGCCTTCATACGCGGGACAAGGTCGTTGATAATTTTGACGTAAACGTCGGAAGGCGTGTCGGACGAACGAACTTCATTGTCGATTTCCCAGTATTTGACGCGATAAGGTTCTGGACGTCCATTTTTGGCGCGAATTGCGCCCCATTTGCTTGACTTGTCTCCGTTGCAATATTCAACCCAATCGCATACTTCTTGAAGCCAATCGTTTGACTTTAGATTCGGATCGCCGACGGCGTTAATCCATTGGGTGGTGCCTACATTAACGACCATTAAAGGCTCGGCGCCTGAACGACGACACAGCGAAATAAATTCGTCAATACCGAAAGAATTAACGTCGACGTCGTTCCAAAGTTCTATGGGATAAGCCACGCGATCGTCCTGCGAACCGATACCTGATTTCCAACGGTAAGCGGAAGCGTAGCAACCTCCCGGCCAACGAATGAGCGCGGGGCGAATATCGGCGATTGCTTTGAGCAGATCAGGACGAAGACCGTCGCTATTTTCTTTCCACGAACGTGGGAAAATTGATATTTGATCAATGTCGATTGATTCATTGCGTTGGGAAGCAAATTGTAAAGAAACGGAGGCGGAATCGCTTGATTGGGGAAGCGTAAATTCGCCTGTTTGTTTGATCCATTCCGCCGAGTCTGTTTTAAAGCTGTTAATGGGTATTTCTTCGTTTTGGTCAAGTCCTACGTTAAGGGCGACCACGCCTTTGCCGCGCGTCCAAAACGAGTAATCATACGTTTCACCTTTTCTAAACGAGAAATTCTCCTGACTTAATTTACCATTCCCATTGAAGCGGACGTAACGCGAACTATTCCGCGCGTCTCCTGTTCGCGCTTCCGCCGCGCCGACAACTTTCCAGTAACGAACGTCGACGGGGGGAAAAGAGACGAAAGCGGAATCCTGAAGATCAAAGAGTTTTCGTCGTCGTAAATCACGAACAAGTATGTTGCCAAATTCAGCTTTTGTCGCCCAAGTTCCGACTCCAATGCAACCTGATTTGGGCGCGTCAGACTCAAAATCTACAATTTCATGAACAAGTTCCTGGTTGACAAATACTTTTATATTCTGACCGACGACTAAAACGCGGATATCGTAAACTTGACCGTCTTCAATGGGTGGAATCTCTTTTTGTCCGCCAATCACGCGTCTACCGTTTGACGATGGCGTTTCTTTCTCAATCGCTACGTATCGATTCCCCCAGCCGCCCAGATTAAGCCAATAATAGCTTGATCCGTCCGGCGAAACCCGAAACATAATAAGAAATCCTTCGTTTCCAGAGATCTTTTTTGCCGAGATTCGAATATCATAATCTGTCCAGGGAGATTCTCCCTGAAGCTCGGATCCCAAAACCTGGCGACAATCGGTTGCCATCGATTCCTGTTTCAATACGCCTTCCTCGAATTTCCATCCGGACGCTTTACCCGCCTCAAGAGAACGGTTCCATACGAGCTCCCCCCAGAGACCGCCGTTGCAGGAATTGTAGATATGTTCGAGAAAATGGGAGTAAATGCGTTCGTCAATTTTTAGAATCGTATTCTGAGTGTTAATCGTCGAGTTAACAATTAAAGGATCCTCGGCGCTAACGGCATAACTGACAAAAAAAAACGTTATCAATGACGCGAAAGAAAACAAAGACTTAAAAAAAGATTTCAGGAGTTCCATCATGGCTTTCCAATAGGCTTGGGACAAATAAAAAGCGTCTTAGTCCAGAGGAGGAAACGCTCTAAGTAAAAAACAACGACTATTGCCGTCTTTTACAAGCAATGAAAAACAAACTTGACATACGTATTTTGACTTCGACTCTTCAAGTATGTTTTTAATCCTAACAGAAAAGAATCTTGGTTTCAAGTATCGGAAATAGCGACGATTGATTGTTATCGAAATGATACTGTCGGAATCCGTGAATTAGAATCTACCGTTTAGTAAAATATTCGGAGTCTATCGACGCCAAAATTTTTTTTGATAGAATCAAACGGTCGGTAATGCCGCGTAACAACGACGCTTTTTGGCATAGAGTTTTGTAAGAAACACACCCTGATCAAGAGACGCTTTTGCTTTTTCGGCGGGTCTTTACATTTGGTTTGTTTCAATTTGAACGCTGTAGTTTAGCATAGACGTTTGAAGGAGTCTGAATATGCTTGATAGTTGGTTGTCAGATCGGTCGCGTACATTTTCATCTTCCGGTATTCGTAAAGTTTTTGATCTTGGCGCAAAATTAGAGAATCCGATTAATTTATCGATCGGACAACCAGATTTCGATATGCCCGAAGAGGCGCGGCAAGGAGCGATTGAGGCTATTAACGCTGGTAAGAGTAGCTACACGCCAACTCAGGGCGCGAAGGTTTTAATTGATCGTATCCAAAACGACGTCGACGCCAAATATCACGATTCTGATCGAAAAGTCTTTGTTACTAGCGGAACTAGCGGGGGATTGTTGCTTGTCGCGTTATCATTTCTGAATCCGGGCGACGAAGTAA
>CAMZEO010000117.1 GCA_947305735.1 uncultured Planctomycetales bacterium | reverse complement strand
ACGTCGACGTTTCCGTCGGTTCGACCATTCGTTACCACAGACGAACCGGCAAGCACGACGTTACCGATTTCGATTGGGAACAATATATCAACTTTGCCAACTCGATTTTTGGCGCCCAAAAGCGGTAATATTCAGTCGACATTTTTCGACGCCGCAGTCTTTTGCCTTGTTTTTATTATCCGGGAAGTTCATAATGGAGTCATTCGAGCGACAATCCGGCGCGGTTAATCACAAGAGTTCTCCCCTGCTCGGTCTTTTGATCCTCGCGTTAATTATTCGCGGGGGAGTTCTCTTTGCGTCTCTCTCTTCTTTTAACGACGATCCGGACGATTACGCTCGACTGGCTGAGAACTGGTCTTCTTACGGCGTATTCGGGACGAAAACTCAAGCGACGGCTTTTCGCCCTCCTCTCTACCCGCTGACGTTGAAATACCTCTCGTTTTTCCAGATTTCCCCCAATCATTCTACGGGCAAAAACGCGGAAAGAACGTTGTCGTCCAGCCTGGCGTTGTCCCGAAACGCCTCTATCGCTCTTTGGCACTGGGTTCTCGGTTTGGCGACCGTTTTGCTGGTCTACCGCGCCGCGCTCCTCGCCGATCTTTCTCCGCGCGCCGCCGCGTTCGCCGGACTCCTGGTCGCTGTCGATCCGATTCTTTTACAACAGTCCCGACTTGTAATGACCGAAACCCTTGCCGCTTTCTTTGCCGCCGCGCTATTGCCGACAATTGTTGTTTGCGTCCAAAAGCGAAATTCCCGACTAAGCAGCGTTTTTTATCTCGGTCTTGGAATCCTTTTTGGATTATCGACGTTGTGCAGACCGACTTTTTTTGTTTTTGCGGGCCTGGTTTTGTTCTGCGCGCCCGCCGTCGCGCTTTCCGACTTTCTCGTTCATAGAAAGGTCGCGACCTCCCCGAAACCGCGCGTTTCTAAAACGCTGTTTAATATAGCGTTTTTGCTTGCGGGTATGGCGGCGGTCGACGTTCCTTGGCTGGTCAGAAATCTTCGCGAGTTTCGTCGACCGATACTGACGACCACGCACGGAGGGTACACTCTTTATCTGGCCAATAATCCGGAATTGTATCGTCATTACCGAACCGCAAGTCCCTGGACCCTCTGGAACCCGCGACGCTTTCACGAGCAACGCGAAAAAAATTATCTAGACGCGTTGAAAAAGAACAGTATTGAAGAACATACGAAAGAAGCGGAGCTTTTCCAAGATAAATGGACGCGTCAAGAAGCGCGAAAAACAATTTTTTCGTCGCCGCAAACCTTCGTTTATTCCTGTTTCATCCGCGCGGGGGAGCTTTGGAGACTCGTTCCCAACAACGTCGAACAACTCTCTAATCCCAACGAGAGCAATAGTTGTTCCCCGACGACTTACGCCAGACGCGCGATTGGTTGTTTTTACGCGTTTGAATTCTTTTTCGCGCTTATCGGGCTGCTCCGTATATTCGGACGCCCAGCCCGTCGCGCCTTTACGGAAACGCCGTTTCTTTGGGGGCTTCTCTTAATTCTTTCCGTCCAAACGCCCCATTTGATCTACTGGACTAATATGAGAATGCGGGCTCCCCTGGAAGTGTTCTTGCCAATTCTTACCGCTATCGGCGCGGGAATTGTAAAAGACGTTTTCCTTGCAAAAACGACGCGAACTTCGCAACAATCGCAACCAGCCGACATTTTGGAGTCAAAATGTTAAGGGACGTTGAAGTTATTTGTTTTTTTTCCTGTTACGCGTTCGCGTTTTTGCTTGAAGCGCTCAGGTTTCGATTCACGCAACGTTTGATTTGGCGAGTTCTTGCGTTCATTTTTCTTTTTTTTGGAATCGTCGTTCACTGCGTCTCGCTCTGCAGAAACGATCTTCTTCAGAACGATCATTTTTTTTCGAGCGCGAGCGGTTGGTTTTACGTGCTGGCGTTTGGACTGATTCTTGTCCAAGCGTACTTAAGCCTGTTCTATCCCAAATTTCAATTTGGACTTTTTTTATATCCTTTAACTTTTACGGCGCTGACGCTGGGGCTGAGCGCGACCAACGTCGTTTTTCCAGCAAACGCGACGTGTCGAATTATTCGGACAATTCATGCGGGAACGCTGTTGTTGGCGACGCTTGTTTCTTTTTTGGGAGCTATCTCGGGAGCAATGTTTCTCCTACAGCGTTATCGTCTCAAGCGCAAAATATTTTCTTCAAAATTTACGCTGCCCACGCTTGAATGGTTGGGTTGCGCCACAAGACACTCCACAAACGTCGCCGTCCTCTTCCTTGGAATCGGGGTCGTTTGCGGTTTCTACCTGGAAACTTTCGTCGCCGATAGTTCCGTCCGCGTTCCGGCGCGAGAAGACCCCGTAATTATTGGCGCGACTTTTTTATTCTTCGTCGCGTTGTCGTCGAGAATCTACAGAATTCTGGTAAAAAGGCAAGATATTAACGCGAACGACGCGACGCTCTCTTTCATTTGTTGCGTGGCGCTCGTCGTTCTCCTTTTGTTCGCGGCGTTTGCCAATAAGGGACACTGGCGCGGTCGATATTATCCGGAATCAAAAACGGAGTTCGTCTCGTCGGACGACTCGGCTTTACCACAAATCGGCTCAAGCGTTCTCCTAAGAGAGAACGACGACGGTCAATAACGCTTGTCGCTCGTTCATTCGTCAGTTTCCCCTTGCCGATTCAGGAGCTTGCCAAGGAGCAGTTTTATGCCGATTCGAGTTATCGGTCTCAACAGTCGTAAATCACCTATCGAAATCCGCGAACTTTTTTCCTTTGACGCTAGCGGAGCGGAAGAGGCTTTAAATCTTTGGCGCGCCCAATATCCCGACGTGGAAGCGGCGTTTGTATCCACGTGCAACAGAACCGAATTATACGTCGCGTCGGAAAGCGTCGACGTTATTCCCTCGTATAACGACGTTTTCCCTTATTTAGTGGCTCCTCGACACAAACAAGACGTTCCCGCTCCGCAACCTGAACAGTACGAACGTTACTTTCATTGTTTGGACGAATTTGAAGCGATCGCGCATCTTTTTTCAGTCTCGTCCAGCCTTGACAGTATGATTTTGGGGGAACCCCAGATTCTTTCTCAGATGAAAAAAGCGTACGAATTATCCGTTCGCATGAACACGACGGGACCAATTCTAAACCACGCCTTTCAGAGCGCCTTTAAAACGGCTAAGCGCGTGTCAGTCGAAACCGAAATTTTTAAACGAAGAGTGAGCGTTCCCAGCGTCGCCGTAGTAGACTTTGCGTTAAATATTTTTGAACGTTTAAACGATAAAAAAACGTTTGTGCTTGGCGCCGGCGAAATGGCGGAGGAAACGTTAAAATACCTCGCCGATTACGGGGCCAAGTCGATCGCCGTCGCAAACAGGAGTCGCGAAAAAGCGGAAAGACTCGCAAACGCTTTTGACGGAATCGTCGTCGACTGGAATCGTCGATTTGAAGAGCTCTCTTCCGCAGATCTCGTCATTTGCGCGACGGGCGCGTCCGAACCAGTCGTCGCCTTCGATCAATTTCGAGAGCGTTCAAAACCGTCGCGAAACGCCCGACCTCTTTTTATACTGGATCTCTCCGTTCCCAGGAATATTGACGCTAAAATCGGAACTTTGCCCAACGTCTACCTTTATACCGTGGACGATCTCGAAACCGCTTGTTCGCGCAACAAAGAACTGCGCGACCGGGACATTCCCAAAGCGTTGAAAATAATCGAGGAAGAATCCAACCTATTCATTTCAAAAACGAACTCGCGAAAATCAATCGACGCAATACGCAAATTGAGGGAGAGTTGGTATAAAATCAAGGACGTCGAGGTCGAACGTCTTCTTCATAAAATTTCCTGCGACCAACGCGCTGAAGAAGAGATACGTTACGCGTTTGAACGACTCGTCAACAAGTTGCTTCACTCGCCGACCGCGTCCTTGCGAGCGGAGGCTGAAAGCGGAACGGAGTCCAAACTCCTTGAAACCGCGCGTCGCCTATTCAAACTGTAAAACTGACTTCGAAAAAATTCGAAGTTTCAATTATTTATTATCTTCCTTCCTCGCTTTCATACAGTTTTTCCGTCCGATAAGAACGTATTTTCATCTTACCTCGAGAAGAATCGGACAATCGAGACAATTGGACGTCAACTTGAATAAGTCCGTCGTCAAGCGTATGCAACAGACAATAACCAGCGTTCCGCAGTTCTTTTTCCGCATTACGGTCGCGCTGAAACGTTCCGCCGCTAACGATAATCCACTTTGGCGCGGTCCACCTCAGTAAATCCTCCCAATTATCTGATTTTCCCCCGTGATGCGGAGCCAAGACCACATCCATGGACAAAGGGGGTTGCAAAAGAAATTTGGCGTCGGGAGCGTCAAGGTCTCCCGGAAACATAAGGCGGCGTCCTCCGTAGCTAACTACGACGACCAAACTGTTGGCGTTAGATTCGGCGTCAAGTTCGGTCGAGTCGTCAACTGCGGGATGAAGAATCGACAATTCGGGAAAGCCGTATTTTTCCAGCGATTCTCCTCCAGACACTTTTTCTATTGGGATTCCCTTCTTTCTAACTTTTCTTTCCAACTCGGACAATTTCGCGCTTTCCTTTTGAAACATCATTGGAGAAACGCAAAGACGATCAATAGTAACCAAATCAATTAAAGGACTAATTCCGCCGTAGTGGTCAAAATCCGCATGAGAAACAAACGCGACGTCGATATGATTTCTATGAGAATTCCACAACTCTTTCGCGACTAATTCGGCGGCGCGTTGAGAATTGGAAAGACTTCCGCAATCGTATAGAAAAGAACGACCGTCCGGAAAAAAGCCCAAAACCGCGCAACCATGTCCAACGGAAACGACCTCGACGCGCAACATACGGTTGTTACGGAAATACGCGCGCCCAAAAGCATATGAAGAGGTCGCCAAAGTCAGCCACGCCGCGAACGCGACAAACAAAAATGTTTTCCTGGGACGTAAAGAAGGAAAAAGGGTCCAAAAAACAAGCGGAATATAAAACACCAAAGCAACCATGTCGGCGGAGCCGCCATATGAAACGACGCGAAACTTGGAGACGCCATACAATCTAACGTCCCTAAAAAGAAGTTATAGACCGCGTTCGTTACATAGCCGAGAAGCGACGCCAACCATTCTAAACGACCTGAACAGACGTCGACAATCAGTCCTACAAAAATCAGGCAAAACGCCAATAATAAAGCGACGGTCGCGGGCAACCAGATTAACGGATTGGCGACCAAAGCACGGGGAGTAAAAAGATTAGTCGTCCCCAACAACAGGGGAGCGCTGACAATCCATATGCGCCAACCGGCTTTAACAACCGCAAACGTTTTCTTCCAAAGAGCTTTGACGATTCGACGAAATATTGATTGATAAAACCTTGTCAAAGGAATCGCCGTATCTTCGCGACCGACGTTTTCTTCTCTATCAAGCGTTTCCCTTCGCGGCTTCGTCGTCTTTCTCTGTCTTTTCGATTCTTTCATGTCCCGATTTCGTTCTTTGACATATTGCCGTCGAAAAGAATTAGAATCGGCTTTTTCCCGAATGCTCGAGCTTCCGGACCAAAGAAACGCGCCCGTCGCCAGGAAGGATAACTGGGCTCCAAGTTGAAATAGTTCGCAAGGATTTATCGCCAATATGAGAAGCGCGGCAAACGCAAGCGTGTTTAGCGCCGTTCCGCGTCGCCCAAACAACACGCCAACGCAAAGCGTAATAATTAAAATTGAAGCTCGAATGACAGGGGCGCGCATATCGGTAAGGCAAAGATAAAACACTGTCAATATTATCGTCGCAATAGAAGTCGCGACGCATGGGATCCCTATTCTGCGTAAAATAAACACGAAGACCCCAACGACAAGCGCAATGTGCAAACCTGATATTGCAAGCAGATGAATAGTTCCAGTTTTACGAAAAGAATCGTTGGTTTGTTCGTCGACGTCGTTGCGAAAACCAAGAGTCATGCCGCGCGCGACGGCGGCGTTGCGAGAGGACAAACGCTCGCTTAAGACTGATCCGGCTCTTTTTCTAAGCGTTTCAAAAAACCTTGCCTCCGCTATCCGCGTTGAGTAAAAGTCCTCCTTTTCGACTTCCACGTTTTCGACTGACGCGACGGAAAGAGTCGTCAAAATACGTTGATATCGATAGTATTTTATTAGATCAAGATCGCCTGGATTTCCCTTTTTCCCCGGATGGGCAAGTCTTCCCGTAACGCGTATTCTATCTCCAATTCTTATGAAAGAAGCTTTTCCGTCTATCGTTACGGCCACTCGTCCCGTGAAAGGCTCCCACTCGTCAATATTTTTCACAAGCAAAACGTCGCCGATAAAACGAGTGACGCGCATACTCCCGCCTATTGGACGCGCGTATTCGTTCGAAACATAAACATACGGAGAGCTTCTTACTCTAAGCTCCAACGAATAAGGCGAACCGTCTTTTACAATATGCCGACTAATCTCGCGCGCCGGGTAGTAGTTAACATAAGCGTCGTGCCTATAGCCAAAAAAAGCTCCAACCGCAACCCAGCAAAATAGATTGCCATACAGAAACTTAAAATAAACAATCGACGCAACCTTGCGATAGCGTTTAAAAAAAAACGGGGCGTTATTGCCGTCGTTTTTTTCAATATCTTGACGGTGAAATAGATAATGAACCGCTCTAATCGAAAAAGTACAAATAATCCCAATAACTGAAAAACCAAAAAACAGACGCCAAAACACAAGACCGGGAGAGAATCGCGAGTCTAACAAAACCCCGCAAACCGCCGAGATAAAAAGCGAAACGACAGGCGCGTTAACGTTTAAACGCTTATGATCGCGACGTTTCATCGTCTCTTTAATATAAATCGTCTAAAACGCAGAAATCGCCGAAAGAACCCGCTTTCGGCGACGCAATGCTTTAAGGGAAAAAAGCGCGGAAGAACGCGCCTCATTAACCGTCGCAACCAACTTAGCCACATAAAGGCGCGAAAGCTAACCGTTCGTTTACCCAAACGGCGTCATTCTTCCTCAATCTGTTCCATTATCTCGTCGGAAATTACAAAATTAGCGGAAACGCTTTGAATGTCTTCATGCTCGTCGAGGGCGTCCACAAGTTTCATCGCCTTACGAGCGGTATTGACGTCTTTAATTTCAATCGTGTCGCGGGGAATATAAGTAATTTCGGAATGTTGCGGATGCAGTCCGTTTTTGTCCAAAAACGAAAGCACTTGATCAAACGCGTCGGGCGAACAAGTAATCTTGTGGAATTCTTCATTAGACTCCACGTCGTCGGCTCCCGCTTCAATCGCAAGATCCATCATTTCTTCTTCGCCCTTCGCGTCGACTGAAATTTCTATAACGCCCTTCCTATCAAAATTCCAGCCAACGCAACCGGATTGTCCCATTTTACCGCCGCAAACTTCGAAGATCTTACGTATTTCAGGAGCGGTTCGATTGCGATTATCCGTCAATCCCGAAGCCATAACGGCGACGCCCTCGACGCCGTAACCCTCGTACAAAACCTCCTCAAGTTCGACAGGATCTAATTCGCCCGTGCCGCGTTTAATGGCGCGCGTGATATTATCTTTAGGCAAACTCACGGCCTTGGCTTCGTCTATTGCCGCGCGAAGTCGTATATTTTCGTCAGGATTTCCTCCGCCTTGCTTTGCGGCGACAATAATCGCCTTGGCAAGCTTACTCCACAACTTTCCGCGTTTCGCGTCTACCAATGCTTTCTTATGCTTAATACCAGCCCAATGGGAATGTCCAGACATCTAAACTCCTCGACAAATCTTAAAAATATCATGACGTCTATTCCGAATAAAGGTTCGCTCCAAAAGGGCTTGGTCATAAAAAGTCGACGCGTTCCAACGCGGGTCAAACCAACGCTACGCGACCAACGATTCTCATTCGGCTCTCATTCGATTCCAAGACGTCGTTCAAACTCAATAAAAAACGACACTATTCGCAGATCAAACGACTTAGTTCCAAAAACGAACGCGTCTACTCTAGAGACGCCGCCCGCCCAAAGAACCAAAACGTTTGAGTTCTTTTTTCGACCACAACTCCGGAACACGCCGCAAAACAACCGGATCAGAAAACGTAACGCCGCGAACCATAACGACGACGCATTCTTGACAGACCACCGACGCGTAAGATCGAACATAGATATAAGCGCGCTGTCGAATCAACCGATTGGAGTCTCAGTTACGACGACGCTCGACGCCTTTTTTCTGTCCCTTACTATTCCCGACTGAACGCTTTGCAGTTTTTTTCCTCGCGTCGACATTTTGTCCGTCTGGAGGTTCTGAAGCAACTTTACGAGCGCGAGTTACGATTTTTGCCGTCTTCTTGAGGGCAACGTCGGAGTTTTGAACTTTTGAACGAACAGAAGTTGAGATTTGAGAACCGTCCTTCTTCTCTCCTCTCTTAGTTTTTTTCGACGGAGCGGAAACAATCTCTTCGTTCAGAATCGCCTTTTTAGTCCTTCTACCAGAAGGAAACTGCTCTTTGGCTTTCTCAACGTTTGCGGAAGAATTCCTTACCTTTGCGGACGCGCTCGCGCTTTTCGAAGACGTCTTCTCTTTCTTTGCCGTTCCGTCCACTTTACTTAAATTTTCAGCAGCCTTTATCGCTCGTTTCTTAGTTCTTTTTGTTCCTTTTTTGACAGTTGTCGATTCCTCAAGAGGCGTTTCACCCTTTAGCTTTGTCGTTTGCGTCGCTTGGGAAGCCTTGACTCCGTTAGGAACATTTTTATCCCTCTTCCTTCCACTCTTAGACGCTCGAGAAACCGACGCTTCGTCAACCTTCGTTTTCGGTTCAACTTCAACCGGAACTTCTGACAGAGACTTTCCAGATTTAGAGTTAACCTTTTCCCTGGAACCGGTCAACTCGGAAGCGACAACCGATTCTCCCCGTTTAACGGTTTTACGGACGATTTTTCGTTCTTTCGTTTTTTCCTTTACGTCCGGTCTATTGTCGACATACGACGTAGTTCTACTTGTTATAAACGCCTCTTCGCTCGCGTTGTTTCCGACGCGTTCTTTTTCGCCAACCTCAGGCGTCTCCGCGCCGAAATCGTCAAAAGGACTGTCGTCGCGCTTTTCGTCGTAGTCTTCGTCCATTTCAGAATCAAGTATTTCGTTGGACGTTGGCAAACTACTCTTTTGACGAGGCTCGCGCTTAAAAAGAAGACGAGCAATCTCGCGCGGATCCGACGTCGAAGATTCAACTAAGGGCTCTGCGGAACGCCTCGAAACAAAAGCGTCGAAAGACAGTAAAAACTTTAAGGCGTCTTTCTTAGTATCGTCGCGACTTAATTCAGTCGCAAACTCATGGAGCGCGAAAAAAAACTCGCGCGCTTCACTTTCGCTAAAAGCTCCTTCAAGACAGGGAACAACCTCTTTCCCGTCAACCACCGAAACATAACCGAGCAAGCGCAGCACGCGGAGAGAATTTTCGTCAAGAGGGACGTCCGTCCCGCCAAAAGCAAAGAAGACCGTATAGTCGCTCATAAAAGAAGTCGAAAAACTAACCGACTTCAAAAACTCAAGAATCTCCTCGCGTCCCTTAGTTCGAAAATCCTCCAACTCGAACTGATAGGTCTTGTCAAAGATCATCTGAAGCAACCATCTTAGTCTCACGCCTGACGTCGCGGGATCCGGAATATTGCCAATTACCGCCGCAATTTCATTCGCGGTCGAAACGCGTATTTCGTTCCAATCAATAAAATAACGTTGCAATTCAACGAAAGCCGCGCGGGCTTGTTTAAAAGTCGCGTTTTCCAAAAAAAGCGCGAAAACGAGATGTTCAAGAATTTTACGATCGCGAGACAAAACCGCCGGATCATTCGGATAACGTTTTCTAAGTTTCTTAAAAAAAGTCTTTACGTCCTTTTTCTGACGCGCAGCCATTTTATCACCGTCCGAACTTTATAATTCTTTCCAAACAACAAGCAAGATAGAGATAAGAAAACTCTAAGTACTCGCGCCCTCGCCCTCAAGCACCAAAAGAAACGCGCCTAAACGAACCTGACAAGAATCTAACGCTTAGTATTCAAACACCCGTCGTCGTCCAAATCATTCCCGCCGCCATCGACAGCTTCAGCGGAAGAAACATTCTTCAAGTGTTCGTCCGCCAAAATCTGCGTAACCGCGATCAGATTCTTAACGCCTTCGTCTACGAGAAACTGCAAAGTAGGCGTATAACGAGCGTCAATACGTCTAGCGCACTTCTGTTGTAAAAAACCGGCGGCGCTCTGCAACCCCTTGAGAGCGGTTCGCTCCTTCGCTTCGTTCCCACGAGTCATAAAATAGACTTTCGCAGAACGCATATCAGCTGAAACTTCCACTTTTGTAATCGTTACAAATTCAACGCGCGGATCTTTTAGATCTGTCAAAATCGAGGTCGCGACCACTTCTCGTATCGCTTCCGCAGCTTTTAACGTTCTCCTTGAGGCCATCTTCACCTTTATCCTCTGAAACTCGTCAAATAGCGGGAGTGAAAAAGAAAACGCGTTCACTTTTCACCCTCGCCGCGCCACTTTCGTCAAAAGGTGCGAGCAACTTCCTCAATTTTGTAAGCTTCGAGGATATCGCCCTCTTTGACGTCGTTATAATTCTTAAGCTTAATGCCGCACTCGTAACCTTCGCGAACTTCCTTTACGTCGTCCTTCTCTCGTTTCAGAGTGTCAAGGGAGTACTCGCCAATTATACGACTGTCGCGAATAACCCGAATTTGACAGTCCCGTTCAATAACGCCGTAAAGAACCCTACAACCCGCGATAACGCCAACTCGACTAATATTGAACGTACGCTTGACGACAGCCCTGCCAAGTTCCTTAACCTGTTCGACCGGCTTAAGCATTCCCTCGAGAGCCGCCTTAATGTCTTCCGACAACTTGTATATGATGTCGTAACGACGGATCTGAACTTTTTTCGCTTCCGCCAAAGCGCGAGCGCCTTCGTCGGGCACCACGTTGAAACCGACGACGATGGCATCGGACGCGTCGGCAAGATAAACGTCGGCCTCTGTAATGCCGCCTACTGTCGCCTGAAGAATCTTGACCTTAACCTCTGGATGTTCGAGTTTGCTCAATTCCTTACGAATTGCTTCGATAGATCCGCGAACGTCCGCGCGAATAATCACGTTCAACGTTTGCTGAGACTTGGCGGAATTCATGCGCTCAAAAAGCGTTTCCAACGTCACATGAGAAGGACTTCCGGCAAGCTCAATTTCACGAGCTCTTTTCGCGCGCTCTTCCGCAATTTGTCTCGCAATGGAAACGTCTTCCAAAACAACAAACTTGCTTCCGGCCTCCGGCGCAACGTCCAGTCCCGTCAAAGAAACAGGCACGCTCGGTCCAGCCTCCTTAATACGTTTGCGAACGTCAAGCGTGTCGGTCATCGAACGAACGCGACCAAAAGAAGCGCCGCAAAGCACGACGTCTCCGTTACGCAAAGTACCGTTTTGAACAAGCGCCTTACAAACGACGCCTTCGCCGGACTGAAGAGACGCTTCCAAAACGACGCCACTTGCAGCGCGGTTTGGATTTGCTTTCAGCTCGCTAAGTTCCGCAACAGTTAAAATCGTGTCAAGAAGGTTGTCAATACCCATACCGGTAACGGCGCTCGTCTCCACAACTTCGACGTCTCCACCCCATTCGCTGGGCGTAAGATCGTTATTCGCAAGCTCCTGAATAACCTTATCGCGTTTAACGCCGGGAAGATCCATTTTGTTGAGAGCTACAATAATAGGAACTCCCGCGGCCTTTGCGTGACTAATCGCTTCTTCCGTCTGGGGCATCACGCCGTCGTCCGCCGCGACTACTAACACGGCGATATCAGTACAGTTAGCTCCTCGCGCTCGCATTTCCGTAAAGGCCTCGTGTCCGGGAGTGTCCACGAACGTTACGTCGCCTTTCTCCGTCTGAACGCGATAAGCCCGAATATGTTGCGTAATGCCGCCCTTCTCGCCGGAAACGACATGCAGATGCAAAATACGATCCAGCAATGAAGTCTTTCCGTGATCCACGTGTCCAAGAAAAGTCACAACGGGAGCGCGCTGAACAAGGGACTCGGGAGGATCGGCTTCGTTGAAAGCGGAATCGACAAACTGCTCTTCCAAAGACGCCTGTTCTTTAACCGTCGCCTTAAGTTCAAACGACAAAATCAAAAGCTGAATCGTTTCGGAATCAAGGGGTTGATTCGTGGTTTTCATCATCCCCATCTTCATCAATTCCTTGATAACGGCAGCCACGCCAATACCGGTAGCCTCGGAGAAATCTCGCACGGTGCACGGCGTTTCAATAACAATATCGTTGACGCGAGCAAGAGTTACCGAAACGTTAGACTTCTTGGGTTGCTTCGGACCGCGACTTCTCGAAACGTAGGAGTAATCATCGTCGTCTGAAGACTGAAAATGATTACGAGAACGTCGCGAATCATTGTTATTCTTCCTGTTTCGATTTTCTTGTCCGTCTGAATCCCTATCTCGATAATTCCTTTTTCGAGATCCGCCTGAAGAAAAATCTCCGGAAGGAACGTTCGCTCCCGTATCGGAGTTCCTACGAGAAATTTTGGCGCCCTCGGTTTTCAATTTAGACGAGTCGCGATTGGATCGTTGCGACGTTTTTAAAACGTCCGTTACCGAAACGCCGGCGTCCCGCGCCCGATTAATGAC
>CAMZEO010000116.1 GCA_947305735.1 uncultured Planctomycetales bacterium | reverse complement strand
TCGTAAAAGTTGAGCTTTTCTTGGAGATCAATTTTTTTCGACTTCATCAGCGGGTTAGGCGCCGGCGTGTTTAGTTCTGTTTTGGGCGTAGGCGGAGCGATGATTTTTAGACCGGTATTAGCTAACGGTTTTAAAGTGGCGGAAATGGACGTTGCGCGTAGCGTTCGTTTTCTCCTTTTGACGACGACGCTGGTTGGCGGTCTAAGCTACCTCTTTAATGCAGACGGTTTTGATTTTAAAGTGTTAATACTTTCGATAGCTATTTCTTTCGGGGGCGCGATCGGTTTTCCTCTGGGAGCTCGCGCGCATCGGGTCATTGTCAAGGCTGGATACGCCCGAGAGGCTCGGCAAAGTTTTGCAATTATTTGCGGCATTGTTGCTACAAACGTGATTCTTGCGGTTTTGGGCAGGGAAATAATTAGTCGATACGTTATGTTCACCGCCGCAGTTACATTACTCCTTTTTCTTTTGTCTTGGCGTGTGATAGCGCAGAGGCAAATAAATGAGGTAAATGATGACAAATGACCGAGATTAAGGGGGAGTTACAGAGTGTCCCTAGAACGGCTGCTATTTAAGGAGATCGGGGGGAATTTGCATTCTTTCTTTTGCGCTTGAATTATTTTTTTAAAGAAGATTCCTTTAAATGCTTTACAAAAACGAGGGGAGATGATTGATATATTATCACTTTTTTTATTATTTTGTTTTAAAATAAATAGAATGAATAACGTAAGCTAGTTAAAGGATCTCGAATCCGCAACTATCAATAAAGAGAAACAAAAAATCCCCCGCTTCGGCGGAGGATTTTTTTCTGATTATTTATTGACGGCAACTAGTATCTATGTTCTAATGATGGGCGTGAGGAGCATTCCCCCGTATGGATTGGTGGGGAACAAAGCATAGCTTTTGTTTGTTTCAGGAGAAAGGACTCCCGATGATTCATTCGATAAATTGTTTTTTGTCTGGTTCCTTTGCCGTTTTGGGGGGTTCCGCGCATATCGTCGGGGGCGATCTTTTTGTTGCGACCATCCTGCTCCTTTTGATTTGTTTCTTGGCTACTCGTTTTGTCGCCTGGTTTTCATTCGTTTTCTCGAAGCGTCGTCGTTCAAGACGATCTTCTTGTTTGGCGGCGCGCGAATTTCGGCGGGATTTTAGTCTTGCTTTTTTAACTGTCTTTCTTGTTTGCTTTTTGGGTAGTATCTCCTCGCCAAATCCTTTCGGAAATTTTTTTATCGCGAAGAATACGGCGCTCGACGGCATTTTTACGCCGCTTAGCGAAACAATCGGTCAAGTTTCAGAAAACTCCCAGATTACCACTGTTTCCGTAACCACCGATTCTCGCATTCGTTACGAAAACGAAGGAATTTGCAAGGACATTTCGACGGAAGAAAAGCAATCGGCCTATAGGGCGGGCGATTCTGCTTCTTCTGAGATGGAACGTCCATATTTCGTACCCAACGTCGTATCGACTTCGACTGACGCATCTTCTGTTTTTGACAACGTTCAAGACTCTCAAGTTGAGGCAACGCAATCGCCTCAAGTTCTTTCTCGCTCAGAATTGGTAAAGCCTGAAAAGGCGCGCGACTTAGCAGTTGCCGACTACCCGTCGAACAACAAGCGCATTTTCGCGCCTATGAAAGCGCGGGATGTAAATGAGGATTTTCTCAGCGGTAGAGCCGTTGACAACAACTCGTCGTTACTTGACGAATTTTGTTCAAAGAACAAAATTGTTTCGGTGGGGGCGGAACTGTCGGACGGCGTTAGGAAAGGGACTCTAATTGACAACGGAGTAAATAAGCCATATGTCGGCAAAATCGTCTCCGAGAGCGTTATCGAGCAGTACAACTATGAAATGCTTCAAATAACGGAAAGCGTGCAAACGGGCGTTCTGACTATCAGCGTTCCAAAGATGGGCAAAAAGGATTCTTCTACAACACGGGAAGAAACCGGCAGCGGATTCCTGTTCGTTTATAAGGATCGATATTTTGCAATGACTAACGACAATGTTGTAAGAGAGAGGGACTCTGACGAATCTATAAACATTGTTTTACCCAATAACCAAATCATTCATCCGACAGAGGTTTTTTGTTCAGGCGATCTTGATATTGCCGTCCTGTGCCTCAATGCTAAAGATTTGCCCAAAGACGGAAGCGTCGCGCCCGTTACGTTTGCCGATAGCGACTGCTTGAGAGTCTCGAATACTGTCTTCGCATTTGGATCTCCATTTGGACTTTCTCATACGATGACGATGGGATATGTGAGTTCCCTTCGTCGTACGACTAACGACGTAAACTCCTCCAGTTCAAACTCCTCCTCTTCGACGGTCAATTCCCTTTCTGAGTTTATTCAGTTGGACGCCTCCATTAATCCCGGTAATTCCGGAGGTCCTCTCTTCAATACGAGAGGAGGGGTTGTGGGAATGGTAACTTTAATAGCGACGAGAACAGGGTTGAATGAAGGTATTGCCTTTGCGATACCAAGCGTTGTTCTCGCGCGCGTTGCGAAGTCGCTGATCGATCATAAGGGTGAATGGCGTCGATCGCGTCTTGGCGTGGAATTGACGTCGGCGACTAGCGCGGATCTTGCGTCAACGAGTATTGATAAAATTTGTGGCGCCAAGATTGTTCGCGTAGTCGCCAATTCTCCCGCCCTCAACGCCGGATTGAGACCAGGTGATCTGATACTTACCTTTAATGGAACGACCGTTCTGAACGACTCCCAGCTCAATCGAATGATAGCATTGACCGATAGTCGCGAGAAAGTCCGACTTGGCGTGTTACGCGGGAACCAATTTTTCGAACTTGAATCTTCGGTTCTTCGTTCTCGTCAGTGATGTTTCGTTCCGATTGTTCTTTTAACTTTTTGCCAATTTGACATTCTTGATTTGCCTTTTTAGGGATCGAGTCACTTTTGTTGTTTGGAGTTATTGGGATTTTATTATCTTTCAAACTGAGATTGTTCGGGATCCGATGATTCTTTATAATTGATCTGGACGCGTTCCAAATGAAACTCTCGAGATACGAGTTTTTTGAAGCGTTTCGGCGGGCTTATTTGGTGTGTTGATTCAGGAGACGACGCTTTTTTATCGACGCAGGGGGCCCCAAACGTACCCGTCGTAACGCGTCGCGGAGTTGTTTCCTCATACCTTGTTACGTGACAGGGGATTGAAACCGTTGTTTTTGGTTTTTCCCCGTTTCTTCAATAAATGAGCGGCGATATTCGCGTTGAAAAGTCCAAAGTTTGCAATGGAAAAAAGTGCGACTTGTTTGTGTTTCGTTTAAGCGTGGATAATTTTTATTTCTGTTTGTCGAAGACTCAAATCTTTCAAATTGTTGTTATCCATCGCTTTGACAAAGAGTGCTATCACGGGGGGGGTAGCGATAAATGTGCTTTCACGACGAGAGCTTTTTGTTGGTAGCTTCACAAGTTGGCGCGCTTGTTTTGGTCCGTTGCTTAGGTATGGCAAGTTTCGCTCCTATTTTGAGCGGAGCAGACATTTCTAAGTCAACGCGGCTCCTTTTGTCTTTTTTATTGACGTTTCTGATAACTCCCTGTCTTTTGCTTAATGACGACCTTGTTTCCAATGTTATCGCTTCGTATTCGAGCGCGTTACTATTTATTCCCGCTTTGTTTAAAGAGATCTTGTTAGGGTGCACTGTCGGTTTGACACTTAGAATACTCTTTGAAGGCGCGTATTTCGCAGGCGAAACAATTGCTAAAATTGGGGGAGTCTCCGTGGCAGGTAGCTTTGATCACTTATTAGGAGAGGATATTTCTTCCGTTTCTCGCTTCCTATTTTGGATTGCTTTGTCAGTTTTTATTTTGACGGGAGGTTGCGAACTTTTTATCGACGGTTTTTTGAATGTGTTTTTTAGGGTTTATCCCGGAGGTTCCGTATCGAAGGCAAGCGTAGTTGAGAATTTAGGTAATGTATTGATTTCCAGTTTTGCGCTTGGGTTAAAAATTGCCGCTCCTGTGATATTGTCAACATTAAGCGTTTACCTTTTTGTAGGAATTGCCGGACGTGTTTTTCCACAACTAAATATCTTGAATATAGGATTTAGTTGTAACTCATTGCTAACGCTTTTTGTTTTGTTTCTTGGAATCGGTGGTTTTTGCTCGTGTTTTCAGAATGAATTGGCGTCATTTTTTGAACATGTTTTCGTACTGGACCATTCGTAGCGACGAGATCAAAAGTCAGCTGTTATCTCGCCGTCAAGTGGAGAAGGAAACACGATATGTTTACGCTAGTATCATTTTTGTGAGTACGTTGTCTGTGTTTGGGAGGGGCTTTTCGAGTTTCATTACGTCAGGGGTAATGTTAGGGGTTTGCTTAAGATTCTTTTTGACGTATAATCAGACGCGGGCGCGTCGTTCTGGATTTTTGGGCTTGTTACAGCATCATAGATAGGGTAGAGTTTAGAGGTTTGCGGGTTGGCGTTCTTTTATGACGACGGTTTTTGAATGACTGATAGCGAATTGAAAACGCGGCATATCCCCGTGTTGCTTAAAGAGACAATGTTGGGGTTGAATTTAGCTCCCGGCAAGGTGATTTTTGACGGAACGCTTGGCGGCGGCGGACACGCCATCGCTATTGCGCAAAAAGTCGGTAAAACGGGGTTGGTTATTGGAACAGATCGAGATTCGTCCGCTCTTGATCGTTTGGATAAAAGAATAGGGGAATTTGGCGATTCGATTAATGTGAAAACGTATTTTGCCAATTATTGCGATTTTGACGAGGCATTGGAACGTTCCGGCGTTGAACGAGTCGACGGTTTTCTACTTGACCTTGGTTTGTCAAGCGACCAAATTGCCGACAGATCGCGCGGTTTTAGCTTTGATTCCGACGGTGAATTAGACTTGCGTTTTGATACTACCGAGGGGGAGCCGGCATATCAATTATTGAATCGCTGGAGAGAGGATAAAATTGCCGATATTATCTTTAAGTATGGCGAGGACAGATTAAGCAGACGAATAGCTCGCGCAATAGTTGAACGGAGAGCCAAAGCTCCTATTCGTTTCGCCAGTGAGCTTGCCGAGATTTGTCGGCGTTGCGATCATACCCCGCTATGGAGTAGAAGGATAGATCCTGCGACGCGCGCGTTTCAAGCCCTGCGTATAGCTGTAAACGACGAATTAGGAGCGTTAGAATCTTTTCTGACGAACTTTGTGAAGAGTCTTAACGTTGGGGGGCGCGTCGCGATCATCAGTTTTCATTCGTTAGAAGATCGGATTGTCAAGAATGCTTTCCGAAACGCGGAAGAGTTGAAGGTTATAACAAAAAAACCCATCGTTGCAACAGACGAAGAGGTGAAAAAGAATTCTCGATCGCGGAGCGCGAAGCTTAGAATAGCCGAGAGGATACGCTAACAACGGAGTCGGACTGTAATGGGAAAGAAGAATAAACAAAAACTTGATATGAACGATATCGTTTTCGAAGAGTCTTCTTATTACGATTCCGAAGAGGATTACGAAAACAGCCGGTCGTCAAAAAAGAACAAAAAGGAACGTCGTAGGGAACGCCGTAATAGCTATGATGATGATTATTATAGCGACAATAGTTATGACGATTATGAGGATAACGCAAGAGCTTTCAACGGATATTCTGATCAAGGCGATGATTCTTTTGCCGACGAATATTCTCACGTGAATGACATTGAGAAACAAGACGATTGTAATGGAGAATCTGAGGACGAAAGTTGCAATTTTCCCGAGTATCAAAATTCGTCGATTTCTCTAAAGTCTGACAAAGGAAGGGGATCAAACGAAAGATATTCAACAAATACGTCGTATTCCGCTTCGTCAAATGATACTATCAGTGATAGTTCTATTTTTCGCGAGACAGCTTCTACGCATAATCATTCTTGTATTTCCGGTTCGAATAACGGTATGGGAATGAGTCCGCGCGCGGCGTTATCGCAAGACTCAAACAATTCGCGTTCCTCGGGGCTTTCTTTTTCCTTTTCGACGGGAAATAAGGCTCCTCTTCATCCTGTTCCAAAACCTGCCGTTACAGACGATGATAACGGTAGGCGAGATTCGAAAGAACTTTCTTCCGGCGGTATTGACGACGTATGCGAAAGTGATTTGGAGGGGTCTAAAAGCGAAAAGAAGTCCAGGAAAAAACGTGAGAAGGAACTCGCCGAAGAAAGATGCGCGGAATTAGAGCGAAAAGAACTTAAAGCACGACTTGACGATCTCGAGACGGAGATTTCTCGACTTGACGAATCTATCAACGAGGAGGGGATTGAGGATCGTTCACTTAAAGCAAAGAGGAATAAGCTTGAAAAAGAGCGTCTTACTCTTTTGATTCAGCAGAAACAATGGGACTTCGAGGCCTGTATTGCCCTTTTGGAACAATCTGACGATGGCGATGAGACGCTTCTTGACGAGAAGAGTCAAATAGGAGAGGAGTTGAGACGCCTTAAAAATAAGCGAAGAAACTTATTTTTAGCTTCATTCCTTCCGCTGAGTTGGGCGTCTGTTTTTGGGAGCTCATTGAAATCTCAGATAGATAGAGCGTTCACGTTTCTTAAGGGGGTGTTTAATCATAATTCTGTTTCAAATGTTCCTGATCAGGGTATTGAGCAAGAGGAATCGCAAGGGGAAGATGATATGGGTAGCTCGAAGCGAAAGAATAAAGCCATACGTCGTAAGGAAAGATTACGCGAAGATTCGGATGATAATGCGACCGACTATTCGAATAGTGAAGAGTATGACGGAACCGGCGGTTCTGGCGACTACGCTCGTTCACTTGGAGATAGAGGAGGTAGAAACTGGCGCGATATTTTTAAACGAACGGCTATTGTCGTTACCGCCGTATCGCTCGTGTTAACAATTGGGTATTCCGGCTGGCTTATTTATGGCGGTCAGAAAGAGGACAATATAGATAAGAAAAATACCATTGCTTCTTCGTCGAGCGGTATAGACTCAAATGCAGCTACCGCTAATTTAACGGGAAACGACGTTCAACGGTCTGATTCCAAAAAAATGACGTTTAAAGGCAATAGCTCAAAATCGGACGTCGCTAAAAAAGAAAACGCCGGAAAGAAAGAAGGGGGGTTGGGGAATCGTCTCAAGAGCTTGGTTTCTTGGAAACGCGCCGACAATGATAAAGAACAAGCAAAAAAATTGCAGAACAAAGATAAAGATCGAAGTAGAAGCGGCGAAGGGAAGAACGTAGTTCAAGTAAACAAAAAAGATAATCCTTTGTTGAAGAATGACAACCTAAAAGACGAGATCGGATTGGAGAAATTTGCAAACGACTCCGAAATTTCTCCGAACAAACCAATTGACGACATTGCGAGTATAACTAACGATATCTCGGAGGATATTGTCGACGAGAGAGCAGGTCTGTCGAGTGCGACAAGTGAAATCGCTTCTGATTTGGTCGCCGATTTTTCCGATTTCTCTGGCGAGAGCTCGAAAAATGACGCGAATTTTATTGAACAAGCGAAGAATTCCGACTCGGATTCCGCGAATGAGAGTATTTCTGACGAAGGAGGACTTGCAATTGCCGAAGCTTTAATTTCCGACGTTGACGAGACCAACGAAGAGAATTCGTCGAACGATTCCAACCCAGTCCCCCAAGTTTTGGATCCTGTCGCAACTTTTGGCAACGTCCTTTCGAGAGAAGACGAATCGATAGATTCCGGCGTTTCGTCGAATCCTATGGACATTGCTTCTACTTCTCCTACGCCAAGCGAGGTCATTCTACCTTCGGCTTCGTCAGCGAGTTCTTCCTTGCCATCTGGCGCGGATTGGGACGACGAACCAACAGTCGCCGATTCAGGCGCCGAACCGAAATCCGTCTCAAGCGAAGAATCAATTTCTGCCATCATTAATCAGGATAGTTCAACAGAGGAAACCTCGACAAGCGCTTACGCGGCTCTTGACGAGAATCCGACATTCAGAAGCGCGCAAGTCAACGATGGATGGAACGCGTCGTTGGACAACGCTCAGGATACCCAGACGAAACGCCAATCAAACGTCGCTGATTTAGGCGACGTTCTTTCGGTGGACGATAGTTTGTCAAACGAAAATGAAACGGGTTCCGGCTCCGGTATTTTAGCGCTCGACGACGAACCTGATAATGCAAGTTATTTGTCTTTGAACGAATCCTCAGATGGTCGGTTGTCGGTCCTAGACGAAGTTGCTGACGTTCCTTTACCTGACGTCGCGTCAGGCTTCGACACGTATGCATACGACAACCTTAATGATTCCAACGATTCTAATCTTCTCGCGCCCTTGGCAACCAGCGGCGCTCCGATAATTGAGAATAATTTGGATATGGAGGAACCATCATTAAACCTGACCCTGTCTGAAAACGCGCTATCCTCGGCTTCAGGCGAGCTGGAAAATTCGAGCGTGGAAGCAACGAGGGATTTGAACGGTCTTGCAGACGGATCGTTTTCTGTGTTGGATTCTAACGAAGACGGCTCCCGCGTGTCTAGTGATCTCAATAAAATGAGCGGGCAAATTTCAGGAGTTTTTGATGATTTATCCGAGCAATCGTCGGCGCTTTCAGAACAGTTGAATAAATCTGCGAGTAATCTCCAGACGGACCTTCAAAAAGGTCTTGACTCTGCAAACAAGAGAATAAACAGTGGTTTAGAGACAGTACAGAATTGGTCGCAACAAGTTTCCGACGGTTTAACCGAGACTTCTAATAGTTTATCGAATTCAATTGTCGATACTATTGACAATGTTGACAACAGTCTGCGCGACACATACGACAATATAACTGATTCTCTTTCAAACGCGTATCATAATACGCTTGACTCGCTGCAAGAAGCCGGTAATTCTTTGCAATCAAATTACCAGGACGTTCGAGACGTTTTGACCAATGGGACTCAAAGTTCTTTACAAAATGACGGATTAAACGCGGTTGTAGACGACTTAAAATCTCCTTCCGAAACGTTGCTCTCTTTGGAAAACAACTCTTTCAAAAGAGTCGGTGTTTCGGAAAATGAATTGTCTCTTGAACAGCTTGGAGGAGAAGGAATTAGAAAAGACGATTCTTGGTCGCCGTCGAACACTTCTTCGCCGCTAACTACCAGCGGTTCCTCCTCTTTAGCTAACGAAATGGGAATAAGATCCGATACTTTAGTAAACGCAAACATTGCGGAGAACGGGAACGAAGCAAACAATTTTGTTGACACGCTTAACCGGGACTTAACTCAAATTTCGCCGACGGACGATAGTAATAATGTCGTTGACAGATTCAGCAACGCTGAATCTGTTGATTCAGGAGCTGCCAGCGGCGCTTTGCAGGAACTTGCGGATTATGGAACAAATTCAAACGGTAATGCCGGGTTCGATGTGAATTCTGCCGACATGTCTGTTCCCGTTTACGGATCGACAAATGTTTCTTCCATTCGGGGCGACGTCAACTATGCGACAGATAATTACCAGTATTCCCAGGGAGACAATTATTCAAGTTCTGGCGCGTATGCTTCGAATAGTTCGCAAGTTGGAAATCCGTACGGTAATTCAAACAACAACTATTATGGAAACGACGTTCCCCAATATTATCCTCAACGCGGGTATGATAACGTTTATAGTTCCAATAGTTACAGTACGTCTTGGGACTCTTCAAAAGGAGACGAATCGAATCGGTCTGTAACGAACAATTCACGAAGGAACAATAGTTATTACGCGGATAACTCCGACTATGGAAACCGTTTTGGCGGTCGAGTAAACTCTGGAGTAAGGGACTCTTATCGTGAATATATTACCAAGGAAGGCGATAATTTATTGACCATTGCTGAAAATGAACTCGGCAGTAGTTCTCGATGGGGAGAAATTAAACGTTTAAACAATCTTCGATCTGGAGCAACCTATTTTGAGGTTGGAACGAGAATTAAACTTCCTGTTTCTTCGAAAACTGATTGAAATATTGACCAATTTGATCGATAGTCAAGATTGCCTTGTTCATCGTGATTTTAAAGAGCGCGTTCATTTTAAAAAAGTGAGCGCGCTTTTTAGATTGCTGATTCTGATTCAAACGTTATTTGTCGCTGTGTTTATTTTTCGAAAACGATTGCGCCCCCGCTTGCTTTTATCGAAAAAAATGGAAAATTGGGGTAGGTTTTTTGTGATTGGCAGCGCTGTACGCGATTTGGTATTTTACTATTTTATTTCAACTATATTTCAACAGATGATGATGCAATACCCATTTTTGCTCCTGAGAGATCTGTTTTTAGTTGTTGTTGGAAATACATTTGGTATAATGAAGCGGATGGGTTAGGAGCATAATGGGATTTCCAAGAACCAGGGTCTTGTTGGCAACTTTTGCCATTTGTTTTTGTTTTTCATGAAAGTTCCTTATGTCGCCTCTGCGATAGTAATTGAAGCAGGCGCGCTTTTTGTCGATGTGTTGACGGTTTTTGAGCTGCAGCTGACGCTCCTTTCGTTTTCATTCACGACCCTGCGCAAAAGACACGCGTAGTCCTAAGAATACGATGAGACTTAAAATAATTCGAATGGATCTTCCGCTTAAGCACGTGATGACCGTTTTTCGAGGAACGATCAGCGTTATTAGAACGGTAGTCGTCGAGTTAGAACAGGACGGTCTGCGCGGTTATGGGGAAGCTTATGAAGATCAGCATTGGGGCGTCTCAATCGAGAGTATGGTTCGATCGCTGGAAGCTTGTCGAGACATTACCATTAATTATGCGTTAGCCGATCCCTTTGCTTTTATTCGGCACATTGCTCCCGTTTTTAAGGATAATCCTAATCCTGCAGCTGTATCCGCCATCGAAATGGCCGCTTGCGATTTGTGGGGCAAGTTGAGGAACACGCCTCTTTGGCGTGTTTGGGGGTACGATCCAAGATATTCTCCTATTTCAAGTTATACGCTTGGACTTGATTCTTTGTATCGTATTTTAGAGAAATTTAACGAACAACCCAATTGGCCTCTTTACCGCGTAAAATTAGGATCCCACGAGGACATGACAATTTTGCGCGAATTACGAAAACGAACTAGCGCTCCTTTTAGACTTGACGTTAATGGGTGCTGGACTTTGCAACAAGCGCTCGAATATATGGACGAGTTGAAGACCCTTAATATAGAGCTAATTGAGCAACCTCTCCACCCTGACGATTGGGACGGAATGAAAAGATTAAGAGAGGCATGTCCGTTTCCTCTAATTGCCGACGAGAGTTGTCGTTGTGATGAAGATATAGAAAAGTGCTTGGGTTTTTTTGACGGTTTGAATTTGAAACCTGTAAAATTTGGCGGTATGAATCCGACTCACAGGGCGATAGAAAAGGCGCGTTCATTAGGCTTTAAAACGATGATCGGCAATACTATTGAGTCGTCGATAGCAGCTAGCGCCACGGCGCAGTTCGCGCCTCGTTTAGACTATGTTTACCTTGATGGTCCTATGTTAATAGATAAAAAAATAGGGATAGGAGTCGAACTGGCGTTGGGAAAGATTGTTATGCCCAGAGAGAATGGCACAGGTATTTCGATTTCTTACCGTTGATGTCTATTCATGATTGACCTTGTCGTTGTTAAGAAGTGATACTCGTATATTTTAGTTGTATATTTGCTTGATATATGGATTCCAAGAAAAAAACGCGGGTATACAGTCGTCGCGGCGATTTGGGAGAAACGTCATTGCTCTTTGGTCCTCGCGTCGGGAAAGATCATCGTCGTATTGAGCTGTTGGGAACGCTTGACGAATTAAGTTCTCAACTAGGTTGCGCGAGATCGTTTGGAGTTGACCCCGAAGTAGATCGGATTTTGCGTCGTATACAATATCGCCTTTATGTCGTTGGTTCCGAAGTTGCATCTATTAATCCGGCAAAATATGAAGTTAAACAAGTTAGAGATTCTGATGTCAAAGCGGTTGAAAGAGTTATTGATTTGTGGGACTTAAAATTGGAACCTACCCGTGATTTTATTATACCGTTTGGATCTCATTCCTCGACGTGTCTCCATTTAGCAAGAGCCCTCTGTCGTCGCGCGGAACGTCGCGCGTGCGCTCTATTGCGGTTTGATCCCTCTTTTTCCCCTCGTGTCGGCGCTTGGCTTAACCGAATCGGCGATTTAATCTTCGTCTTAGCTCGTTTCGAGAATTTTCGACTCGGCGTTCGCGAGGAATTTGTGGAAGATTTTCAAGCGGACTCTAATTTGTTTTAATCCTCCAATTGGCAATTTTTTTTGCGTTTCAATAGGCTTAAAAGACTAACAAGAGCCATCAATGCTATGGTCGTAGAAGACACGAGCGCTCCATAAAACAGTTTCTGGGGTCTGTAGTCGACTCTTACACACCAAAGTCCCTCTTGAAGAGACGTCTTTCTTAGAAAAACGAACGCTCTTTCTATTGGAGCAACGACGACTTTTGAAGATGATTCCTCTTCTAATTGTATCAACTTTTTTTTAATAGAAAAAGCGTTGAAGCGATTGCTTTGAAGAATTTCAGCTTGATCCCGTGTTATAGCAATAGTCGTTGAAAACCAATCTTGCCAGTATTGTTCCGCAAAAACTACGTCAGAAGGACAAGACGTGGAAACGAGATAAACGACGGAGTTGGGTTCGTAGGATAAGATTTCGACTTTTGAATTGTAACTGCTGGAAGCCAGATCTTCAGGACTATAATTGAAAAGACTGTTAAAGGAGTCTGCGTTGGATAGTTTGTTCAGTTGA
>CAMZEO010000115.1 GCA_947305735.1 uncultured Planctomycetales bacterium | reverse complement strand
CGGCTATTTCCGACAAGAACTTCGTCCGCATCATCGCTTCGGGATTCTCGCACAGCCCCTTGCTTGCGAGAATCGATTGCGACGTCGCGGCGTCGTCGGAATAACCCGCGCGTTGCAAAGAAAAAAAGGCGGTCAGAC
Organism: uncultured Planctomycetales bacterium; assembly: GCA_947305735.1. Lineage (GTDB taxonomy): Bacteria > Planctomycetota > Planctomycetia > Pirellulales > Thermoguttaceae > RUG369. The sequence continues at coordinate 12,594 of CAMZEO010000115.1, read as the reverse complement.
ACGACGCGAACGCCAAAAACAACGACGTTCGTTTAAGCGCTTGTTTAGACATGATCACTCTCCATAGACCTTCTGACTTGACAAGGACGGTAAAAACAATCCCAGCCCATTATAACGGATCCGCGCGACGATTGGAACTATCGAGGAAAAATTTCTAAACCCGGTTCGTTAAGACGACTTCTTCGCTTCTCTTGGCGCAAAAAAAACTCCGCTCCAAGATAGCGAGCGATCTTTATTCAAAAGGGTTGGGACGAGACGATTTATGTTTTCCCGCGTTCCGCCGAAATATAGCGGCGTTTCTTCCAACGCCGTCCGGCGAGACCGTCGTCTTTTCCCGCAAAACGGATCGCGATCTTGTTTCAAAACAATCGCGTCGCTCTCTACCAAATCGGTATTTTCAGATTCAGCTTGCGCGGAATAGTATCGACGCGGCGCCCGGTCGGGAGAACGCTTCGCGAAAAACGGATAAGGAGGCGCGTCCCGAGGCGAAAAGAAGCGCTCTCAATCGAGAGACGTAAAAAAAACTTGAATTGACAAAACGATTGCAATAAAGAAAAACGCCGTCAAGTCGCGCGAGAAGCAACGACGCGACGGCGTTTTGCCCGGGCGACGCCCTAACTATCGCCGCTTTCAACCTTCAAAATGCTCGTTGAGAATCTCCGCCGCTTTTTTCATAATCGAAGCCGCGTGTCGCGCGCAACGCTCGCCGACCCAGTTTTTGCGCTGTTCTTCCGGCGCGTTAAGAACCCAACCGACGCCCATGTCTTTGCAAGTCAATCCGTTGGCGACAAACGTAAACATATTGGGACATTCGTCGTTTTCCGGAACGTAGGTCGGAAGAGCGGTCGTCTTTGCAAATCCGCCGAGCAAACCGGCCATGTCGTTTAAATCGTCGACTTTTTCGCAAAAACAGCTCATAAACATAATAGCCCCCGCCATGGCTCCGCATAATTCGCGAAGCTTGCCGAATCCGCCGCGTCCGCAGCGAAACGCGACGAAAGGAACGCCGCGAGCTATTTTCGCAAATTCCGCGTCGGAGGATTCGATCGTCTCCGCGTACGCCAAACAAGCGCCTTTGAACGCGCCGTAAAGGCACCCGCCGGCTTTGAAGTTCTCATAGGCGAGTTTCGCGACGAGATCGGAATCAAGTTTTGTAAATTTCCAGACGACGTCCTCTTTTACGCCGGCGTCTTGAGCGTAGCCGAGATTCGTCAAAAGGTCGCCAAAAGCGACCAGTCCGACTCCGGACGCCAAGGCGGCGCGACGAGAAATCGCTCTCTTCGATTGCATTTCCATTCTCCTGGATGTAATAAAGTCAAGGTTGATAAAAAAACTGCGTTCGTCTTTCAATTCGAAGAAACGTTCGCGACTTGTTCGGGGGTCAACGCCCAGGTGTAGAGTTTCGCGGAAGCCAGTTTCCCTTTGAAGAACAATTCGCCTCCGTCGACGGCGACGTCGCCGCCGAAACAAAACGCCATAGCGTTGTTCTGATTGGGATGAACAAGCGCGCCCCTGCGATCTTCGCGCGCGACTTCTTTTCCGTCTATGTAAAAAACGACCGTTTTGCCGTCGAAAGTTCCGCACGCCGAAACGTATTGCCCAAACTTAATGGGCGCGTCCAAAACGACGTACTCCGCGCCTACTTTAGCCCATAACTGAAGCGCTTTTTTATCGGCGTCGTAATAGAGTTCGATTCCGCTCCCCTGAGTGTTTCCAAATATGGCGTTGGAAACGCCGGGAGCTTCGTCGTACTTAAATTTTGCGAAGATAGTCGCGCGACGGAGAAGTCGGTAAAACTGGTCGACGCCGTTAAATTCAACGACGTCGACGCCAAGTTCGGGATCGGCGACAATCCTGGGCGAGCCGTTTTTAACAAGAGTCTTTTTCGAGCCGCGCGCGCCGGTCGCGACGTTCGCAAATTCGCCGTCGACGACCTTGGCTTCGTAAAAGTTTCCATCGGGACAAGGCGCGTTTTTGTCGTCGGCGTTTTGATCCGCAAGCGAAGAAAATTCGCCGATCAGCGACGTCTCGCTTTCGCGAAGAAAAGCGCTAATCGCGGTAACTTTCGCGCGATATTTCGCGCCGGGCTCGTCAAGATCAATCGTTCTTCGCGCTATTTCCGGCATATCGCGCAGAAAATATTGCGACCAAAAATGTCGGGGCGCTTCCTCAACCCATCGATCGTTCGTCGCGTCAAAATGTTCGAGGTCGACGCGATACCCTAAAACGACGTCCTTGCACGCCGCTTGAACGAACTCGACATTCGCTAAATACGGTTCCTCGCAAGCGATCTTGAGTTCGGTTCCCTCGCGCCAAACCGGCTTTTCGGAATTGGCAAATCGATCGTCGGTATAAACTTAGGAATCAATCGCTCCCGCCTTGCCCACAAAATAAACCTGATCGAAAAACGAATCGGTCGTCAAATCGTACAATTTCAACACGATAGAATTATCGCGACGAACCTCCATGACGAGGAACTGCGCGTAATTCTGATCCTCGGGCACGGTCACCCAAAAACGACCGTCTCCCTCGACTCCATGACACATATAACTCAGAGTTCCCGTCCCAAACGCGGTGAAATTACCCTGCCAGGCGTCGCGCGGATCGTTGATCGGCGTGTGAGTATGACCGGAAAAGTCCACGACCGTCGGGTACTTTTGCAACGTCTCGAAAAGATCCTTCGCGCCCCAATCGTCCGGCTGGCGACTTCCGTAAACGGTGGGCTCGGGCGGGATATGCTGAAAAACGAAAATTGGTTTGTCGGGAGTCGCTTTATACGCCGCTTCGAGCTCTTTTTCGAGAAATTCGACCGCGTAGAGGTAGGAGCCGTCCTCGGAGTTGCCGTGTTCGGGCGACACCGCGATAAACTGGTACCCGTTGCGTTCGTAGCGAGCGTTCGCTTTCACGCCAAAGACCGATTCCCACAATTCGCGATTGCCGCCGTAAAACTCGTGATTTCCCATGCAAACAAGCGCGTCGGTTCCCGGTTTTAACGCGGCGTCCATCTCCTTCTTGAAGAGCCCGATCTGCTTTTCAACTCCGTTGTTCGTCATGTCGCCGACGACAAGCAACGCGTCCAAGTTCTTATAGGGCTGCTCCGAAGAATACCGATAGGAAAACTCGAGCGCGCGTCGGAATCGCGAAACTTCTTTGGCCGTCGGCGAACCGTTAAAGTGAACGTCGCTCATAATACAGCAACGCAACGCGACGTCGTTCCCCGACGTCTCGGCTTCCGACTCGTATTTCGCGTATGTCTCGCGGGGAAGAAACGCCGTTGTGAAAGACGCGGCGCCTAATTTCAAAAAATTGCGTCTGGACGTCATATGAAGAACCTTTCCATAAAAAAAACAAACGCGGATCGTTCAGGCGCGAACGCGTCTCAACTCAGCAGCATTAATTGGGGCGATATTTTAAATTCGACCGATAATTTCTCGTCGCTTTCCAGCAGGAACGCGCTCAGCGCGGTTATTTCCACTCGATATCTCGCGTCGTCGACGGCTCCCAAAATGAAACGAACAGTCTCGGGCATATCGCGCTTAAAGTACTCCGATTCCAGATAACGCGTCTCCAACTCGACCCAGTCGTTCGCGTTCTCGTCATATCGTTTGACGTCCGCCCGATAACCGCGAACGACGTCCTTGCAATAAGCCTGCGTAAATTCAAGCGTTACAAATGTTCGTTTTTGAGTCGCGTCAAAACTCGTTCCTTCGCGCCAATTCGGCCTCGCTTTAATCTTTGTTCCCTCGCGCCAGGTCGGCTTTTCGGAATTGACGAAACGATCGTTCGTGTAGACGTAAGAGTCGATATCGCCCGCTTTCCCGACGTAATAGACCATGTCGAAAAAAGATTCGGTCGCAAGATCGTACAATTTGAGCGTTATCGAGTCGTCGCGACGAACTTCCATCATGAAGAACTGACCGTATTCAAGACTCTCCGGTAAAAGCCAAACGCCAAATCGACCGTCCCCCTCGGTTCCGAGACACATTTCACTGAGCGTTCCGCACCCAAACGCGGTGAAGCGCCCCTGCCACGCGCAACGAGGATCGTTCGCAGGACAATGCGTATGACCGGTAAGATCGACGACCGTCGGATATTTCTGCAACGTGTCGAAAAGATCGACGGCGCCCCAATCGTCGGGCTCGTAACTTCCGTAAACGGTCGGTTGAGCGGGTATGTGCTGAACGACAAAAATCGGCTTGGTCGGATCTTGTCGATAAGCGGCTTCCAACTCCTTTTCGAGAAATTCGATCGCGTAGAGGTAAGGACCGTCGTTAGAGTTGCCATGTTCCGGAGAGACCGTGATAAACTGATAGCCGTTGCGCTCGTAACGAGCGTTTGCTTTCACGCCGAGAACGGACTCCCAGAGTTCGCGATTTCCCTTGATATACTCATGGTTGCCCATGCACAAGATCGCGTCGGTTCCCGGCTTGCGTCCCAAATCCAACTCGTTCTTGAACAGTTCTAGTTGTTCTTTCGAGCCATGATGAGTCATGTCGCCGACGACGACAAACGCGTCCAGCTTATCGTACGGCTGACTTTCGGAGTATTCGTTGGCAAATCGGATCGCCCGACGAAAACGTTCGAGTTCGCGAGGAGAAGCTTCAAGGTGAACGTCGCTCATGACGCAACAGCGCATCACGACGTCGTTTTCCGCCAAATCCGCGTCAGACTCATTTTTCGCGAAACTCGCCGGTCGCGGAAGAACCGCGGTAAAAGACGCCGCGGCGCTTGATTTTAAGAAAGTCCGTCTTGTCGTCATTAGCTGCCTTTCAGGGAAAACGGCGCGGGGTCTCCGAAATTTTCTTTCTTTACGTCCTAACCTTAAAACGTTATGATCAGGAAGACTGGTGGAATTATAGAACCGGAAAGAATCAAACTCAAGCGAGTTATAAGAAAAATACATTTTTTTGAACCTAAAAATACCGACAAACGTCAAAAAAGACGACTGACCAAACGCGTTCAAAAGAGTTCGGTTTTTTGGGGAAACTCGAAAAAACAGACGCTTTGAAAAACTATTAAACTTTTAGAGATTCCGCGAATTAAGAGAGAAAGGACGCTTTGCCGTGAAAAAATCAGCGCTCGACTCGTTTTTTTTCAAATTAAGCCAAGTCGACGACGGATTCTCCCGCGCGCTCAAAAAAAACGCCCGTCCTCGCGTCAGATCGGCCAGACTGGAAATATTGGAAGCGAGAGAATTGCTGTCCGTGTCCGTTGGAGAATACGCCGCAATTCGAAACGCTTATGAAGAATTTGCTCTACCGGCTTCGATCAACGACGTCAACGTCATTGAAATACGCGCGGAAGATCTTTCGGTAAGTTCCTTGAAAGACGCGATTGAACTGGCGGGATCCACCAAGAAAGACGACTTGATCGTGGCGCGGACGACAAACGATATCAACGTCGTTTCGTTCGCAAAACCTTCGGATCAACTGACGATCGAACTGGATCAGGACATATTCGGAAAAACGACGATCGTGGCGCTCGGTCCGAAACAACTCGTCGTCGACGCGAAAAATCTTGCGCGAACTCTAACGCTGGCCGCCGGATCTCTCAATTTGGGGAACGTCGTTTTAAAAAATGGAAACGCCGCCAATTACGGCGGAGTCCTGTTCAATAAAGGCGAACTAACGCTGAAAAACTGCGCGATTTCAGGAGGAACCTGCGCGGACCAGGACTACGGTTCCAACGCGCGTTCAAGCGGCTCGCTTATCGCCATTAACTCTTCTATCACAAACGCGGCGGGAGGAAACGCCGTCTACGCGACCGGCGCGACGTCGTTTACGAACTGTTCAATCGAATCAAACGCGGGCGTCGGCGTCTATGTCGAATCGGAAGAGACCGCGACGTTCCAAAACGTTTCGATTTCAAAAAACGGTTCCTACGGTCTCGTCAACAAATACGGGTTCGTCCAACTTTCGGAATGCGAACTCTCTGAAAACGGAAACGCCGGGTTGTTAAACTCGGGCGACGTCGAAATGTCCCAATGCGTCGTCTCTTACAACGGCGGCGCGGGAGTCGTCAATCAATCGTTCCAAACGGGCGAAACCCCGTTTTCACCGACTATTTCCATCGATCGAACCAAAATTATTGGCAACGCGAACGTCAAAGGCGCGGGCGTTTACAACGTCGGAGGAAAACTATCCCTTTCCAATTGCGAGATTTCGCAAAACGTCGCCGAAGAGAGCGGCGGCGGCGTTTACTGCGAGTTCTTGCAGGGATACAACAACTTGTCGACGATCGTCAACTGCACGATCGCGGGAAACGCCGCCAAACAGGGAGGGGGTCTTTATTCGGAAACGTCTTTTGGCCTCGCGTTGTACAACTCGATCGTCTCGATGAATTACGCGGGCGAACTCGACTCCAACGTATCGGGGACTTTTACTTCCAGAAATAATCTCGTCGGCGCGTCGGCGAATTTTATCGTTCCTCCGATTTTCGATTATTCAAACGGTCGTTTAACGAACGGACAATCGCTAAATCTAAGATTGGCGTACGGAAGCGCCGCTCACAATTCCGGAGATTCGTCGCGCGTCGCCAACGAATCGCAAGATCTGGACGGCAATCCGCGCATTTACGGAAAATCCGTCGACGTCGGAGCGTACGAGTACCGCAACGCCGGACAAAGCGAATTCGCGCCCCAATACGTCGTGACGACGCTTGAAGATTCCTTCGATCCGTTCGACGACGTCACGTCGCTCCGCGAGGCGATCTTTTTTGCCGACGATTCAAACGCCTCGATTACCTTTGAAGACGGTTTGCAGGGCGTTCTCAAGTTGAACTCTCAATTAATCGTCGCTTCGCCGATCGCGATAAACGGTTCTCAACGAATCACCGTCGACGCGCGAAACAAATCGCGCGCGTTCCTTGTCGAGGCGCCTCTTACGCTCGACGGTTTAACGATCGTCAACGGTTCGACGTCCGGAAACGGCGGATTAATCCACGCCAAAGACTCGCTGACAATCAAGAATTCCACGCTCGACTCCGGAAAATGCGGAGCCGACGCCCACGGAGGTCTCGTGTGGGCGTCGCAGGCTTTTAACGCGAACGACGTCGTTTTCACTAATTCGAAATCCGACGTCGCGCTTTACCTTTTGGGGATATCCTCTTTGACGAGATGCGAAGTCGCGACGTCCGCCAACGACGCCGTTTACTCGGGAAACTCGCTAACGGCGAAGGATTCGTCGGTCTTCCAAAACGCGGGACGCGGAATCGTCAACTATTACGGAACGATCGCGCTCGATAACGTCGACGTGCGCGAACAGACCGGCGCGGGAATTTTCAACGTCGGAACCGCGATCATTGAAAACTCTTCGATTCGCGACAACGGCGATTCGGGACTGGTCAACCACAGTTTTGTCGTTTCTTCAACGAATCTGTTTATTTCAGACGCGAGAATTAAAAACACCGTTATTCGAAACAACGTCGCGGAAAACGGCGCGGGAATCTATAATCGTTTTGGACTCGTCGATCTCGTCAACTGCGAAATATCCGCCAACAGGTCCGTTAAAGCGGGCGGAGGCGTTTACAACGAGGTCAATCCGGGAAGCGCGAATTCCGTTAAAGTTACCAATTGCACTATCGCGGGCAATTACGCGGGAACAAACGGGGGCGGCGTCGCGGCGTCCCAGGCGGACGCGTTGCTGATCCTGTATAATTCGATCGTGTCGGCCAATCTTTCCGGCGATCTTAATTCCAACGTTTCCTGCGACGTCTCCCTCTCAAGTTCCTCGTTAATTGGAAGCGCGCCGGGATTCGTCGTCGCGCCAGTTTTCGACTATTCCAACAAAACGCTGACCAACGCGGATTCGATCAATCTTAGACTCGCGTCCAACAGCTCGGCTATCAACGCGGGCTCCTTTTCATACGTTGGTTCTGAAAACAAGACCGACCTCGACGGAGCCAACCGCGTCTACGGTTCCAGCGTCGACTTGGGCGCCTACGAATATCAGGGAACGCCCGAAATCGCGCCGACGCCCTCTTACGTCGTTACGACGCTCGAGGACAGTTTTAATCCCGACGACGGTAAAACGTCGCTCAGGGAAGCGCTATATTGGGCCGATAAAAGCGGACAAACGATCTCTTTCGCAAGCAATCTGAAAGGAACGATCAACCTGACCTCGCAACTCGTCGTCGCAAACGATATCGCTATCAACGGCGATTCCCGAATAACAATATCGGGGCAAGGCAAAACGCGCGTCATGCTTAACGAAGCCAATTTGACCCTCAAAAATATCGCTCTGACAAACGGCTCGGCAAATTCTCTCGGAAACGTCGTCTACAGTCAAGGCAAATTAACGTTGGAAAACGCGACCGTTTCCAACGGCAAGTCGACTCAAGCGAACGACAATGGAAACGTTTACGCGCTAGACAAGCTGACGATTAAAAACTCCGTCGTCGCAAACGCGGTCACGGGGGCGGGCGTCTACGCGCTTGGTTCCGTCGTTATGACCGACTCCGTCGTGGAAAACAATAAAACGAACGGTTTGTATGTCGCCGACGTCGCGAAATTGACCAACTGCGCGATACAAAACAACGGCGACTCCGGCGTCTTCAACGACTACGGATCCGTCGAACTCAAAAACGTCGTGATTTCCGGCAACGCGGGAACCGGATTAACCAATCGCGGTTCGGCCTCGCTTTCGACGTGCCGCGTTTTAAACAACGGAAGTTCCGGCTTGTTCAACGTAAGCGAAATTTACTCGGACTCCGCGCGTTTTTCGAGTTCCCTAAAAGTTTATTCTTCGATCGTCAAAGGAAACGCGTCGGCGACGTCCGGCGCGGGCGTCTACAATTTGGGCGGTTCGCTCGAACTGGACAACTCCGAAGTGTCCGCCAATACCGCGCAAGATTACGGAGGAGGCGTTTACAACGTTTTTTTGCAGAGTTGCGTCAACAAAACGAACATCGTCAACTGCACGGTTTCGGGTAATTACGCCGGAAATCAGGGCGGAGGGATCTACGTCGACTCAAACTTATTCGCGCTCAATATATACAACTCGATCGTCGCAAAAAACTATTCGACTTCTCCCAACGCGAACGTCGAAGGCGTCGTCTCGGACTCCGCGCGCAATATTCTGGCGGGGAATCCGTCCTTTGTCGTCGCGCCCGTTTTTTCTGAATCCGGCGTTCTGCAAAATAAGGACGCGATCGATTTGCATCTGAACAGAGACAGCGTCGCCGTCGATTTCGGCGACAACGAGTACGTCGTCGGAGCCGTCGACGTCGAGGGACGCGATCGCGTCTTCAACAACGCGGTCGATCTGGGCGCTTACGAGTACTTTACGGAAGGATCGACGCGCGTCACAACCTTAAACGACTCGTTTGATCTCAACGACGACGTCGTCTCGTTGCGCGAGGCGCTCTATTTCGCAAAGAACGGGGACGTCGTTTCTTTCGATCCGTCTTTGCGCGGCTCGATCTTCTTATCAACGCCTATCGAGATCGTGAAAGACGTCTCGATTATCGGCGGAGGCGCGGTGACGATAAACGGATCGGGCAAAGTCCAGCTCGTCAAAAATTACGCGACCGTTTCTATTTCCGGACTCGCTTTCGCTCGCGGATACTCGGATACTTCCGCGGGCGCGATTTATAACGAGGGGATTCTCGACGTTGACGAATGTTCTTTTCAATACAATGAAGGGAAAAACGGCGGCGCGATTTATAACAGAAGAAACGCGACGGCGACTATCGCCAATTCCGTCTTTATTGGCAACGTCGCTCAAGCGTCGGGAGGATCCGTTTATAATGCCGACGAGCTAACCGTTACGAAATCTCGTTTTACAAACAACGACGCGCTGGAAAACGGGGGCGCGATTTATTGCTCCGGTCAAACGATAATCGTCAACTCGACGATTGCGGATTCTTCCGCTCAAAAATCGGGGGGCGGATTATACTTGAATTCGGGAGAACTGACAATCGTCAACGCGACGATCGCCGGCAACAACGCGACGTCGGGGGGCGGACTCTATATAAACGGAGGATCGGCGCTTTTATATAACGACGTCGTCGCGAAGAATTCCAGCGACGTCGAAGGAGCCGCGGCTAAAACGACGGCGGACAGAGTTTTGTCTTCCTTCTCCTTCAACAATCAGGCGGGGAACTACCTTTACAATCCTTCGAAACCTCTGTTTGCCGACGCGGAAAACGGCGATTATCGCTTGGCGGTCGAGTCTCAGGCGATCGATAAAGGTTCTTCGCAATACGCGCGCAATTTCGGAATAGGGGCGTTTTCTTACGACCTCGCGGGGTCTCCGCGTTACGTGGGAGCCGAAATAGATTTGGGCGCGTATGAAAGCGACGGCGCCGTAGACGTCGTCGTTTATGAAAACTGCGCCTTTGAACTAACCGTCGAAGCGGAACCCGGCGACAAAGTGTTTTGGGATCTTTCGGGAACGGGATCCGGCGAGTTCGTGGAAACCTCTTCCGATTTCTGGGTCGAAGCTATTAAACAGGGGTTTACCCCCGGCTATTATTATTTGCGTTCAAAGATTGTCGGAAAAAACGGAAACGTAAAAGCTGAAAACGCCTCGACGTTACAAGTCCTGAGAGCGGAACCGTTAGTGTCCGTCGCCGTCGCTCCGCCCATATTCGACGAGGCGATCGTCCTTTCGTTTGACGCGCGGTTTTTAGGCGAAATCCCCGTCCACTCCTGGCGCGTCGACTGGGGCGACGGAACTTCGATTATCAAGTATGTCGACTCCTTTACCGTCGGCAACTTCTATGCCCGGAAAGATTCCGACGTCGTCTACGCGATCAATCTTATCCTTGTCGGCGAAGACGGACAAGACGAGCAAGTATATCAGGCGACGCGATTTGTCGTTCCCGGAGATCGCGATACGAATAGCGACGCGTTTCTGGATTACGAAGAAGCGTTCGATTTGGAATTGGGGCAATCGGCGCTGGAACTGGTGGCGGAGCGCGCTATGCTTGAACAAGAAGCGATCCTCGAACAGACGAGCGACGCGGCTTTAGTCGAGTTGTTTCTACCGTCCCTTGATCAGACTCAGAAAAAGAGAAAAACTCCGGGAGTCTGTTTTGAGGCGATTGAATAAAAACGAATAATAACGTCGCGAGTCCTAACGAAGCGCCCCCTTTTGTCGGCGTCGCAAAACGACGTCGGGCAAAAGGGGGCGCTTCTTAATGGACTCGCGGTTTTACCACGAAGTTTCCATCAACCCGACGATTCGTTCGGCAAGTTTGTCGATCGCTTCTTGCTGAGCGGTCGCCGTCGATTGCCCCATTTCGGGAACAAGGAAAGATTGAGAAAGAATCGTCGCGCCGGCTTGTCTGGAGAGAGAATCGCTGGGAAACTGACGCGCCGAAGCCGCCCCTCGAACGTCCGTCCACACGGCGGTCGCCGTCAATTCGACGTTCTTTTGTCGAGTATCGTCGTAACGATTTAGGGCGGACACGCTTTGCGTTTCTCCAACGAGCTTGACGGTAAGAATAGAATCCGCGTCCTTTGCGTTCGCTATCCGATAGGGAGTCTGCTCCGTTATCTTCTTAACGATCGCTTCGGTCAGCCTTTCGCCAAAATCCTGACGATATGTGTTCGCTTCAATCATAGGAACATAGACCGACCGCACTTCCATGTCGTACAGACCTTGCGGTCCCACATGATATCCTTCAAGACAACAGCCGGAAATCGACGCGAAAAACGCCGAAAACAGAGCCCCGACGAAGCGTCGGCGACTCGTCGGATTAGTATGTCTACGAACGTTTGACATGAGATAAACCATCGTAAAAAGAAACGGTCGTTTTGAATCAACGTCGTTGCGATCCCGCCGGAATCTCGGCGGTTAAAGACGGTTCGGACGTCGATTCGTCCGCGTCTTTACCCATTCGATCAAGCGATTCGTCGCGGCGGGCGATCTTGGAAAGTTCGTCGGATGGAACTTCCTCAAAAAACTCGTTTTTCGGCTTAGGCAAAAAAGGAACGACGGGACGAACCCACGCCAGTTGATCGACTTCGGCGGGTTTGTCCTGAATCGCCTCGTAACGTCGCGCTCCTTCGACGGCGTAATCGGTATTGGGGTATTCTTTGACAAGACGGTTGTAATAGGAACGCGCGGACGCGAAACTTCCGCGACGTTCATAATAACCTCCGAGCGCGAAAAGACGATGCGCCTGTTCTTCCTTAATGCTCTCGAGTTCCTCGCGAATCACGTCCATGTCGCCTCGTCCGCTTTTTAAAATCGTTTCGGCAAGTTGACGAGCTTCGTTAAGAGGGGCGTCGTCGTAAAATTCGCCCTGATAAGACTTGTGCAAAGCGATCATTGCAAGACGGCTCGCGTCTTCGGCGTGTTTGTCGCCGGGATAGAATTCGTAGAGTTGCTTATAATATCGCGCGGCGACGTCGAACGATCCGTCCCCTTGTTTGACGCCGCGCCTCATATAAGCGTTCGCGAGCGCGAAAAGAGCTTCAGGAGCCAAACCGGAATCGCTCGCGTCGTTCAAAAAAATTGTGCTAAACGCCTTTTCCGCGCCGGCGAAAGTACTAAACATCGGCTGGTCTTTTTCGGTTATGTTCACGGAGGGGACGGCGGCTTTTTCAGAACATTCCACCCAATAGCAACCGATATAATAGAGGCGTTT
>CAMZEO010000114.1 GCA_947305735.1 uncultured Planctomycetales bacterium | reverse complement strand
GAGCGGTTTGGAGGCGTCGTAGACGTAATTGACGACGCCGGACGTCGACGCGTTGTTCCACGCCGTAAAGGTCGAAAGCGAATTGAAGCCCTTGATCGTCGGCGAGCTCGCTTTGGAAATATCCGCGTCGGTCGTCGCCGAGTTGCCCGCGACGATCGTGTTGTAGAACTCGTAGGTTCCGCCGTAGAGTCGCGCGGCGCCGCCGGAATTGGCGGCGGCGTTGTTCGAGATCGTACAGTTCTTAAAGGTTCCGGTTCCCGACGAGCCGAAGAGGGCGCCGCCGAAGTTCGCGGCGTTGTCGACGACGACGCAGTTGGTCAGCGTCGCGGTTCCGGCGAGGAAGAACGCGCCGCCGCGTCGCGCCGAGGAGTCGGCGATTTCGCAGTTGACGAGGTTCAGGGTTCCGCCTTGCGCGAGATAGAACGCGCCGCCGTCGCCGTCGGTTCCGGTCGAGGTCATGCTCGCGGCTCCGTCGGCGATTCGCAACGCTTTAATCGTCGCGGTTCCGCCCGTGATATTGAAGACGCGCGAGGCGTCGTTCCCGCTGATCGTAAGACCAAGGACGCCGGTTTGCGCGTCGCGCAAACTCGTCGCGTCGATCGTAATCGTCTTATTGAGCGTCAGTTGGGTTCCGGCGAGCGTTATCGTTTGACCTTTAAGGGACGAATCGAACGTCACGGTCGTTCCGAGATTATTGGTTCCGGCGTATTGAATCGCCTCGCGCAGGGAGATCAGTCCGTCGTAAGCGTTGACGACGTCGACGTTTGTCGTGACGACGGTCGAGCGGGTTTCGGCTTGCGACGCGTAAGCGGATTCATAGGCTCCCAGGTCGACGACGCCGTTAAGGACGCGCGGACCGCTCGCGAGGTCGAGTTCCGTCGCGACGTAGTCGTTGTTTCCTCTGTTGATCGCCTGCGATCCGGACGCGAGCGAGTAATCGCCGTTCGCGGCGTCGGCGAAGAGCGGCTTGGAGGGGTCGTAGACGTAATTGACGACTCCCGGTTCGGAGGCGTTGCTCCAATCCGCGAAGGACGACAGCGAGTTGCGCGCGTTTACCGTAGCCGGGATAAAAATCTCCCGCCGGTAGTCGTAGTCGTAGTCGTAGTCGTAGTCGATAACCAGAAGCTGAATATCCGCGTTATTATCCGCGCGGTTGCCCGCGATAATTGAGTTGTAGAAATTAGAGTTGCAGAAATCATTATACGACCCGTTTCCTAGACATGCTCCGCCGCCGTAAACCGCGGCGTTGTCGGCGATCGTGCCGTTTATAACCGTCAACTCGCTACCGGACGCGTAAATTCCGCCGCCATAGGATCCAATATAAGCGTCGGCGGAAACGTCGACGGAATATGAAGCGGACGCCGTATTGCCGAAAATCGACGCGTTCGTTATTGTCAGCGAGCCTCCGTCCGCGTAAATACCCCCGCCGTAGGCGCTAACATAAGTTACGGCGGCGGAAACGTCGGCGGAATATGAAGCGGACGCCGTATTGCCGGAAATAACGGCGCCCGTTATTGTCAGCGACGAATCTCCGCACGCGTAAATCCCCCCGCCATAAGCATAGGCACAAGCGACGGCGTCCTCGAAAGAAGGGACGACGGAATTGAAAGAGGACGCGGCGTTGTCGGAAATTGATCCGCCCGTTATTGTCAACTCGCTTGCATACGCGTAAATCCCCCCGCCGTAAGCATAAGCCCCGCTTCCTTCTCCAAAATCCTCGGCGATTTCGGAAACGGCGTTGTCGAAAATAGAAACGTCTTCCAACGTTATCGCGCCTCCATACGCGTAAATTCCGCCGCCGTAAGAAGACGTATTGTCGAAAATAGAAACGTCTTCCAGCGTTACCGCGCCTCCGTCCGCGTAAATACCCCCGCCCCAGTAAGAAGCCGTATTGCCGGAAATCGAGCAATTTGCGACGGTCAACGCGCCGCCGACCGCATAGATCCCGCCGCCGTCCGAAGCCTGACCGTTGGCGACGACGAGCCCGTTTATTTCGACGTTTTGACCCGTTATGTAGAGAACGCGCGATCGACCGTCGGCGTCGATCGTAACGCCGGGCGCGTCGTTCGCAACGTCCCGGACGGAAGTCGCGTCGATCGTCAGCGTCTTGTTGATCGTCAGTTGCGTTCCGGCGAGTGTTATCGTCGAACCTTTGAGCGACGGATCGAACGTAATCGTCGTTCCGAGCCCGTTGGTTCCCGCGTAGACGATCGCTTCGCGCAGGGAGATCAGACCGTCGCGGTAGTCGACGACGTCTTCGTCCGTCGTAACGATCGTCGACGGCGTTTCCCAATCGACGTTTGGCGCGGAAATTTCCAGAGCGTAGTCTCCGCCTTCGCTTCCGGAGGAGTCGTTGTAGACGTAAAGATAATAACAGCCCGGCGCAAATCCTTTCAACGAGATTCTCTCGGTTCCGGACGCGGCGTTGGAATAGGCGACGACTTGCGAGCCCGACGCGTCGTAGAGTCTGACGCCCAGATCAAACCCCGAACGATGAAGGTAAGACAGGGAAACGTAATGATCCGCCGTTCCGAAGTCGCCGACGTAGAATCGATAATAGTCGTAGTCGTAGCCCGTGTGTCTTGTGGCTTCGTAACGGTTGACGCCCGACAGCGGTCCGAAGTCGTAAGCGGTTTCGAACGCATTGTTCGACTCGTATTGGTCGGGATCGATAATCGTCGCGGCGGAAACCGTCCTCCAGACGGAATTGACGTAGCCCGGCGCGGTCGCTTTGACGCGGAAGCAATAGGACGTTCCGGGGGTCAGACCCTCGACGGAACACGTCCCGCCCGAGGAGAAAGAAATCTCGGAAAAGTTCTCGAACGAGGAATCCGTCGCGTACTGAACGACGTAACTCGCGGCGTTTGCGACCGGGACGATATTGAGGGAAATCGCGCTTGATTGCCTGGAAACGACCGAGACGACCGGACAGTCGAGTTCGTTCTCTCCAAGAGGCGCGGGCGGCGAGATTTCCAGCGAGTAGGTTCCGCCGTTTCCTGAATAGGAGGAGTAGTTGTAGATTTCCAGGTAATACGTTCCCGTCGGCAGATTGTCGAACGTTTCGTACTCGGTTCCCGAAGTGTCGCCCGAACTCAAAACGGAGACTCCGTTGGAATCGTAGAGCCGGTAATCAAGGTCGAAACCGGACGCGTGTTCGTAGGTCGCGCGGATGAAGTCGTCGGCGCTCCCGTTGGAAACGGTGGTAAACTTAAACCAGTCGACGTCTCCGGAGACATGCAAATTCAAGCCGTCGTTGAAGTAGCTCTCGGTCAACGTTCCCAAATCGTAGGCGGTCTCGAACGCGTCGTTCGGCTCGTATTGATCGGGAACGAGCATCGTCGAGGCGGAAACCGTCCGCCAGGCGGAACTCTCGTAGCCCGGCGCCGTCGCTTTGACGCGGAAGTAATAGACCGATTCGGGAGTCAGTCCCGTTGCCGAATACGGTTCGCCCGAGGAGAAAGAAATCTCGGAAAAATTCTCGAACGAGGAATCCGTCGCGTACTGAACGACGTAACTCGCGGCGTTTGCGACCGGGACGATATTGAGGGAAATCGCGCTTGATTGCCTGGAAACGACCGAGACGACCGGACAGTCGAGTTCGTTCTCTCCAAGAGGCGCGGGCGGCGAGATTTCCAGCGAGTAGGTTCCGCCGTTTCCTGAATAGGAGGAGTAGTTGTAGATTTCCAGGTAATACGTTCCCGTCGGCAGATTGTCGAACGTTTCGTACTCGGTTCCCGAAGTGTCGCCCGAACTCAAAACGGAGACTCCGTTGGAATCGTAGAGCCGGTAATCAAGGTCGAAACCGGACGCGTGTTCGTAGGTCGCGCGGATGAAGTCGTCGGCGCTCCCGTTGGAAACGGTGGTAAACTTAAACCAGTCGACGTCTCCGGAGACATGCAAATTCAAGCCGTCGTTGAAGTAGCTCTCGGTCAACGTTCCCAAATCGTAGGCGGTCTCGAACGCGTCGTTCGGCTCGTATTGATCGGGAAGAAGGGTCGTCGAGGCGGAAACCGACCTCCAGGCGGAATTGAAGTAGCCCGGCGCCGTCGCTTTGACGCGGAAGAAATAGGACGTTCCGGGAGTCAGACCCGCGACGGAACAAGCTCCGCCCGAGGAAAAAGAAGCCTCGTAACAGTTCTCAAACGAGGAATCCGTCCCGTACTGAACGACGTAACGCGCCGCGTTTGCGACCGGGTCGATATTGAGGGAAATCGCGGTTGATTCTTTGGAGCCGACCGAGACGACCGGACAATCCAGCTCGTTCTCTCCAAGAGGCGCGGGCGGCGAGATTTCCAGCGCGTAGGTTCCGCCGTCCCCAGAATAGGAGAAGTAGTTGTAGATTTCCAGGTAATACGTTCCCGTCGGCAGATTGTCGAACGTTTTGTACTCGGTTCCCGAGTAGGAGGACGAAGTCAAAACCTGAACTCCGTCGGAATCGTAGAGCGCGTAATTGAGGTTGAAAACTGACGTATGTTCGTAGGTCGCGCGGATGAAGTCGTCGGCGCTCCCGTTGGAAACGGTGGTAAACTTAAACCAGTCGACGTCTCCGGGGACGTGCAAATTCAAATCGCCGTTGAAGCAGCTTTCGGTCAACGTTCCCAAATCGTAAGCGGTCTCGAACGTATCGTTCGGCTCGAACGCGTCCGGGTTCAAACGGAACTCGTAGGCGCCAAGGTCGACGATTCCGTTGAAGACGCGCGGATTACCCGCGAGGTCGTATTCCGTCGCGACATAGGCGTTGTTTCCTCTGTCGATCGCCTGCGAGTCTCGCGCTAACGAGTAGTCGCCGTTGGCGGCGTCGACGAAGAGCGGCTTGGAGGAGTCGTAGACGTAATTGACGACGCCCGACTCCGACGCGTTGCTCCAATCCGTAAAGGACGACAGCGTGTTGCAAGCGTTCGCCTCAGGCGAATCTCCGTAGAGTCCGATATAACCCGTTACGATCGAGTTGTAGAATTCGCAAGTTCCGTCGTAGAACTCAATATCGCCAGCGACGGTCGAGTTGCGGAACTCGCAAATTCCTGAGTAGACTTCAACAGCATCCGCGACGACCGAGTTGCGGAATTCGCAAGTTCCCCAATCGAAAACCGCGCCGCCGACTCCTTCGGCGTAATTGCCTGAAATAGAGCTGTTTGTAATCGTCGACGCGCAATAGTAAGCGTAAATTCCCCCGCCGGAACTGTGTTCGACGTAATTTCCGGAAATGGAGCTATTTGCAATCGTCAAAGATCCGCCGGTCGCGTAGATTCCGCCGCCGACAAAATCAGCGTAATTTCCGGAAATGGAGCTGTTTGCAACCGTCAACGCGCAATAGTAAGCCTCGACGGCTCCGCCGTAGCCGTATTCGGCGTAATTTCCGGAAATCTCGCTGTTTGTAATCGTCAAAGCGCAATAGTCGGCTTGAATCCCGCCCCCGTGAGATTCATCATACTCGTCGGACTCGGACGTCGTATTGCCGCTGATCTTGCAGTTTGCAATCGTCAAAGCGCCGCCGGACGCGGAGATCCCGCCGCCCCACGAAGCCTGACCGTTGGCGACGACGAGCCCGTTTATTTCGACGTTTTCGCCGACAATATAGAACGCGCGCGATTGACCGTCGGCGTCGACGGCGACGCCCGGCGCGTCGTTCTCGGCGTCCCAGACGGACATGGCGTCGATCGTCAACGATTTGACGATTTCCAGTTGCGTTCCGGCGAGCGTTATCGTTCGTCCCTTGAGGGACGGGTCGAACGTAATCGTCGTTCCGAGTCCGTTGGTTCCGGCGTAGGCGATCGCTTCGCGCAGCGAGACCAGACCGTCGAGCGGATCGACGACGTCGGCGACCGTCGTGACGACGGTCGAGAGTTCCGGGGCCTCGTACGCGCCCAGATCGACGTTTCCCATAACGCGCGGAGCGCCCGCGAGGTCGCAATTCGTCGCGACGTAATCGGCGTCGCCCTTGCCGATCGCCTGCGAGCCGACCGCGAGACGGTAATTCCCGTTCGCGGCGTCGGCGAAGAGCGGTTTAGAGGCGTCGTAGACGTAATTGACGGCGCCCGACGACGCGTCCCACGCCGTAAAGGACGAGAGCGCGTTGAAGCCGCGAATCGCCGCGGCGTTGGCTCTGGAAAGATCCGCGTCGGCGGCCGCCGAGTTGTCGGCGACGATCGAGTTGTAGAATTCGTAAGATCCCCTGTTGAATCGCGCCGCGCCTCCGGAACTCGTCGCGAGATTGCCCGAAATCGAGCAGTTCAGGAAGGTCGCCGTCGCGTTCAGACCGAAGACGGCGCCGCCAAAGTCCGCTTCGTTCCCGGCGACGACGCAGTTCGTCAGCGTCGCGGTTCCGGCAAGATAGAGCGCGCCGCCGCGCCGAGCCGAGCCGCCGACAATCTCGTCGTCGACGATCGTCAGGGTTCCCGCGCTTGCGAGGCGAATCGCGCCGCCGTCGCCGTCGTCTCCCGTCGACGTCCGGCTCGCGGCGCCGTCGACGATTCGCAGACCCGCGAGCGTCGCGGTTCCGCCGGTGATATTGAAGACGCGCGAGGCGTCGTTCCCGCTGATCGTTATTCCGAGAGCGCCGGTTTGCTCGTCGCGCAGATCGGTCGCGTCGATCGTCAGCGTCTTGTTGATCGTCAGTTGCGTTCCGGCGAGCGTTATCGTTTGACCTTTAAGGGACGAATCGAACGCGATCGTCGTTCCGAGCCCGTTGGTTCCGGCGTAAGAAATCGCTTCGCGCAGGGAGATCAGACCGTCGGTCGCGTCGACGACGTCGGCGGAGGTTGTGACGACGGTCGAAACGGCTTCCGCCTGCCGCTCGTAAGCGCCCAGGTCGACGGAGGATCCGACGACGCGCGTCGCGCCCGCGATATCGTATTGCGTCGAGACGTAAGCGTTTTTCCCTTGATTGAGCGCTTGCGAACCTTGCGCGAGGCGGTAATCGCCGTCCCATGGGGCGACGAAGAGCGGTTGCCATGGGTCGCAGAGGTAATTGACGACTCCGGACGCCGACGCGTTGTTCCACGCCGTAAAAGTCGAAAGCGTGTTATACCCTTTAATCGTCGGGGAGCCCGACGGGGATATGACGTCGCGGCCCGACCACATGCCGTCGCCGAAGTAGCTCGCGACGATCGAGTTGTAGAACTCGTACGTTCCGCCGTAGAATCGCGCGGCGTCGCCGGAATTCGCGGCGGTATTGTTCGAGATCGTGGAGTTCTTAAAGGTAGCGGTCGCGTAGGAACCAAAGACGGCGCCGCCGAAGTTCGCCTCGTTGCCGTAGACGACGCAGTTGGTCAGCGTCGCGGTTCCGGCGAGGAACAGAGCGCCGCCGCGCCGCGCGGCGGATCCGGTAATTTCGCAGTTGACGGCGTTTAAGGTTCCGCCCTGCGCGAGATAGAACGCGCCGCCGTCGCCGTCGGTTCCGGTCGAGGTCATGCTCGCGGCTCCGTCGGCGATTCGCAACGCTTTAATCGTCGCGGTTCCGCCCGTGATATTGAAGACGCGCGAGGCGTCGTTCCCGCTGATCGTAAGACCAAGGACGCCGGTTTGCGCGTCGCGCAAACTCGTCGCGTCGATCGTAATCGTCTTATTGAGCGTCAGTTGGGTTCCGGCGAGCGTTATCGTTTGACCTTTAAGGGACGAATCGAACGTCACGGTCGTTCCGAGATTATTGGTTCCGGCGTATTGAATCGCCTCGCGCAGGGAGATCAGTCCGTCGTAAGCGTTGACGACGTCGACGTTTGTCGTGACGACGGTCGAGCGGGTTTCGGCTTGCGACGCGTAAGCGGATTCGTAGGCGCCCAGGTCGACGACGCCGTTAAGGACGCGCGGATTACCCGCGAGGTCGAGTTCCGTCGCGACGTAGGCGTTGTTTCCCCTGTTAATCGCCTGCGAGTTCCGCGCCAGCGAGTAATCGCCGTTCGCGGCGTCGGCGAAGAGCGGTTTGGAGGGGTCGTAGACGTAATTGACGACGCCCGGTTCGGAGGCGTTGTTCCAGTCCGCGAAGGACGACAGCGCGTTGAACCCTTTAACCGTCGCGGTTCCCGATTTGGAGACGTCGGCGCCGTTCGACGCTTCGTTGTTCGCGATAATTGAGTTGTAGAAATTATGCGACCCGTTTCCTAGAAGCGCTCCGCCGCCGGAGGATACGTTATAAACGTTGTAGCCAACGCATGAAGGAGAAGAGAAAGCGGGCGCCGTATTGCCGGAAATCGACGCGTTTGCTATTGTCAGCGGACTTTCGACCGCGTAAATCCCGCCGCCGTAGGATCTGACGCCGGCGCTGGGATCGTTGAAATTGTAAGGTTCGTCGGGATCGTTAAGATCGTATGGATAATATCTGGCGTCACATGAAGAGGACGCCGTATTGCCGGAAATCGACGCGTTTGTTATTGTCAGCGGGCATCCGACCGCGTAAATCCCGCCGCCGGAGGATCCGACATAAGCGTTGGGAGCATAAGAATCATAGGAACCGTAGGAGTAAAATTCGGCGTCGCATGAAGAGGTCGCCGTATTGCCGGAAATCGACGCGTTCATTATTGTCAGCGTCCCTCCGCTCGCGCACACGCCACCGCCATAAGCGTAAGCCACGACGTTTTCGTAATAGTCGCCATCGTCTGCGGAAAAGCTAACGTCTGCGGAAACGGCGTTGCCGAAAACAGAAACGTCTTCCATCGTTACCGCGCAACTGGCTGCGTAAATACCTCCGCCGTAGCCATAAGCTTCATGATAATTACTATAATAGCCAGCGACCGCGGAAACGACGTTGCCAAAAATAGAAACGTCTTTCATCGTTACCGCGCAACTGACCGCGTAAATACCTCCGCCGTAACCATAAGCCTCAAGTTCGCCATAATTGCTATCGCGGGAAACGGCGTTGCCGAAAACAGAAACGTCTTCCATCGTTACCGCGCAACTGTCCGCGTAAATACCCCCGCCGCAGTAAGAAGCCGTATTGCCGGAAATTGAGCAATTTGCGACGGTCAACGCGCCTCCGCTCGCGTAGATCCCGCCGCCGCTTGCCGCTTGGGTAAAGTCGTAATAATCGTCGGCGCCGCATATGTTCCCATTGACGATAGCGAGCCCGTTAATTTCGACGTTTTGACCTTCTATGTAGAAAGCGCGCGATCGACCGCCGGCGTCGATCGTAACGCCGGGCGCGTCGTTCGCAACGTCCCGGACGGAAGTCGCGTCGATCGTCAGCGTCTTGTTGATCGTCAGTTGCGTTCCGGCGAGTGTTATCGTCGAACCTTTGAGCGACGGATCGAACGTAATCGTCGTTCCGAGCCCGTTGGTTCCCGCGTAGACGATCGCTTCGCGCAGGGAGATCAGACCGTCGCGGTAGTCGACGACGTCTTCGTCCGTCGTAACGATCGTCGACGGCGTTTCCCAATCGACGTTTGGCGCGGAAATTTCCAGAGCGTAGTCTCCGCCTTCGCTTCCGGAGGAGCCTTTGTAGACCCAAAGATAATAACTACCCGGCGCGAGTCCGTTCAACGAAATTCTCTCGGTTCCGGACGCGTCGTTGGAATAGGCGATTTCCGAGCCCGACGCGTCGTAGAGTCCGACGACCAAATCAAACCCCGAACGATGACGGTACGACAGCGAGACGTAATGATTTGCCGTTCCGACGTCGCCGACGTCGAATCGATAATAGTCTTCGTCGTAGCCCGTGTCTAACGTGGCTTCGTAACGGTTGACTCCCGACAGCGGACCGAAGTCGTAAGCGGCCTCGAACGCATTGTTCGGCTCGTATTGGTCGGGATCGATAATCGTCGCTGCGGAAACCGTCCTCCAGGCGGAATTGAAGTAGCCCGGCGCGGTCGCTTTGACGCGGAAGAAATAGGACGTTCCGGGAGTCAGACCCGCGACGGAATACGTCCCGCCCGAGGAGAAAGAAGTCTCGAAACAGCTCTCGAACGAGGAATCCGTCCCATATTGAACGACGTAACTCGCGGCGTTTGCGACCGGGACGATATTGAGGGAAATCGCGCTTGATTGCCTGGAAACGACCGAGACGACCGGACAGTCGAGTTCGTTCTCTCCAAGAGGCGCGGGCGGCGAGATTTCCAGCGAGTAGGTTCCGCCGTTTCCTGAATAGGAGGAGTAGTTGTAGATTTCCAGGTAATACGTTCCCGTCGGCAGATTGTCGAACGTTTCGTACTCGGTTCCCGAAGTGTCGCCCGAACTCAAAACGGAGACTCCGTTGGAATCGTAGAGCCGGTAATCAAGGTCGAAACCGGACGCGTGTTCGTAGGTCGCGCGGATGAAGTCGTCGGCGCTCCCGTTGGAAACGGTGGTAAACTTAAACCAGTCGACGTCGCCGGGGACATGCAAACTCAAACCGTCGTTAAAGTAGCTTTCGGTCAACGTTCCCAAATCATAAGCGGTATCGAACGCATCGTTCGGCTCTAACGCGTCCGGTTCAGAAGGACTGACGGCCGTGATGCGATAGGCTCCCAAACTCGCGTAATTGGTGTAGATCGTCTTGCCGTCGGCAACCTTGCCGGTTCCCGCCACGCTGAGATAGTACTTGCCCGGCGAAAGATTGCCGACGTTGATTTCCACGTAAAGCGTGTCGACAGGATTGTAAGTCGCGATCAAATTGCCCGAGGCGTCGTATAGCCGAACTATCGCGTCGAGATTCGTCACGGAATCTACGCCGCCGACGGTAATTGTCGCGACGTCGCCGGAAAGGTTGAACGAGAAGAAGTCGACGTCCGTGTTGCGTTCGATGATTCCGGAGCCGAACGTTCCCGGAACGGTAAAGGTCAGAGCCGTCGACTGAGCGATGGAATCGCCGTGATCGTCGGCGCGGTAACCAAACCCGTTTTGGGTCGTTATAATTGCGAGATCGTCCTCGTGATTGGTCGCGTCGGCGTATTCGCCCTTGGACCACTGCGTAACCTCGGCGTAATAGCCGGATCCCATAATCGGTCCCCAACCGTCCGCTCCGTCGTAGTATTCGTCGTCGGCCTTTCCGTCATGGCTAAGCCCCAACGTGTGTCCCGCCTCATGCGCGGCGGCGGCGGCGACGCTTTTTGCGGAGTAGAGCTGAGCTGGGAAAACGAAGCAAGGCGTGTCCGAATTCCAGGTAAACGATCCCACGTAAGCCACTCCGCCGGAACTTTCGTACCAATCGTAACACGAGCCCCCAATCGCCACGCGGACGCCGTATTCGACGTCGCTCGAATTAGATTTAATCAGCCTGGCCGTTGTCGGTTCTTTTGTCGTCACGTTGACGTTAAAGGGCATATAGTCTTCGCTGACGCGAAGCCAAATTTCGTATATGTCGCGCAATTCCTGGTTGGAAAAACTGCTCGTGTCGCCGTCCCTGTCGTAGGCTGGGGTTACAATGGGATTGCCGTCGTTTTTATTAGTATTCCAAGATGTTCCAGTGCAAACGTTTCCGTTAAAATCGAGATAGATCGTATAGGTCGATCCAGGACAGCTGCTGAGATTGAACGCGAAGCTTTCGGAAATTGCGTCGGGATTCTGACCGGCCTCGATTAAGAGATTGTCGATTGATTTGGTAAGAGTCGGATACTTTTCAGCAACGCTCGAATTCGGCGCGGGAATAGAACAACCCGGACAAACGGGCGTGGCTAGAATTTTCGGCGCGACTATTTCCGTCCCCAACTCGCCGATGATATTAGTGAGTTCGAGCGCAAGAGGAGCGTTTTGACAATCGGGAACGTTAGCAAAGGGCGGCGCGACGCTTAACAGAGCGCGGTCTTCAAGACTCTCGAACCGTAAGAGCGAAGTTCCGGGCGAGACGCTTTTCCCGCCGCGCGACCTCGCGCGCTCGCGTTTCGACTGGTTTTTGTTGACGCCTGACAAATTGCGGCGCCCCGCGCCGATTCTGTCGCTCTTAAAAAACATGACGCTTCTCCGAGGCATAATGGGATAAATTCATTGATTCCAGTCGGCGAGTCAAGACTCGCCGACGCGTTAAACGGCGCGGACAAAATAGATCCGCCCTTGCCAAAAGGTGTATAGGTTTCGGCAAATTCCCGCCAAAACGAACTATTCCTTACATCCTAACAGAAAACAGATTTCTCCGCAACCTTTTTGACACTTTTTGACATTTTTTTTGGAAAAAACTTGCTTTTTAGAGTTGCGAAAACCTATACTTTTTCGCAATATTCGCCAGGTTTTCAGCCGGGATCTTTTCGCGATTTTTTTCTTTGGAATCGTAAAAATACGGGGCGATCGGATTTTTTTAGAGGGTGGGAGAAGAATAGAGTTTTCGCAATTTCGCGTTTGAAGATTTTTGCGTTTTTTTCAACGCATTGGGGCGGTTTTGGTCTTTGTTTCGTCCGACGTCGTCTTGCGACGACGACTCGCCGCCTGCGGAGGGAACCGCGCCGCGGGCGCGGTATGAGCGACGTTCCGGCATTTTTTGAGGAGGCTGCGGAGCGGTTTTGGTCTTTTCACGGCTGCCGTCGTCTTTCGCCGACGGCTCGCGGCGCTTCGCGCCGGACTTGGTTCGACCGTTTTTGTCAACGCTTTGGAGCGGTTTTGGTCTTTTCGCGGCCTCCGTCGTCTTGCGACGACGGCTCGCCGCTTGCGGCGGTCACCGCGCGTTCGTCAGTTTTTCCAGCGTCTTTCCGACGTCCAGTCTGATCCGCTCGAACTCAACGGGGTCGGAAATATACCGCGTCGAAAACCGTCCGGATCCGCATTGGAGCGGGAGGTAATCCAACGCGCGGTCGAGAACCGCTCGCGCTTCCTCGCGCTCGATCGAGCCGGGTTCCGTCTTCTCGCCGATCGCGTTTCGCAA
>CAMZEO010000113.1 GCA_947305735.1 uncultured Planctomycetales bacterium | reverse complement strand
ATCGTTTCATAGAGCTTTCCAAACCTTACGTCGGCGACGATCCTCGGTTTTCCTTCGCCAGAAAGGTAAACGCCTATTTTTACCGCTCGGAGTTTGGACTTCGTTTTTTCGTCGCGGCGGAGGCGAAGAATTCTTGTAGAATGGTCGTCTACGCGCTTGAAAAACAGTTTGAGTCTTTAGCGGCGCGTTCTTCCAATCCTTTGAACGCGCTGTCGGACGAACCGTCGATCGCGACGGTCGCTCGACAGCTTGTCTCGACGCTTTCGTTTAAAGTTATGCTTGACTTTTTCCTTGGCGAACGATCCGCGTCGTCGGCCGAGTCGATCGCTTCGGGGCTCCGTTACGCGCGGCTTCTTCCCGAGGTTGAGTTTATCTTTGAACCCCGTCGGACGCGTTTGCAAAGTCTTCGGACGCGTCTTTTGAAACTCTGGCGCAAGCGTCGGGGCGTTTCGACGACTCTCGCGGAAAACGCAAGCGTCGGACGATCGGTTGAGGAAGAGAAGAAGGCGTCGGTTTTGACCGGATTCGGCGGGTGGATTCGCCGACTGAAAACGTTCGTCGCGAGCTTTCGAGGCGCGCGGCGCGGGTTGAAAACGCCCGAGGACGACGCGCTTGTCAGAGCGTGTTTTTTCCTTCTCGCTTACAAAGCGGTGTTGACGCGCGGCGAACGAGGGCGGGACGAAGGGCGCGTCGCGATGAACGACGTTTTAGCGCGAATTCGTCGGTTGTTCGGAAAGTCTTCCGCTCTTGAATTATCGTGTCGGTTCATGTGGGTCGACGAAATTATTCGGGAGCGGCGTTGGAACGAGGCCGTTCGCGAGACGAGTCGGATATTCGGTCTCGCGTCAAAATTGCCCGAACCTGGCGACGAATTGGATTCCGTCGAACTGAACTGGCGGTTTAATTGTTTGCGAACGCGCGCGCTCGCTTTGTTAGAACGCGGTCGTTTCGGGGACTTGCGCGCGGCGGAGCGCGTCGTGTCGCGGGCGCTTCAAAAGAGTCGGCTCTATCTCGGTCGGGGGCTCGCGACGCTTCGCGGGTCGTATTACGAGCTGCTCCTTCTCGAGGCGCGGATTCTGGCCGCTCGAGGCAAGCGCGACGAGGCGTCGCGCGGAGCCGAACGCGTCTTGCGCGCGTTTGTCGCGTCGAAAAAGCGCGGCGTCAGGATTTTGACCAAGGAATCGGCGCGGAGTCTCGACGATTTGCTGGCGTCGCTAACGATGAAACGGTAGAGGGAAACGACGCGTCGATTCGAATCGGGCGCGTCAATCGATAACGGAGAGACTTGTCATGAGCAATCGCGTTCGACAGATGCGGGAGTCGCGTCGCGTCGCGTTGGAAGATTTCGCGGCTCAAGTCGGCGTGTCGCCGCGATTTCTGATAGCGCTGGAAGAAAACGTCTGCGACGCGAGCGTCGACGCGGCGCTCAGAATAGCGCGAGCGCTGGAATCGACGGTCGAAAAAGTCTTTGGAGACGAACGGGAATTCGAAGAACGACTCGAAACGCGCGTCGACGCCCCCCCGCCGGAAACGCCCGTCAAACGGAGATCGAAAAAAAAGAAGCGCGAGTCGACGCCGGGTCGCGAGCCTGTCGCGATCCGACGAGACAATGTTCAGGTCGAACTTCCCAAGGTCGCGCCTTACTCCACCGAACTGTCGAGTCGAACGCTCGACGAGCTTATGGCGACGCGGAGCGCCGACGAGTCTCCGCGTCCGTTGCTCGGAACGGTCGATTCCGAATCGCCGCGCCGCGTTTACGCCCCCCGACATAGTCAAACGAAGTCGTCGAATCTTTCAAAAACCGCGTCGACGACGGGACTCGCGGACTCGCCCGCCGAATTGTCGGATTCGACGCTTGGACGACCGATTCGTTATTTCGACCTGTTTTGCGGAATCGGCGGATTTCGTTACGCCGCGCAAAACGCGTTCGCGCTGATGAATCGCGAGAACGAATGCGCGACGAGTTGCGACGTCGACGAGCCCGCGCGGCGCAGTTACGCCGCGAATTTCGGCGAGACGCCTTTTGGCGACGTCGGGCGACTCGCGTCCGACGATATTCCCGACTTTGACCTTCTCTTGGCGGGGTTTCCCTGTCAGACGTTTTCGATTATCGGGCTGCGCAAAGGATTCGCGGACGAAACAAAAGGCTCGCTTTTCTTCCAGATCGCGCGCATTTTAAAAGACAAACGTCCGCGCGCGTTTGTGTTGGAAAACGTGCGACAACTCACGACGCACGATTCCGGTCGGACGTTCCAAATCATCCTGCGCGTCTTGCAGGAAGAACTCGGCTACTGCGTCGACTGGCGCGTTCTTAACGCGCTCGACTGCGGTCTGCCTCAGAAACGCGAGCGCGTCGTCGTCGTCGGTTCGACAGAGCCGTTCGAGATGGAATGGCCCAAGCGCGTCGAGCCGACGCCGTTGAGCGAGCTGCTCGAAAACGACGCCGACGTCGACAAGAGGTATTTCGCGTCCCCGGAAATCGTTCGCAAGCGTAAAGAAGCGCATCGCTCGGAGTTCCGACCTGCAATCTGGCACGAGAATAAGTCGGGCAATATTTCCTCGTATCCGTACAGTTGCGCGTTGCGCGCGGGCGCGAGTTACAACTATCTTCTCGTGAACGGCGAGCGTCGGTTGACTCCGCGCGAAATGTTGCGTCTGCAAGGTTTTCCCGACGATTTCAAGATCGTCGTTTCCGATACTCAAATTCGCAAACAGGCGGGAAACGCCGCGCCCGTCCATTTGATTCAGCGCGCGCTCGAACGCTTTTTGCCGTTGGTCTTTATGAAGAAATGAAAGACGACTCGAAAAAGAAAAAACGCGTCGCCAAAGGCGGAGCCGATTTGCCGAAATTACCCGGATTGTCCGGCGGGGACGGCTCGTCGAAGAGGAGCGACGTTTTCAGCGTCTCAAAGCGCTCGGACGTCATGAGCAAAGTGAGGTCGACGAAGAACAAGTCGACGGAACTTCGCTTAATTGAGGAGTTTAAACGTCGACGTATCACCGGTTGGCGACGGCAGGCGAAGCTCTTCGGCAAGCCGGATTTTCTGTTTCGCGGGTTGCGAATCGCCGTTTTTGTCGACGGTTGCTTTTGGCACGGGCACGACTGTCGGAACACGAAGCCCAAAGACCACGCCGAGTATTGGCGCGCTAAAATCGAACGAAATCAGGCTCGCGACCGCGCCGTCAACGAACGTCTTGAAGCGCTTGGCTACCGCGTCGTGCGCGTCTGGGAATGCGACTTTAAAAAGGCGAACGCCGAACGACTCGAGGAGAAATTGCGTCCGGTTGTCGAGGCTTTCGAACGCTCGAAGGGAGTCGGCGTCGCGAGCGGTCGGGTTCCGTCATGAAGGCGCTCGATAAATGTTTGCGACTTGGCGACGATCCGCGTCGGAACGCGATCGTCCTGACGTCGACGCTTGGAGTCGTCGTCAATTTGCTCATTTCCGGTTTGAAAATCCTGGTCGGCGCGCTGACGTCGTCGATAGCGATCGTTTCCGAAGGAGTGAACAACGCGTCCGACGCGCTGACGTCCTTTTTGTCGCTCGTCGGCGCGAAACTCGCCGAAAAGCGACCCGACGAAAAGCATCCTTTCGGGCACGGACGCGTCGAGTATCTGACGAGCCTTGCCATCGCGGTCGTGATTTTAGTCGCGGGCGCGGAGATGCTTATCGGCTCGATTAAGTTGATTTTTAAGCCGGAACCTTTGGCGGTGACTTACGTTTCCATGATCCTGGTCGGCGCGACGGCGGTCGTCAAATACGCGCTTGGCGTTTTCACGATGAAGACCGGCGCGAGGGTCGAATCCGGCTCCCTCGTCGCCGTTGGACTCGATTGTCGCAACGACGCGTTTATTTCTCTCCTGACGATCGCGTCGTGTCTGATTTTTATCGTGTTTCGCCGCTCGATCGACGCGTATGTCGGCGCGTTTATGTCGCTTGTCGTCGTCAAGGCGGGCGTCGACGTCTTGCGCGCCTCCGTCGACGATTTGCTGGGCGGACCCGGCAAGAAGGATTTGGCGGCTCGACTGTACCGCGAGATTCTCGCCGAGCCCGACGTCGTCAACGCCGCCGACATGACGTTGCATAATTACGGACCGAACGCGTGGACGGGCTCGGTAAACGTGGAGATCGACCATGCGAAGACGGTCGGCGAAGTTTATCAGGTTTTGCACCGGTTGCAATTGCGCGTTATGCGCGAACATCGCGTGTCGCTGGTTTTTGGCGTGATCGCGACGGGCGTCGATCATCAGGAAAACGTCGATTTGAAAAAGGTCGTCGAAGAATTCGTCGGATCGCGCGAACGCGTTAAAAGTTTTCACGCGCTATATTTCGACGTCGACGCGAACACGATCTACTGCGATTTTGTCGTCGACTACTGTTTGAAGGACTGGGACGCGCTTCGACGCGATTTTCTCGCTTACATCGAGCCGCTTTATCCCGGCAAAGAGATCGAATTAACGATCGAGACGGAATTTGTATGACGCCCGTTTGTTTCGGCGCCAATTTTGCAACAAGCGCTTTGCGTCGACAAAAGGATACCCGTTGAATCCCCAATGATGAGGAGACGAAGATGGAAGTTAAATTAAATCCCGACGAAAGCGTCGTAAAGACGGTTAAGGAGGGACTGGAGCGAACGGGCGGCTATTGTCCGTGTCGAAGAGAACGAACGCCGGAAAATAAGTGTATGTGCAAAGAGTTTAGAGAGCAGATTAAAGACCCGAACTTCGAGGGGTTCTGCCACTGCATGTTGTACTACAAGTCGAAGTGACTCGAGAGAAAGGGAATTGCCATGGAAATAACCGTTACCGGCAAGAATTTTGACGCCGAAGTAAAAAACTCGTCCGAGCCCGTCCTGTTGGATTTCTGGGCGACCTGGTGCGGACCGTGCCGAATGATCGGTCCGATCGTCGCGGAGATTGCCGAAGAATACGAGGGCAAGGTGAAAGTCGGCAAGGTGAACGTCGACGAGGAGCCGGAACTTGCCAACGCGTTTCGCGTGTCGAGCATACCGACGCTCGTCGTGATGAAAAACGGCGAGGTCGTCAAGCGAGCGGTCGGATACCAGCCGAAAGAAAAAATCGAAGAGCTTCTTCGCTAAACTCAACGTCGTCCGGCGTTTGACGACAAGAAAGGAAAAAGGCTGAACGGTTTTCGCCGTCCAGCCTTTATTATTTCGCAAACAAGACGCGAACAAATCGCCCGCGCGAAACTCCAAAGGGAAGAATCACTTCTTGCCTTTTTCTTCGGCGCCTTCCTTGACCTTCTTTTTCTTCTTCAGGACGACCTTATAGACGCGAATTTTCGGAAGGCTAAAGGGCGAGGTTTCGTCAGTCCAACGATCCTGGGACTGCAATTTCTCAATACGTTCGACTCTCGTCAAGACGTTGCGCGAACGCGTCACGCCTTTTCTGACTTTTAAGCTCTTATCGATGGTCATTGGTAAATTCTCCAAACGTTTTACGCGGCTGCTCGATCGCTCGAACTCGACCCGA
Source organism: uncultured Planctomycetales bacterium (assembly GCA_947305735.1). Lineage (GTDB taxonomy): Bacteria > Planctomycetota > Planctomycetia > Pirellulales > Thermoguttaceae > RUG369. The sequence goes on along the minus strand of CAMZEO010000113.1, from coordinate 7,288 downwards.
CGTCCAGTATGCGGCAAAACGACGGACGCAACGCGCCTGATCCGGCGACCCGCCCGCGAAACGTTCCGTAGGACGCGCGCCCGCGCGCAGGCGAAATAAGGAACGCTCATTTCGTACAATATAGCTCTTTCTTTTCATTTGACAAGGGGGCGTCGGGCATTTCCTGGATTTAAACTTCTAAATTGCCCTCGACGCGTTCTTTTGTTAATCAGATTATTTGATACGATTGTTTTTATTGTTAAAACAGGCGCGACAAAACCGCGATTCCCTTAAATCGCCCTTGCGCGGTCCGGTTAAAAAGAGTATCGTCGGATCGCGAACGCGCGGGAACGCGCGCTAAGAACGTTGGAATCGAAGGTGGAGAAAAGAGTTCGCGATGAGTTTTCAAAACGGAATAGAGGCGGGGTTGGCTTACGCGCGAGAGGCGTTGACGGCGCGAATGGCGAAGCCGGAACGCGAGCCCGAGACGGAAGCGACTCTGGCGCTGGCGATTCTCGCGCTGTTGGCGGCGCGGGAAGCCGAGAGCAAGGACTCCGCGAACGAACCGGGAATTATTAATTTTGAACGCGCCAAGTCGGAACTTTTGCCGCGTCGGACGCATCGCGCGACGTCGGCGCCGCGACGTCGGCGCCTCGATTCGGATCGACCGAGACTAAAGATCTTTCGCGGGGAATAGTTGTCGACCGTTCCTCGACGCTTTTCTCCGAATATCTCAAGACGATCGCGGCGACGCGGTCGTTTTTTCATTAATTTTTCGACTTTGACGGCTTGCCGATTTCCATCTTGACCGAGTATTCTCTCCCTTTTCTATTTTCATAAGACACAAGGAGTTCGGCGACGATTCCAATCGAGAGGAGTTGCGCGCCCAGAAGCATGAGCGCGGCGGAGTAGACGACCGCCGGTCGACCGCTTAAATGATACTCGGCGAGTCCCAGAAACGGCAGGCGCGCGAGAGTCCAGCGGAGCGCCATCCAGCACAGGGTGACCGCGCCGACGAAGAAAGAGGACAGACCGAACGTGCCGAGCAGATGTTGCGGACGTTGTCCGTATCCGGTGACAAATTTGACCGAGAGCAGGTCGAGAAAACCCTTGACGAAACGATTGAATCCGTATTTTGACTTGCCGAATTTTCTGGCGCGGTGCCGAACGACTTTTTCGCCGACTTTATAGCCGCGGGCGGCGGCCAGGACGGGCACGAATCGGTGCAATTCGCCGTAGAGGGTGATTTCGTCGAAGATTTCGCGCCGATAGCATTTCATGCCGCAGTTGTGGTCGTGCAATTTGACGCCGGTCAGGGAGCTGACGAGCCAATTGAAGACGCGACTTGGCAAGACTTTATGCCATGGGTCGCGGCGGCGTTTCTTCCAGCCGCTCACGACGTCGAGCCCGGAATCGAGCAGGCGGAGAAACTCGGGGATTTCATGCGGATCGTCCTGCAAGTCGGCGTCGAGCGTCATAACGATCGGGAGCGTCGCGGCTTTGAACCCGACGTCGAGCGCCGCCGCCTTGCCGAAATTGCGGCGGAACCGTATCCCGCGAACGCGCGGATCCGCCTCGACGAGCGATTCGATAATCGACCAGCTCGCGTCGGTCGAACCGTCGTCGACGAAGATCAGTTCGATCGTCGCGTCCAACGATTTCGCGACCTCGTCGATTTCTCCGTAAAGCGTTCGAAGACTCTCTTCTTCGTTAAACACCGGCACGACCAGCGAATACTCGACCATTTGCGGCTCCTCTTTTAGACTGTCGGATTTTCGTTCGCCCCAAGGCTCGAAAGTATTGTAACAGATTTAAAATCGGGAAACAACGTTGGCGAAGTTTTTTTGCGCGAATCGTTTCGAAAACCGTCGCTCCGATAAACGAAGCCGCGCCCGCGCTCCGCGGGAGCGCCCAGCCGGACGCAACGTCCGGTTAAAAATCAACTTTTGTGAAAACGGTTGTTATTTGATAAACAACCGCCAACGAGCGACAGAGACAATACGGAGTCGGAGATCGAGCCGCCGAAAAACGAGCCGAAGTTGCGGGAAAAACTCTTTGGGAACGATTTAAAAGCGGAGCTGGATTCCGCGATCGGCGGCGCGATCAAGAAGCTTGAAAAGACACTGGACGTCAAAGTCGACGAGAAGATTCGGGAAGTTGAACAACGCGCTTTGGAACTCTTTCGGAAATGGCGGGTTCGGTTCGCGCTGACGATGTTCGCGTTTCTGTGCGTCGCGGTTTGGTTTGCGGACGCTATTAAAAAGGGACTAGCGGCTCTTTGGGAATTGGTTAAGACGCTGATAACGTTGGAGGACGACGAAACGGTCGGTGGGGTTGAGAAAGGAGAAAAAACTGATGACGTACAATCAGATGAAAAGTCGGCTTGAATTGGCGAAACTCGCGTTGGGGTGTCTCGCGCTGTTGACGATCATTGCGTCGTCTTGCATTAATCATAACGTGGCTACCCATACTCTTCAAAAGGTGATTCAATTGGAGAACGTGGTGCAGGATGTTGCGGAACAAAACAACGTCGACGCGGGATATTGAATAAGTTTACGTAGGAATACGAGCGGGTTGAAACCGCGATCAAAATTAGACGACGCTTTCTAATCAGGTTTGATTGGGAGGCGTCGTTTTTTTACGGGCGCTATTGCGATCGGTTATTTACATTTATTGAAAAAGCCACTAAAATAAGTGAGCGTTCCTTTTTTCCGTCCAACTTTCAGTAAAGCCGAGACCCTGTTATGACTGATTTCCCTTTTTCAAAATGCGAAACGTCCAAAGTCGAAGTTGCGAATTTTGAGCGTTTTTTAAATAATTAATTAACGTGTAAGATTTTCGTTATAAATATTTTCAGTGTTGGAGTAATCTAATGCACGGTTCGAGTAATCAATGGAATGAAGCTACCAGAGTCCAAATGCCAGCTTTGGTGCATTTGACACGTATCGGTTATTCGTACTTTGGAAAGATTACTGAAGAAGCGGCGGGAACGGTCTATGATCCTGATACGAACATTCTGATTGACGTCTTCAAAAAACAGTTTGAAAGACTAAATCCCGGCAGGGCAGGAGAAGCGTTAGCTACACTGCAACAAATCAGGCAAGAACTTGACTACGACGATCTTGGAGAGTCTTTTTATAAAAGACTTAAAGCCGTTTCGCCAATTAAACTCGTTGACTTTGAGCGTCCTGAGAATAATTCTTATTATTGCACCGCCGAGTTTACATGTAAACGCGACGAAGAGAATTTCAGACCTGATATCACGTTATTTGTCAATGGTATGCCGCTTGTCTTTATTGAAGTAAAAAAACCTAATAACGTCGGTGGCATGGTCGCGGAAGCTGAACGCATGAGCAGACAGAGATTTCCCAATAAGAAGTTTCGCAGATTCGTCAATATTACTCAGCTGATGATTTTTTCCAACAACATGGAATACGACACGCTTGGCGGTATTGTGCCGATTCAAGGCGTATTTTACTGTACAGGATCAAAGAAAGACGCTCGGTTCAACTGCTTCAGAGAGGAGAATCCCTCTAATCTAGAGGTTGCGCCTTACAACAAAGAATACCCTTACGCCACAATTGATCTAGAGGTGGAAAAAAGAATTCTCTCAGATTTCAACAATCATGTCCTTTACGCCACGCCGGAATATCAAACTAATCGCGACGAAAACACCCCGACGAACCGAGTTCTCACGTCTATGTGCAGTCCGGAAAGGTTACTTTTCCTTTTGAAGTATGGCATAGCCTACTATCATAAGACAAAAGAACGAAAAGGCGGCGGTATCGAGAAGGTCGATCAGAAGCACGTCATGCGTTATCAGCAATTTTTTGCGGCGTTGGAGGTACGAAAAAAGATTGCCGAAGGAGTAACGTCTGGTATTATTTGGCATACTCAAGGGAGCGGAAAGACGGCGTTGTCTTATCATTTATCCTACGTTCTCACCGACTATTTTTCAAGCGTCAATAAGGTCGCGAAGTTCTACTTCGTCGTTGATCGTCTGGACTTGATGAAGCAGGCGAAAGAAGAATTTGAAGCAAGAGGGTTGATTGTTAAAACAGCCAATTCGCGAGCGGAATTGATGGAGCAATTCAAAACCAATCAGTCTCAGGAGGGAAATACGGGAGAACCGGAAATAACGGTGGTAAATATTCAACGTTTTGAAGAGAACAAGGATAAAATTACACTCCCTCCATACGCTACCAATTTACAGCGCGTGTTTATCATCGACGAAGCCCACAGAGGATATAAACCTGAAGGTTCGTTCCTTGCCAATTTGTTTGACGCCGATCTTAATTCTATAAAAATCGCCTTAACAGGTACTCCATTACTCAAAAGCGAGCGTGAGTCTTGGCGCGTGTTCGGCAACTATATCCACACTTATTACTATGACAAGTCAGTTCAAGACGGCTATACTTTGAAAATTATCCGCGAGGATATTGAAACGCAGTGGAAAGAAAAGCTCTCCGCCGTCTATGAGAAGCTCGAAAAACTTGTTCAGAAAAAGGACGTCAAGAAAAACCAAATTATCGAACACGAAAACTATGTGAAGGAATTGCTTCGATATATCATTACAGACTTGAAGCGATTTCGCGCGATACGAGGCGACGACTCACTCGGCGGCATGATTATTTGTGAAACAAGCGAACAAGCGCGGAGGTTGTTCGCCTATTTTGATGAAATACAAAATGAACTGAATAAAGACGCTTCTGAACCAAGTCATTTTAAAACGGGACTTATCCTATATGACAGCGACGATAAGGAATTCAGGGAAAACGTCATTACAGACTTCAAGGATAATTTCAAAATTGATATTCTTATTGTTTTCAATATGTTGCTGACGGGTTTCGACGCTCCAAGATTAAAGAGACTTTATTTCGGACGAAAACTGAGAGATCATGGCCTTCTTCAAGCAATAACTCGTGTCAACAGACCTTATGGCGGCAACCGATACGGATATGTCGTCGACTTTGCCGATATCAAGAAAAACTTTGACGAAACAAACGCCGCTTATCTCGCCGAGCTTAATAGGTTCAACGATCCGAACGAAGTTGGCGAAGGCAACGAAGTTGATATTTTTGCTCAGGTTATTGAGAATCCTGAAAAACTGATCCAACGCGCGCAACAAGCCAGACAGACGTTGTTCAATTATTCTCTGGACAACGCCGAGGAATTCAGCTCTGAGATTTCCGCTATAGAAGATAAGGATGTCCTGCTCGAGTTGAAAAAAGCGCTAATTGAGGTTCGTGATTGTTGCAATATTGTTAATACATTTGGCGACGATGAGTTGAAGACCTCCTTTGCCATTTTTGAAATTGCAAGAATTAAAGACATCCTTTCCGAAGTACAACATCATATTGCCATTATTAATCAACGCGAAGCGATAGCGGGCGGGGACGTAACTCACCTAATGGTAAACGAAGCCATGCAGGATATTACGTTTAACTTCAGTAAAATTGGAGAAGAAGAATTAAAGATTGTCGCCGGGGGCGTGGAGCTTGACGAGAAACTTCAGAGAACGGTTCGAAAGTTTGCTGAAAACATCGATCAGGAAGATCCCGAATATATTACGCTTAGAGAGGCTTTTCGTCAAAGATTCCAAGAGCGTGGTTTTGCACTTCAGAGTTTAGACGAATACGACGCTCATTCCCGATTTATGGACGAGATTATTGAAAAGCTGATCGAGCTTCAGCGAAGAAACGACGCGCTTCTCAGACGGTATAACGGAGACTGCAAATTTGTTAGAGTGCATAAGCGTATTCGCGAAGAGAACTCTCGTAGAAAGAGCGAGGGAAAGCAATCTGTATTATCTGAATACGACGAACAAATTGTCAACGCGCTCTCGACGATTAAAGGAGCCGTCGATCAAAAGGTTTACAACAGAAATAACATTCTGAAACAAGACGCGTATTTTTCAAGTACCGTTATGACGGAAATTACCAATGGGATGAATAACCTCGGTTTTAGTATTCCTCGAGAAGACAGAACTTTTATTCAAAGGCGAATCGTTACGCAATATCTCGCGCAATACAACGAAACATATCCTGCGGCATAGAAAAGAGAGAATCATGGGTAAAAAAAAGCAATCTAGTCTGTTTGACGCTCTAGAGACCGATAACTCCTGCCAAATTGACGATATAAAAACCAAAACTTGTCAACTGATTGATAGTTTGAAAAGCGTTTGCCATGACTACGGAATGGGCAATGATGGGAATGAAAATAGAGTCATTACTCAGATGTTCCTTTATAAGTTCCTAAACGATAAGTTCGGATACGAAATCAAGAAGAAATGTTCTAAAATTGCCGCCGCTGAAAAGTGGGAGATTGCATATTCTGAAATGTCAGAGGACGAACGTCTTGATCTTTTTGATTTGTTATCCCCGGACGTTTTGAGACTTGATCCTGAACATCTAGTTTCAAACCTTTGGAATCAACAGACTAAGGGGGATTTTGATCTTATTTTTGACAATACAATGCTTGATATTGCGAGGAAGAATATTGATATTTTCTCCACGCTTTCCTCGAATAACAAAAAAATACTTCTTTTTGAGAAGTTGACAAATAGTGTTACGGACGATGCTCAAAAAGCTCCTTTTGCAAGAGCCTTGATCGATAAACTTGTAAATTTTACATTCGAGGAGGCTTTCGCAGAGAGCTACGACTTCTTCGCGAGTGTATTCGAATACCTTATCAGAGATTACAACACGAACGGCGGCGGAGTTTACGCCGAATATTATACACCGCATGCAATAGCGGTCATTATGGCAAGATTGCTGGTTGGGGACAATCCTGACTTACATAATATTGAGTGTTATGATCCTGCGGCGGGAACTGGAACATTGTTAATGGCGCTTGCTCATCAGATAGGCCAAGACAGGTGCACAATCTTTGCACAAGACCTTTCTCAAAAAAGCAATAAAATGCTCAAATTAAACCTAATTCTCAACGGGCTTGTCTCGTCGTTGGATCACGCCATTCAGGGCGACACTTTAACAGACCCGTATCATAGAAGCGACGATGGCAATAACTTACGACAATTTGACTATGTGGTCTGTAATCCTCCGTTCAATCTTGACTTTTCGGGTACTCGGGAACAGCTTGCCGCTATGCCTGTGAGGTTTTGGGCTGGCGTGCCAAACATCCCGAAAAAGTTAAAGGAAAGCATGTCTATTTACACATGTTTTATCCAACATGTTTTAAATTCACTGAAGCCCAATGGTAAGGCCGCCATTGTGCTTCCGACCGGCTTTCTAACTGCAAAGAGTAGCGTTGAAGGCAAACTACTTAAGCATATTGTTGAAAACCATAT
>CAMZEO010000112.1 GCA_947305735.1 uncultured Planctomycetales bacterium | reverse complement strand
GATCTTGAATCGAAGCTGAAGATGCTGCCGCTCCTCAAGCAAATCGGCGGCGGAACCGCGCTCCTGGCCGTCGCGAACGCCTGCAAGGGCGACACGCTCGACAAAGCGACGCAGATCCTCGGAGAATGGAACACCCCGGAAGACGCCGAAGCCCTCGCGGATATCTGTCTGACGATCGCCAAACAGGCCAACGACGCCAAATATCACGCGCGCGGAATTCGCGGCTATATTCGCGTCGCGCGTCAATTTGAACTCCCGGTCGCGACGAAGATCGCCATGTGCAAAACCGCTTTTGAAACGGCCAAACGCGCCGAAGACAAAGCGCTGATCTTCGAAGTCTTCAAACGCGCGATCGTCGCGGAAAACGTGGCCGCCGCGCTCGAATACGCGCAATATCCGGAATTCAAAGACGCCGCATGCGAAGCCGCCGTCTTCGTCGCCGAAAAGATTCGCGACAGCCAGCAGGACTGGAACTGGTCCGCGCCGACCGACGATCAGGCTAAAGCCGCCGCCGGCAAGATTTTGGTCGACGGAATGAAGAAGGTCGTCGAAACGACGTCCAACGCGGACCTGAAAGCGCGCGCTCAGAAACTGCTCTGATGCGCGACGCCCTTTGAAACGTTAGTAATCCGCGCCGTCGGCGTTAGCGCGTCGTCGACGCGGTTGATTTTTCATCGCTATTTTTAGGAAAACCGACAATGAAAAAGTATTTTTTCGCGGCGCTCGTCGCCTGCGTTTGCGCGTTCGCGTCTAACGTCGACGCCCAAGAGGGGCAGCCTCTGAACCAACTGACCGATCAGGAAAAAGAACTCGGATTCGAGTTGCTCTTTGACGGAACCGAACTGTCGCCGGAAATCTGGCAGAGCGGAATCGACGGGTATCCTGTTAAAGACGGTTATTTCGTCTGCGAAAAAGGCGGCAATCTCGAAACCAAAAAAGCCTATTCGGACTTTATTTTCCGATTTGAATTTAAACTCCCGAAAGACCAAAGCGGCAACAACGGCGTGGGCATTCGCACCACGGCCGCCAATCTTGACGCCGCTTACAACGGCATGGAACTTCAAATCATTAACGAAGATTATGAAGGAATCGCGCCTTGGCAACAACACGGGTCTATCTATGGGTGCGTGCCCGCGAAAACCGGCGCTCAAAATCCGCGCGGCGAATGGAACTATGAAGAAGTCGTCGCGATCGGACCGTATATCAAAGTCATTGTGAACGGCAATCTTATCATTGACGCCGACATTACGAACGTCAAGCCGATCCACAACGCCGAACACCCCGGTTTGCACAACAAATCCGGATTCGTCGGGTTCCTCGGACACGGCGACCCCGTCCAATTCCGCAACGTGCGTATTCTTTCGCTTGCGAAGTGATTTGATCCGACGTCTTCGCGTCGATAACGGCGCCGCGTCCCCGCCGCATGCGGAAACGCGGCGCCTTTGACGTTTTTTGACGTCGCGGTACAATAACGGCGGTAATCGCCTCGTCAAACCAACCGGAGAATCCGCAATATGTTCGTTACGACTCCCCTAACCCCGCAAGTCGCCGATTCCGACATGCAGGGCCACGTCAATTTCATCGCTTACTCAAAATGGTTTGATCGCGTTCGCACGCCGATTTATCGCGAACTCGACCCGACTCTTGAATTCAACCCGCGCGGGATGGTCGTCTTAAAGACCGAATTGACGTTTCTTCACGAAGTCTCCATCACAAGCGACGTTTCGATTCGCACCTGGGTCAGCCTGCTCGGCGTCAAGTCGCTTGAACTGACGCAAGACGTCTGGCAGGAAGGCGTTCGTTGCGCGGTCGGAAAGACGATCTTCTGCGGGTTCAACTTTGCCAGGCACGAAAGCGAACCGCTTACCGACGCGTTTCGCGCCGTCTTTGAAAAATATCGCTGGAACGAAAACGCGGCGAAGTGAACGGGCGCGCAAACGATGTACTACAAAACGATTCTAACGCCGCAAGTCGCCGACACAAACATGACCCGTCATATCGACCACACCGTCTATATCGACTGGTTCGATCGCGCGCGAACGTCGATGTATCGCGAGATGGATCCGACGGTTCGATTTCATCCGCGCGGTTTGGTCGTCGTCACGACGAGCGTTTCTTATCTTCATGAAACAAACGCGCTTAGCGACGTTGAAATTCGCACGTGGGTAGCCAAAATCGGCGTCAAATCGGTCGAAATCCGGCAGGATCTCTGGCAGAACTCCCAATGTTGCGCGAAATCGCAAACGGTCATGTGCGGATTCAATCTCCGCGAACGCAAGAGCGAACCGCTCGTCGACCCCTATCGACAAATCTGCGAAAAATACGCGTGGGACGAGCCGATTCTATGAGCGCGACCCGCGTTTTGCGCGTCGACGCGCTCCGACTCGATTCCGGCGAAGGCCCGCCTATTCTTCGCGGCGTTTCTTTTAACGTCGCGCGCGGCGAACGCGTCGCGCTCGTCGGCGTCAACGGAGCCGGCAAAACGTCGACGTTGCGCTGTTCGGCGCTCCTAGAGCGAAACTGGACCGGCTCGATCGCGCTTAACGGACGGTCCGTTCGCCGTTTTTCAAGACGCGAACTCGCTCAAAAAATCGCCGTCGTCCGTCAGATTAACGTCGGTTTTGCCGCGTTTTCGGCGCGTCAAATCGTCGAATTCGGACGCCTGCCTTATCTCAAACCGCTCGAACCCCTCGCCGACAAGGACGTCGCGATCGTTCAAGACGCGCTCGAGCGCGTCGACGCGCTCCGTTTCGCCGACCGTCGACTCGATTCGCTCAGCGGGGGCGAACGGCAAAAAATTCTGATCGCCGCCGCGTTCGCGCAAGAGCCGGCGTTGCTTCTTTTAGACGAACCCGCCGCGTTTCTCGATTACAAAAAACAGGCGGAAATCGCCGACGCGGTCGCGCTCTGGTTGCGCGACAAAGGCGCCGCCGCCATAGAAACGACGCACGACCTCAACCGCGCGGCGCTAACCGCCGACAGAGTCGTCGCCTTGCGCGAAGGACTCGTCGTCTACGACGGTTCCGCCGAGCTCGCGACGTCGGAAACCGCGCTGGCGCAAATTTTCGGCTCCGGTTTAACGACCGTCCCTCACCCGACTTGCGGCGTTCCCATGATCCTGCCGGACAAACCGGTTCCGACGTCGGAACGTGAAATAACGCGCGATAAAAACGCGTCGAAGCGTTCGGCGATCGTCGGCGCTAAACGCGACCGTCTTTGGTTGTCGCTCCTCTTAGTCGCGACGTTCGCGATACTTTTTGTCGCGCCGCTTGCGGGCGGGACGTTCTATTCGCCCGGCGTTTGGTCGCGCTTTCCAAGCTCGGCGCGTCCTCTTGCCGACCTCGACGCCGCGTCGAAAATCTTTTGGGTCGAACGACTTCCGAAAACGTTTCTCGCGGCGCTCGCGGGATCGGGACTCGCGCTTGCGGGACTGGCGATGCAGACGCTCTTCCGCAATCCTCTGGCGACGCCCTACACGCTCGGAGTCGCGAGCGGCGCGTCGTTTGGCGCGACGCTAACGCTCGTCGGCGCGAGCGCTTTCGCCGCGATTGGAATTCCCGGCGTTATTCTCGGAACGCCTCTTTGCGTTTTTGGAGCGGCGCTCGGGGCGCTCGTGGCGACGACGCTTGTCTACGCGCTTTCAAAACGCGCGGGCTCGGACGAACGCGTCCTTCTCGCGGGCGTGGCGGTCGGATTTCTCTTTTCCAGCCTCGTTCTTTGCGCTCAATTTCTGACGAGTCCGACCAAAGCGTTCGCGGCGTTGCGCTGGACGATCGGAGGATTTGAATATTGCGAGCCGCGTTATTTGACGATAACGAGCGTCGTTCTGGCGGCGTCGGCGCTCCTTTTATATTGTTATTCGCGCGAACTTGACGCGCTGACGCTCGGCGACGAGCGCGCCAAGTCGATCGGCGTCGACGTCGATCGGTTTCGCAAAGCGCTTTTCGGCGCGTCGTCGATTCTCGTCGGCGTGATCGTTTCCTTCTGCGGACCGATCGGGTTCGTCGGGTTGACGGTTCCTCATGTCGCGCGGTTGTTCGTCGGTTGCGAACATCGCAAATTGATCCCCGCGTCGCTCCTTGGAGGCGCGCTCTTTCTCGTCGCGTGTCACACGTTTGCGAGAATCGCGATCTATCCCGGCTCGTTGCCCGTCGGAATAGTGACGAGTCTGCTCGGCGGACCTTTTTTCATCGTTTTACTTCTGCGGCGCAAATAAAAGACGTCTCGAACCTCCGACTATTCCTTTTTATTCGTATAGTTCTTCAAGGAAAGTCAACGCTCGCCGCGGAATTCTGAAACGGGCAAAAGCGCCGCGAGCTTGATCAACCGCCGCGTCCGAATGAAACTACTTTGTCATATAGCTTCCCTATTCAGGGTAAAGTCAAGGACGTTTTAAGAAGTCCCAATATGGGAAACGAACAAGATTCAAGCCCATTGAGCGATAAAACGCCGACCAACTCCGCGCGTCGCTGAGCGGTCCGGATCCATCGCCGATTCGCCGCTTGCGATTTCGAGTTTAGACGTCGCGTTTTTTAGTTCCGCGGCGACGTCGATCGCGGACGACTTGCGAATCGGCAAGTTTGCGGGTAAACTACTCATAAAGGTCGCGAATCGCCCGATTATGTCGCAACGCGTATTTTTCATTCCGCAAAACGCAAATCCTATGAACTCTATTCGAATCGTTTTCACCGCGTTCCTCTTTCTTTCGACTTTCTCGATCTCGTCGGCTTTTGACAAAGTCAAGCCGTTGATCATATCGACTTCCGACGCTCTGATCGCGTCGATTCCCGACGCGCTTTCCGACGCGTCGCTAACGCTCGTTCGTTGCCATCCCTGCGAATATTACCCGACGACGCCGTTTCTTGTCGAGTACGACGGAATCGGAGACGATTGCAAAACGGACGGCTACGACGTCGACCGCGCCTACTACCATCCCGACGCCGTTTCGACCTTTGTCGAAAAAACCGACGCGCGCGGGTCGTTTTCCGTCGAGCGGTTTTCGTCGTTCGAGCAGGATAAAGGGCGCGATAAAATCTACGACAGGTTCTATCTGATCAAGGACGCGCAAATCGATTCCGATTCGGGGTTTGCTCGCGGCGGCGAAATCGCGGCGGGACCGTTCTTTCCGTTTCCGCCGCCCGCGCTTAACGACGAGCCGCGAGTTCCCGTCGGGTCAATCAAGGGTCTTGAAGCGTTCGACCTCGACGACGCCAAAGAACTCGGCTGCGCTCACGCGGCGATGACGATCGATTTGTGTTGGCTCGCGCAAAACAAAGGGGCGGAAACAATTGAATTCCCCTGTTGCGGCAAAGAATTCCGATTCAACAAAGCCGCCGTCGATTATTACGACGCGTGGACGAAAAAAGCGACCGACTACGGCATGGAAGTCACGTTTGTGCTGGTTTTCTGGGGTCATCGCCGCCATCTGGTTCCAGACGGCTGGATTTTTCCCGACTACGAACTCTGGCTCGACGCGCCCTACGCGCTGAGCGTCGCCGCGCCCGACACGACTTGCCTCGACGGACTTGAAAAACTTCAGGCGCTCTACGAATTCCTCGCCGAACGCTATACGCGCGCGGACAAAAAGTTTGGACGCGCCTCCAATTTCGTCGTCGGAAACGAGCTCAATTCCGGATATATATGGAACAATATGGGCAGACTTCCGCTCGACGAAACGGTCAGACAATACGAGCGCCAGCTACGCGTCGCCTTTACGGCGTTTCGCAAATACTGGTCCGGCGCCAACGTTCTGGCGTCGTTCGACAATTTCTGGACCCAAAACAGCGCCGTCGAATTCCAAATGGAGCGTTACGTCGACAAAGGCGGGTTCTCCGGCAAGGATTATCTTTTGAAACTCGCGCAAACGACGCGCGCCGAAGGAGACTATCCTTGGAACGTCGCGTATCATCCGTACGGACTCGACTTGCGAACGCCCGTCTACTGGGATCAGTATTCGACCGAACAGGCGGCGAAGAGCGAAAACGCGCCGAGAATCACGCCGTACAACTGCGAAGTCCTCGCCGATTTCCTCGAAAAGCCCGAAACGCGATGCGAAACGCGTTCCGAAAACGGAGTCGTCGACGTCAAACGCGAAATCTACTTCACGGAACAGGGATTCGCGAGTCCTCACGACGACCGCTACGGGGAATACGACGACGCCTACGACCCTGACGCGCTTCCGGAAGTCTGGCTCGAACGGCAATGCGCCGCGTTTGCGCTCGCGTATTTCCAGGCGGAAGCGATCGGCGCTCGAGCGTATATTTTCCACCGTCAATTCGACGTCCGGAGCGAACGACTCAACATCGGGCTCTGGGCGCGTCCAAAAGACAAGGAAATGGGCATGGCGGTCAAAAAACCGATCTGGTTCCAGTTCCAAAGAATCGACGCGCCCGACGCAAAAGCGGAAAATGAAAAATACCTGCCGATTTTACGATTCTACCCGCATGAAACGCCCCCGCAATCGTGGGACGAACTGATCGTCAAAAGAAAACGTTGACGCGCCGATCTCCTATCTCCCGATCGTTAAACTGTTGACGTTTCAAAAAATCAAGTTATAATAGGGTTGCGGGTTATTTCCGCTAATAACGAATATTTACAACGGGAGTCCGTCATGACGTCAAATTCTGTGAAAGCGTGTTCTCTTCTATTCGCGTTTCTCGCGTCGTTGTGCCTTCTTTCGGGCTGTTCCAACGACGGCAAGACGAAACTTCAAGGCGAGGTAACCTATGGGGGCGAGCCCGTCGCGCTTGGAACGATCACCTTCACGCCGAAGGCGGAAGGATATCGCGCCGTTCAGACAATTACCGATGGAAAATTCGAGATTCCCGAAAAATTCGGCGTGCAACCGGGCGAGTACAACGTCGCCGTCGAGGGTTACGAAGAAGTTCCGGAAGACGATCCGGATCAAGTCGCCAAAAAGGCGTTTCCAGACTATTTCACGACGATAACGGTCGAGCCAAACAAACCGATCGTCGTCGACGTTCCCAAAAACGAATGAACGACCGCCTCGAGGTCGACAAAGTCCGTTATAATCCTTCATTACAGAAAGATTGTCTCATGAATTCACAAAAACGCGGTTTCACGCTCGTCGAACTGCTGGTGGTCATCGCGATCATCGGCATTTTGATCGGTCTGCTCCTGCCCGCCGTCCAGGCGGCGCGCGAAGCGGCGAGACGCATGCAATGCACGAACAACCTCAAGCAGCTCTCGCTTGCGGCGCACAACTACCATGACGTCAACAACAATCTGCCGAACGACGGATATTTTATCACCGGCAAGACAAACAGACAGCACTGGTGCGGCGTTCTCGCCAAGATGCTTCCCTTTATCGAAGGAACGTCTCAGTATCAACTTATCGATTTCAACGTGAACTACAATAACGCGAACACCAACGCCGCGGCGGCGAAAGTCAAAATGACGGCCTTCCTATGCCCGAGTTGCACGCAAGTCGAGTCGACCGGCGGTAGCGGCGAGGCGAACTGGTATACTTCGCACTACTACGGCAACGGCGGCTCCACCGGCTTCCGTCCCGATTCCACGACTCAGAAGTACGGTCAACTCACGACCCGATCCGACAGCGGCGAACTTTCCGACAATGGTCTGCTCACCGTCGGCTATCACCGCAACCTTGGATTTGCGATCGACGGAACCTCGAACACCGCGCCGTTCTTCGAGTCCTCATGGAACGACTATAAAGGATTTCGAGGTTGGCAACGCGGCGCCTACGTCAGCGCCGGAGGCGCCGATTATCAGAATGGAAACAACGGCTACTGGCTGACCTGCTCCGTCAAATTCATCAAGAAAGAGTTCTACGTCAACGCGGGTATTCAGGCCAGGGCGCGCGGCGACGAGAGCACGACGTCCGGAACCGGTCGTTTCAGCCCGTTCCGCGTCGCGGCTCTCTGGACCAGCCATCATCCGGGCGGCTGCAACTTCTCCATGGCGGACGGCTCCGTGAAATTCCTTTCGGAAACCGTCTCCGACAACGTCTTTTTGTCGATCGGCTCGGCAAACTGCGGAGAGAATTATTCGTTTGGCGGCAACTAAATCCAATCGGACGCGTTTAAATCGATAATATCGCATGTATCGATTAAACGAAAAACACGTTCGAACGGTGGAAAATATGGCCGGGTCGGGCGCGTTTTTTGAAATAACGCGCTGACGAAGAGCCGAAGAATACTTTATACTGGAGGAGCGCCGCAGTTTCGGCGCAAACGAACAATTTTTATCGGGGGCGACGCGTCGCTCCCGGCGCGCGCGACAGCGCGACGTTTTCACCTTTTGGAAGGACGCGATATGACCGCGACGATCCCCGCCGTAAAGACCGAAGAAGAAAATCTTGTTAAGAAAGCGGAACCCCGCGCGAAAGTTAAGAAAAACCGATTGGAAGATTTGTTCTCCGTTTCCAGAGAGCCGCTGGAACAGGCAAAGTACGCCGTAACGGTCGAGGAACGGGAAACGTTCGACTTCCTTGAAAGCGTTCTTAGCGTCCGTTAAGCGCGAAGTCCGGAACGCGCGACTGAAAAAACGCGTCGGCTGCGTCGGCGCGTTTTTTTGCGTCTTGTCATTGTTAAAGCCGCTTATTGAATCGACGTCTTGTCGAATTTCTCGACAAATTCCACGATCGGAGTCGGATCGGGTAGCGAGTGCGGATGGTGGTCGTTGTTCGGCTTGAGGATCAGTTCGATAGGACCTCCAACCGACTCGTACAGCTCTTTAAACGGCTTCCAGTTTTCGTCGCCGGGCACGACCGTGTCCGAGTCGCCGCAAACAAGCAGGATTCCAACGCCGCGTTCGGCGAGTTTCTTGCATCCTTCCTTATTGTCGACGGGGTTCTTGTCGTACGCGAGCGCCTGTTCTTCGGTCAGCTCGTAACTCTTTAAGACGTCCGCCCAGTCGCCGTCGCTACGCTTGCCTTTGCCAAACGCGCCGGGCCAGCTCTTGAAATCGAGAACGGGGTTGTCGATATAGATCGACGCGACTTCGTCGGGATATTCAAACGCCCATTTAGTCGTATAGAGACCGCCTCGACTCATTCCCTCGAGGTTGGTCGTTTTGGACAATTTGAACTCGCCCGTCAAGTAGACGTAAAAATCCTGCCAGAGCGCGACCGATTTCGGCGAGCCCATCAGGGGCGCGGAATCGATATACGCGAGCGCATATCCCTTGTTCAACATGGCGACGTCAAATTGCGGCTCGTGACCGAAGAATCGGGCGCGCCAAATCCACGGGTTCCCCTTCGCCGCCTCTTTGGGAAAAACGAGTTTCGCCGCGCGACCTTCAAATTGGAAGTCGTGCAATTCGAATCCGTTCCAATCGCCGACCTGACCGGGATAGGTCGACGTCTTTTTGAGCGCGTCAAAATCCTGCGCGAAAATATGAGAAGCCGCGACGACAAAGATCGCGACCGACAGTAACAACGTTGCTTTTTTCATCTGTTCTCTCCGTTAAAGCGTTGTTTTTTAAGATGAACGTTATTATTGAAAACTTGTAAACGAATTGGAGAAACGGTATTTCCCCGATTCAAATCGACGCCTGAACGCATATCTCCAGCCGCCTTCCAAAGGGCGAAGCGGGCTTGTCCCGCGCAGCCCGGCGGCCGCGCGAATTAACAAATTATCCGTCAACGCGGTATCCCCCAAACAACGCGACGCGCTCAAACAACAATCGCTCAATTTCAATCCCATTTTGTTCGACACATGACCTCTTCAGGCTTTGTTCTTTTCACCGCCAATTCGCTTTCGACCAGTGTTGTCAACCTGCCGTCAAATTCAACGCGTCGATTTGATCTTTCGTCAAACGGATCGCTTTTCCAAATGGAACTACGCCGCAGCCACTCTTTCCGATTCATATAATCGCAATTCGTCTGTTCTTCCAAAGTATGCTTCATATAACGCAACCGCGTAACAGAGCCATAGGCGTCTCTCGCGTCGTATTTAAGTTGCCATATCTTTTTGAGTTCGGAAAATCTCGGCGACCCGACGTTCAAACGATGACTCGCAGCTCTTACGACCATTCCATAAATTTCGTCCGCCGTTTTTGTTGTTGAATACGCAAGCAGATGGAAATGGTCAATTTGAACGTTCAACGCGTCGACGATTATCCCATGTTGATAACAGGAGTCTGCGATCCCGCTAAACGCAAGCTTGCGTTCATAGTCGTCGAACACAATTATCGGTCGCGTCATTTGACCGCGTGTCTTCTTTTCCAGATATTCGTTCGACGCGACGTACTCGCCGTTGGCTCGATATGCGCCTTGTCGGTCGCCGGGAACGCGTTTGCCGAAGGTTCCGACCATAATGAAATATGCGGGAGATTGATTGGGTATTGTCTTCGTTGTTGAGCGTCGCGTTAGTCGGGGAACACTGCGTTTTCGCGTCGCGTTGGTCGGGGAATACGGCGTGATTTCGCGCGGCGTTGGTCGAAGAACACTGCGTTGACGGTTATTTGTCAATCTACGCGGCCGCCGGGCTACGGGGCGCAAGACCCCCGCGCCCTTTAGAAGGCGGCTGGAGATCTGTGCTTGAGCGTCGCGTTGTTTGGGATCACTGTGTTTCCGCGTCTCGTTGTTTGAGAACTCAACGTTTCGCTCTTATACATAAAACGCCCGACGGCGTCAAACGACGTCGTCGGGCGCTCGGTAAACGCGGGGAGGTAAGGAGGACGAAAGCGTTTACCGAATCTCCGACTATTTCGCGGGAACCTCTTTCACAAGACCGAAGTCGATGAACTGTCCGCCTTGAGTCTGCGAGCAGTGAATCGCGACGACGTTCTTGCCTTCTTTGAGCGCCGACTTAAGCGCGGCGACGTCGACGTCCGCGTAATAGTAAATCTGATAGCCTTTGTAATCGCCGATCTTAACGCCGTTGATATAAACCTGAGCGTCTTCGTCGTGATAAATATACGCGAGCATATTTTCAGGATTGGCGATATCTTCGGCGGTCAAATCGACGGAACGACGAATCCAGATATCTTTCCCGTCCCACTTGGTGCGAACGACCGCTTCAGGGGTGTTTTCGGTTCCGAAACCGCCTTCGCCTTCTTTCCAGGCGGAATCGTCGAAGTCGGCGGCGGCCCAATTATCGGCGGGTTTGTCGAACGTATATTTCCAAACTTTCGCTTCATGACGCGAGCAACAGATCACGATCTTCGTTTCCGGCGCGGGACCGCGCAACGAGGAGTTCGACTTAAACATCTTGTCAACCGGGTACTTAATGACTTCGCGGTCGTAGGACATGAACCCGTTGACTTCGATTTCAACGTCGGTCGTCTGCGTGTAGACGGCGGCGGAGAGACCTTTGTCGATAAGCGGACGCATCGCGCGGTTCAGGCTGTTGTAGCGGGAGAACAACGCGTCCTGGTCGGCGAAGGAGACATAGCCCCAGTTGCCGTCTTCTTTCCAGGAGTGACCTTTGACGGGCAGCCCGAGTCCGCCGTATTCGCCAAGAACCGTCGCGCGGTTTTCCTCGGGCGGGAACATGCCCGGTCCGGGATAGTTGTGCATGTCGTGAACGTCGCCGCAGGGACGATCCGACCAACCGGACGCGCAGTTAACCAGACGCGTGGGATCGAGTTTGCGGCAAAGGTCGACGATGCGAGGCGTGTCAAATTGACCCCAACCTTCGTTGAAGGGGATCCACATGACGATGCACGGGAACACGTCGAGCGAATCGAACATCTGCTTGAGTTCCGTTTCGTAATAGGAAACGGATTCCGGCGAACGTTCGGCGTCGGGATCTTGAGGACGAATATAATGCGCGACGTCGCCGCTGGGCATATCCTGCCAGACCATCATGCCAAGTTGGTCGCAAGCGTAATAATAACGCGCGGGCTCGACTTTGATATGTTTGCGAAGCATATTGAAACCGAACGATTTCAGAACTTCGAGGTCGTAGCGCATGCCGGCGTCGGTCGGAGGCGTGTACAACCCGTCCGGCCACCAGCCCTGATCCAACGGGCCGTGTTGGAAGACGAACTCGTTGTTGAGCATCAGACGCGTAATACCCTTTTCGTCCTTGCCAAGCGAGGTCTTACGGTTCGCGTAGTAGGACGCGACCGTATCGACCGTTTCGCCGTCTTTTTCGAGCGAGACGGAGAAATCGTAGAGTTTCGGATTGTCCGGAGTCCAGAGTTCCTGACCTTCGACGGAGAACGCGATCGTCGCTTTGCCGGAAACGACCTTGACTTTCTGATCGCCGATAACGACCTGCGCGCCTTCGGCGTTTTCCGCTTCAACGAAGCACGTGATCGTCATGTCGTCAATGTCGGAGACGGGACGAACTTTAGTGATATGGGCCTTGTTGACCGGTTCCATCCAGACGGTTTGCCAAATGCCGGAAACGGACGTGTACCAAATCCCGTGCGGGTTCTTGATCTGCTTGCCGATCGCCTGCGTTCCGTCGTTGGTCGGATCCCAGACTTTAACGATCAGCGTCTGTTCGCCTTCCGCCTTGAGCGCGGGGGTCAGATCGACGGTAAACGGGCAATAGCCGCCCTGGTGCGAGCCGACTTTCCGGTCGTTAAGATAGACGTCGCAACGCCAGTCGACCGCGCCGAAGTTCAGCATAATCGACTTGCCGGCCCACTCGGCGGGAACTTCGAACGTCTTCTTGTACCAGAGATTGTTTTCTTTGCCGACCGTTCTGCCGACGCCGGAAAGCGCGGATTCGGCGCAGAACGGAACGAGGATTTGACCGTCGGTCTTTTCGAACTTTTCGCCGACCGGAACGATCGCGTAGTCCCACAAGCCGTTCAGGTTGACCCAATCGGCGCGGACCATTTGAGGACGAGGATACTCGGGAAGCGGCTT
>CAMZEO010000111.1 GCA_947305735.1 uncultured Planctomycetales bacterium | reverse complement strand
GAACCGGCTCCCGCGCCTGCCGAACCGGCTCCCGCGCCTGCCGAACCGGCCCCCGCGCCTGCGGAACCGGCTCCCGCGTCGTCGGAACCAGTCCCGGCGACAGCGCCTGTCAAACCGACTCCGGAACCAGTCTCCATCGGCAAACAAACGCTTGACGCAGGTCTTGACAATACGATCAACGTCAGCAATTCGAACACGTACATGACGGTCATTCCGTTTGTGCACATCGCCGTTAGCACGGCTCAGTCGATCATGATCAACACTATTCCCGGCCTTGACATTACGATCGACTATACGACCCCGTCATTAATAGTTTACGGCACGAAGACCGCCGTCGAAGCGGCGATTCAACTCGCGTCCCGACTTGAAGGGCAACTCGACGCCTATCTGGAAATCATCCCGATCAAAAAGGAACTTCCAACGGAAGTCGTCTCGGCTCTTCCTCGAATCGAACCGTTGGCGACGACCACCTACGATCGAACCAATCGGCGTCTGTTCGTCTTTGGCAAAAAAGCTCCGGTCGAACGCATGAAAGCGTATATCGCTATGATCGAAAACTCCGCGACCGACGAAGAAGAAGGCGTCTTTTATTTGGACGTCGAGCGCGACGTTCCCGGCGCGCTTCAGGACTACGTCAAACGGGCGGTTCCCGGCGTCGAATTGCAATACGACCAATCGAGCCGACGCTTCACGATTATTGGAACGCCGACCGAGCAAATCGCGGCGTCCAAACTGCTCGTCGACGCGGTTCAAAGTCTTCCTCCCGAAGACGAAACGCGTTTTTACAAAATGGACGAGCAGGTTCCCGACCGTATGCTCGACCTCCTCAAAGAACGCGTTAAAGGGATGAAGCAAATCGATCGCGACGAATTCGACAAGACGGTTATTCGCGCCGTCGCGAAGCCGTATCAACACGAATTACTCGCCGCGGAAATCGAAAAGATCAAGAAGGACTATCCGTTCCGCGATCAAAACGCGTTCGTTTCCTACAAGACGACCAAAGAGCTCCGCGCGCGTTTCGATCAGGTGAAAGACGACTTCACAAAGCGATACGGTTCGATCAAAGTCCTTCAAGACGACGCGAACAACTCGTTCGCCGTCTGGGCGACCCCGTCTCAACACGAGGCGCTCAAGAAGTTGCTCGACGAGCTCGCTACGCTTGAATCGGGCGAAAAGGAAACGGCGACGTTGTACACTCCCAAACACGTCGATTCCGCGACGCTAGTCGCCGTTCTGAGGGACTTGCAACCCAACCTTAAAGTAACTAACGACACGGTTAACGCGCGTCTGATCATTCGCGGTTCCGCCGAGGAACTCGCGGAAGCCAAAGCGACGCTCGCGTCGATCGACGTTCTCGAAGAAGACGCGGTCGTCCGAACCTTTAAGTCGTATCCGATCAAGGGTTTCTACTCCTACGACGGAGTCGGTTCGTACTACTCGCCCGCGTATTACGTTCGCGACCTGAGCAAACTTGTTCCCGCCGCGCGAGTCACCTACGATTACTACAATCAGGCGCTCGTCGTTTGGGGAACCGAGGAAGAACAGGGAATTATTGAAAAGGCGGTCGCCAACCTTGCGGAAAAAGATCCGCTCGAAAAACGAATTCTTCGCTGGCAGATTCGCCGCGCGAATTATTCGACGCTTTCGTCGCAAATTTCGGCGGTCTATCCCGGCGCGGTTCCCACGTACGACTCCGCGTCCAAAACGCTCGTCGTTCGAGCGACCAACGGCGTCGCGCTTAACGCGGTGAAGGAACTGCTTGAACTTCTCGATCCCGAAGAGCCGTCGGAATTCGACTCATACCTGAACTACTACGACGTCGGCTCGGAACCGTCCGACGACCTGATAACGGCGGTCAAAGCGTTGGTTCCCAACGCCGCGCTCGTTCGCATCGACGCGAAAACCAAGCAGTTGCTCGTCATCGGCACGGCGATCGAGCATAAGACGATCGCCGACAGCGTCGAAAAGCTGGCGAAAACTTACGGTTCGTCCGATTTGCGTCTGATTCCTTATCCGGTTTACGGAATGGACGTCAAAGATCTTGTCGCGTCGATGACCAAAGCGCACCCGTCCGCGCAATTTGACGCGGACGTCCGCGGCGGACGAATTCTTGTTCGCGCCGCGCTCGAAGACCATGTGAAGATTTCCGAGGAAATCGCGAGAATCAATTCGGAGTCGGGGGAAGTCGATCCCGAAAACCCTAATAAACCGGACGCGATCGAAAACGCGCCCGGTCCAAGAGTCGTTGTTTACGAAGTGGAAAACGCGACGATCGCCACGCAGTTGCGCGGCGTCGTAACCTCGCTGTTCCCCGGCGTCGAAGTATTCGGCGGAAGCAGTCAGGCGGCGTACGGAACTCGTTCTTTCGCCAAGCAGAAAATCACGATTCTGGCGAACGGTCGCGAGCATAAGATGATCGCGTCGATTCTCGAATCGTTCAACAAGAAGGACGACGACGAACTCGTCTTCGCGATCTATCCCTATGGAGAAGCCGACGTCGGCGCGGTCGAAACGCTCGTCGGCAACATCATCCCCAACGCGATGTCCGCGCCGGGCGCGGCTCAGGGGTTTGCCGCCTCCAGCGTCTACGGTCCGCGATATATGCGCATGCAACAAAACCAGATGTTGCAAACGATGAGAACGACGCGCATAAACAGCGGGTATCAGTCGAGTCCCGACGCGCCGATTCCGTTCTATCGCGTCGACGAAAAGACTAAAACGGTCGCCGTCCTCGCTAAAGAAGAAGCGCACGAACAGATTCGAACCGCTCTTGAAAAGCTGTCGGTTCTCGACGCCAGCGAAGCCAAGTCGATTACAAAAGTTTATCGTCTGGCCGCGCCGATCGCGTATTCCGTTTCGCAATTCGCGCCACAAGCGATCCCTTCCGTCGTCGCGACTCCGACCTCGTCGTACGAACTCATAGCGTTCGGTCCCGAAAAGGACATGGAAGAGCTCGACAAAATGATTGAGGGAATCAAAGACGGCGGCGAGTTCGACAAAGGTATTCGCCGCATGCGGTTGTTCCACATACCGGGCGATTCGCGCTATAATCGCGACCGCATGGTCAACATCATCAACTCGAACTTCGCGGCGCTCGGCGTTTCCGCTTATCCGGGCGCGATCAGCGACCAGGTTATTACCTGGGGACTCGACTCGCAACTCGACAACGTGGAAAAGTTCCTGGAACAAATCTTCGCCGAACCCAACGAGTCAACGTACAAAACGTACCCGATCGTTCATACCGATCTTGAAACGGCTTGGGAACTCCTGTCGCGAGTCTGTCCCAACCTGACGATCACGCCGAACTACGAAAAACGCTCGTTGGTTATTTACGGCACGCCGGAACAACACGCCGCGTGCAAGGCGGCGCTCGAGGCTTACGACGTTCCCTCTCATCCGGAAGTCGCGCCGCGTTTGGCGACGTACACTTGGGAAGACGCGACCACTTACTGGCCCGTCTATTCCGAACTGCACGCCTATTTCGACCAGTACGATCCGATCATCGTTCCCTCCTATACGGATCACGAGTTTGTTGTGACGACGACGGAAGCGATTCATGAAAAGATCGCCAAGTACCTGGAAATGCGCCGCAAGGATCAAGCGGAACGTTCGTATCAGCTCCGATCGTACTATTTGAAGGAAGTCAACTTCACGAAGATAGCGCAGATCGTTCCGACGCTTCTTCCAAACGTCGGGCTCTATCCGGGCAAGGGCGCCAACGAAATATTTGTGGTCGCCTCGCCTCTGGATCACGCCAAATTCGAACGAACGCTGGCGCAACTGGAGTCGGTTCCCGAGGGAGAACAAGCCGACGGAATCTCGCCGAAGATCTACGAAACTTCGGCTCCGGCTATGACGATCGCCATTTTGCAGCCGCAGTTGCCCGGAGCGGTGATGTACGCGCTCACGGGTCGTCGTCTCATCGTCTGGGGTAGCGAAGCCGATCATGCTTACGTTGAAAAAGCGCTCGAGACGACCGGCGAAGCGTTTCCGACTCCGGTGTTGAAGCGCTATCCGCTCGTTCACATTCGGTTGGCGGACGTGCTCAACTACTGCGCGTATAACTTTAGCGGCGAAGGTTACTTCTTCGCGTCGACGTCCGGCGATCTCATGGTTTCGGCGGTTCCAGCAGTGCACGAGCAACTCGCCAAAATGCTTAAGGAAATGGACGTCGAAAATCCGGAAGAGGCGCGATACTATCCGGTCGCTTACGACGTGAGCGACATACCGGCGGCGTCCCTGCCCTACGTGTCGCAAGCGATCCAAAGCATCTCGATCGAATGCGTCCAGCTTCCGACGGCGACGCCCGGTTTTATCGTGATTTACGCGCGCCAGGGCGAGCATAAGAAGATTAAGGAGATCGTCGACGAGATGCTCAAGAATCGTCCGGCGGCGACTCGGCGGATGATCGCTTACACGGTTCGCCGCATGACGCTCGCGCAGCTGTCGCAACTCCTTCTCCCGCTGTATCCTAATATCAAAATCGGCGCGGGAACGAGCGAGAACCAAATCGTCATTCTTGCGAAAGAAGAAGAACATGCCAAGATTTCCGCGCTTGTCGATCAGCTCAACGAAGAACGCGACGACGGAATGACCTCGCGCGTTTATCGTCTGCGCAATTCGCAGCTTGCGGTCGCGAGGAGCGCGATCATGACGATGTATCCGCAGGCGACGGTCGTCATCGACCAGATGTCGCGATCGGTTCTTGTCAAGGCGTATGAAGACGAGCACAAAAAGATCGAGCAACTCGTGAGAGAAATCGACGAAAAAGACCCCGAGCGCAACACGACGTTTAAGGTCTTCAACATCGGCTCGCTCAACTTCACGCGCCTCATCGCGGCGTTGCGCAACTTCTACAGCGGCGATCCTGGATTCCAAATTCAACTGGACTCATCGAGTCAGTGTCTGATCGTTCGCGGCACGGCGGTTCAACACAAACAAGTCGAGGAACTTATCGACGAAGTCCGCGCCGGCGGTCTGGCCGATCCCGATTCGTATATGCAGTCGTACACGCTGAAGAACTCCAGCGCGCTCGCGTCGCTGTATTCGGTCTTCTACGAACAAGGACGCGATATCAATATGTATCGCGACTACTCGACGGGAAAATTGATCGTCGTCGGTCGTCCGGAGGAGCACAAGCTCGTTCAGGATATTCTCGACGTCGTCGCGCCCGAAGAAACGGAGCTCGCCGTCTTCGACCTTGTTTACGTCGATCCGTCGACGGCGCGACAGGTCTTTGCCATGATCGAAACGGACGGCTCGTACGTCGACGTTCGTCTCGACGCGTCCTCGAATCAGCTGTTCGTTCGCGCCACTCCTGAAAAACTCGAAGAAATCCGGCAGGTTCTCATCAAGATGGGCGAAAAGGGGCTTTCGAAGACGAAGCCGTTCGCAAATACGACCAAACGCGTCGGCTCGTCGACTGACGGTCGACGCATCTATATGCGAGACAACGACAAACGTCAGAAAGAAGACGCCGAAAAGCGAGAACTGGAAAGCGTCGATTTGTCGAAGCTTGAACCGGTGACGCCGGAAACGTTTCCGGTTCAAACCGACGAAACGCAAGTCGCGGTCGCGCCGATCGCGCAAGAACCGTCCGTTCAGGTTCGGGAAAGTTCCGGTTCGACGCGTTCGATGACGATCGTCGGCGGAAACGCGTCGCAGGTCGTCCAGGAAGCGCTCAAAAACTGGACGCTCAACAATCCGGTCACGGTCGTCGACGGCGACGGAGGGATCGTTCAGGAAAAAGAAGAACTCGCGCCTCAACCCGAGCCCGCTCAGGTTGTTCCGACGACCGAAAACGCGCCCGCCGAAGAGTCGGAACCTGCGGAACAAACGCGGGGACAGACGTCTCAAACTCCAGACGCGGTCGGGATCGTCTCGTCGATTCTCTTTTCCGCTCATCGTTTGACGGTCAAAACCGCGTTCCTCGGAGCGCTCGTCGCCGACGAACCCGCGCGGGAAGAATCGAAATCGGAAGAACCCGCGCAAGTAGAGGAACCAAAGACGGAAGAGCCTAAAACGGTGGAAACCGCGCTTGTTCCGGTTACGGAAAACACGACCGAAACGCCCAAAGCGGTCGAACTTCCGCAAGCGCCGGGCGTTTACGTCGTGGTCAATCCCGACGGTTCGCTTCTCATTTCGTCGAGCGACGAAGCGGCCCTTGAAGAGTTCCAGCGCAAACTGAACGACGCGGTCGACGCCATGAAATCAACCGCGCCGTCGGCGTCCGCCCCGACGACCTCGGAAACGACGGCTCAGACGCCCGCAGGCATAGCTCCGTCCGAAGAAACGTCGACGGAAACGCGCTCCGAAACCGAGACGGACGCGGAAGAAGGAAACGCGCTTCTCTCCGATCCGAACGGTTATCTTTCGTACATGACCGAAGAAAACCTTGCGAAGGCGAAAGAGCGCGTGTTGATGGACAGCCGTAATTTTACGGTCTTCCGTATTGAAAACGTCGGCGTTTCCCAAATCGTGCCCCTGTTGCAAACCTATTTGGCGGATCGGGTCAATCGACGGACCAACGATTATGGTTACTATTCGAGCACGGGAATCAACGTGCAAACGATCGGAACCGGAACGCAACTGTCTTTCCAGCCCGACGCGGCGCTCAACACACTTATGGTCTACGGAACTCGAGCCGATCGCGAGGCGGCGGGCGCGTTGATCGTCGTGCTCGACAACGTCGATCTTTTCCCGCAACCGATCACCAAACCGTATAAAATCAAAGTGGAAAGCACGTCTCCGACGCGCATGGCGCAACGCGTGCTCAGCGCGTTCTCGCTAAAATTCCAGACGACGCTCCTTCCCGGCAATATGACGCCGCGAATCATGCCGAACGCGGCGACGGGCATGCTCGAGGTGTACGCGCCGGAGTCGTTGGCCAAAGAAATTGAAGAATTCGTCAAAAACGAAGACAAAGAAATACTGAACGAAAGCGTTCGCAAAGTGCGCGTCATTCCGCTGGAATCGATCAACTCGAAAGTCCTCGCGCAATACCTGACGAACCTCCGATCGCAACAGGTGGCGCAACAAATGCTGACCACGCCGTACATTGGCGCGACTTCCCCCCTAATGAATCCGGCGCTCCGAATGGGAGTAATGGGAGGCATGGCGGGCAATCCGATGTACAACGCCGCCGCGCGTCAACGCGCTATGATATACGGCGGAGGTTACGGCGGATATCCCGGAGGAGGATTCGGTCCGGGAATGTATCCTCCCGGCGCTTATCCCGGCGCTCGCGCGCGCGGCATGTAGTTCCAAACCGACAATTATCGCGGTCGTTGTCAGCCGAAACGCGCGTCGCTTGTCCGGCGATCCGTTTCGGCTGTTTTTTCGTTGTCAGGGGAGTTTTGTAATGCGACCTCAACCGTATACGTCCAAAGACTTTTCGATCAATCCGCTCATGTTCTACTACGAGACGACGCGAGCGTGCGACCTCGTGTGCAAACATTGCCGCGCGTCCGCGCAAGAGACGGCCGCGCCCGACGAACTATCGACGGAAACGGCGCTCGCGCTCCTCGACGACGTCGCGCGTTTTCCGCGCAAGCCGACGATCTGCTTCACCGGAGGCGACCCGCTTAAACGCGCCGATTTATTCGACCTGATTCGCCATGCGACCGATTTGGGCATAGGCTCCGCGCTCACGCCTTCGGCGACGCCTCTGGCGACTTTCGACGCGTTTAAAAAGGCGAAAGAAGCGGGCGTTTCCGCGATCGGGTTAAGCATCGACGGACCGAACTCCGAAGTTCACGACGCGTTTCGAGGATTTGAGGGCAGTTTTCAAAAAGCGCTCGAAATGCTCCAATACGCGCGCGATCTGGAACTGCCCGTTCAGGTCAACACGTCGATCACGCGCCGCAACGCGAGTTTAGTCGACGAGATTGCCGAAATGCTCGCCGACAAAGGAATTATGATGTGGTCTGTTTTCTTCCTGGTTCCCGTCGGGCGAGGCGTGGAAGAAATCGGAATCTCCCCGAAAGAATATCGCGACGTCTTCGCGAAGTTGTATCGTCATTCGCAGACGAAGCCATTTTCCGTGAGAACGACCGAAGCGCCGCATTATCGGCGTTTTGTGATGGAACAGGGCGGGCGTCCGACGGCGGCGCCGAAAAACCGACCGAGCTTTCCGAACTCGGCTTTTGCCGCCGCGATGAAAACGCAAACGTCCGATCAGGACGGCGCGGCGCCGCAAGGTCATGGTCGCGCGCCGCTGGGCGTTACCGACGGACGCGGGATCATGTTTGTCGGTCACAACGGAGAAATCTACCCCGCCGGATTCCTGCCGGTTCTATGCGGCAAATTCCCGACCGACTCGGTCGTCGACGTCTACCGGAACCATCCGACGTTCAAAGCGCTCCAGAACCCCGACAACTATCATGGAATTTGCGGCAAATGCTCGTTCCGGCATTCGTGCGGCGGAAGTCGCTCCCGCGCCTACGCCGCGACCGGCGATTACCTCGGTCCCGACCCGGACTGCGATTTTGAGACCGACGACTAATTCCCCGTTCGCGCTAGCGCGCGAACGTTTTGGAACCGCCGCTCGTTTTTCAACGTAGCCGATGAAATAAAAACTTGACAATCGCAGGAAGACGTCGCAAGATCCTTGTCGTTTGTCATTCGTTTCTTCTTGAAAGTTTGTGTTGAAAGAAGCGCGAGCGCTCGCTCTTTTCGCTCAACGCGTAACGATACCCCATATCTTCTCTATTTTAAACGTCCGCGTTTGAACGACAGAGAAAGTATAGAAATATAAGATCGACCACTTGAAAAAAAAACAAGGGCGTTATAATGATTCTGCGTCGGGGTCGTAGCTCAACGGTTAGAGCAGGGGACTCATAATCCCTTGGTTGATGGTTCGAATCCTTCCGACCCTACTGGACCTGATTCGCTAGCGATGGCGAGTCAGGTTTTTTTTGTTCGGTAAAATACGGGGCGAACCTTATTTTAACGACCGAAACGCAAGCCGAAGGAAGTCTTTTTTGTTTCGCTTATTTTCGTTTATTTTCGCTTGTTTTCGCCCAAATGTAGCCCCGATTCGCACCCCGATTTTTAGTCTCCAACAAATCGGGGCTAGAGCGCCGTCTCTTTATTGATTACTCGGTCGAAATACTCCGGCAAAACGCGAAGATAATAGGCTTCTTGCGTCTTAACGGAGTGCCCGAGCCAGTCGGCGACGACGTGGGACGGGATCCCCTCGGCGATCCAGTCGTTCTCGCAAGACGAACGCAAATTCTGGAAGGTTTTTTCCCAGCGCGGAAGCCCAGCTTGAAGCAGGATATATTGGAACCCTCGGTCGAAGGCTTTTCGCCTATTCTCGAAAATTAAAAAATTTTCTTTTTCCGGGATTAGACGCAATTGCGAATCAAGCTCCCTCGCCAAAATAGGAACTATCGGAACCGTCCGAAATCCTCCTTTTTCGTAGCGTTCTGTTTTCGTCGCGTAGACTCTCAATCGACGTTCTTGGAGATCAACGGAATCGCGCGTTAAAAGCATTGGCTCCTGTTGTCTCAATCCTGCGAACCTCCACAAACAAAAGAGCGTCCGCCAGCATTGCGACGGGCACGCTTCCAAGATCCGAGAAGCCCATTCGGCGGGAACTTGAAAATCTCGGCTACGATTGCCAGTCTTTCCTGTCGGAACCTCCTTGAACGGATTGGACGTCGCGTAGCCTCTTTTAATAGCCCACGCCCCAAACGTTCGGAGATCCACAATCGACTTGGCGACGGTCGTCGGCGCGTAATGCTTAACCAGCTCGTCACGAAACTCCTGAACGCGGATCGGCTTCAAGTCGTCGAAGCGAACTTCCTCAGGAAAGAACGCGCGAAAGCGATTAAAGACAACCTCCCGATGAACGAACGTAGACTCCTTAACGGTCGCCTGTTCGTAACGCCGGAACTCGTCCCAGACTTCCGCAACGGTCAACTGCGTTCGAGCAACCTCGAAGCCAAGAGCGCTAAAACGTTTGAGGAGATCCGGCGGCGCCGTTTCAAAAAATATTCGCGTCCTCCTGTCTAACGGCTCCTGTTTGCGTTCCGCGTCGAGAAAACGCTCGACGACGTCCTTGACGTTTTCCGCGTCTCGGCGCGTGTAGCAAGAGTCGAGAAAAATCTTCTTTGTTTTCCCTTGTTTGTAAAACCGAACTGAATATGAGACTCCATTTACGAGTCGCCGTTCTTCAATATACGCCATTATTCGACCTTTTTTTCAAAACGGGCGGAACGGCTCAATTCGATGGTCGCAATGAATTCAAGGAATTTTCTCGATTCGGGTCAATAGCAGAATATATCGCCCGTCTTGAAATAAACCATCGCCGCCCCATTTTTACCGCGCTAATTGTCCCCGCCTTCAAGAGTTTTCGCAAAGTCGGCTCCGTAACACTTCAAACGAACAATCAAGTCGCCAAGTTCATCGCGACGGAACTGCCGAAGAAAAAACGGTCGATCAAGGCGGAACTCGACCGGATGGAGAAGCTAATCGCAAAAGTCGAAGAGCTCCGCAAACCAACCTACGACGCGGCAAAAGATTTGATCCTTTCGACCTCCGCCGACGTTCTTCAATCCGGCACCGACGAAACAGCGAAAGAGTTTAATATGGCGCTCGGAGACGCCGCCCGAAAAGAACGCGAACAGAGATTCTGCAAAACGCTTACGCCTCGGCAACAATCCGCAATTCTGGATGGTCAGTCAATCAACGGCGCCACTATTGCCGACTGGTACAAAAACTGGCAACGGAAAGACCTCGAAACAATTTCCAGCGCTTGTCAAAGGGCAAGCGTGGAAGAACTTTCTGTACGCGATATTTATCGCCTGATCAGAGGATCAAAAGAGAACAACTATACGGACGGCGTACTCGCTACGACGCAAGCGGGAGCCGTTACGCTGGCGCGAACAATTATCAACGGAGTCGCCAACAACGCCCGCGTCGAAACGATTAAAGAGAACGCCGACGTGATTGACGGCGTAAAGTTCCTCGGAACCCTCGACGGTAAGACGTGTCCGTATTGCGCTTCCCTCGACGGCTACATCTGGCGCGGGGAAGATATGGGACAAGCGAGACGACCGCCGATTCATCCGAATTGCCGATGTACGCTCGTTCCCTACGTTGAATTGAAGGACGACGAAGGAAACGTCGTTGAAGTAGATTCCGAACGTCCCGCCGCCAACGCCGACTTCGATCAGCTCGCAAAAGACGAGTACAACGCCAACGCCAAACAAAACGGCTGGAAACGACGCTGGGACGACCTCTCGCAATCGACTCGCTTGAAATACTACTATCAGGCACAAAAAGACTTTGAAGCGCGAACGGGACAAAAAGCCTACGATCAGGTTCCGTCGTCGCTCACGTTCGCGGATTATTTCAAAAAACAAAGTAACGACTTCAAACGCTCGTGGCTCGGCGCGAAACGTTTTGAACTCTATCAGCAAGGGAAGCTGACTGAGAACCAGATTTTTGCTCCGAACCTCAGTTATATGGCGACCGCGAAGGATTTGTTCCTAATCTCGAAAGAGACTCAACAAACCGCTGAGGAGCTGGAAGCGCTTGCGAAAGAGCAAGGCGAAAAGATCAAAGAAAGAGTCGAAGAACAAAGAGAAGAAAACAAATTGATAGAAGCGGCTCGTATTAAAGCCTCCGTCTACGTTTGGGAACCTTCCGTCTGGAAAGTCGACACAGGCTCTTTTCAATACGATTTCAAATACGGCGACGAAAACAATCTTTCCGCGATTCTCGCGACAGCGGACGAATCCGTCTTTGATTGGTTAGAACAACACGCGCTACAAGCTCAACAGGAATTTGAAGCGCTCCTTGCGAGCAAAGAACCGCAACGTTCGAGTTATTGAGAAAGGGGAGCGCATTTTCAATGTCTACCGATAAGAATAATAACAAAGACAACAACAAACACGGAAACGACGAAAATCACAAGAAATGGGAAGAAGAGAAGAAAAAAGCGGCTGATTTTTGGTCGAACTTCCTTGACAATTTAATGAAGTTTAAAGCGGAACGCGAAAAAAACGATCCCGTCTATCAATACGAAACCATCTTGTTCAGCGTCAATACGGGAACATTTCAACATGATTTTGAATACGACGAAGAAGTCCTGGCTAAACTCAAACCGATTATGGAGAATGCGTCCTACGCGGATTTTGAAGCAACGCGAAACGCTTTTCTGCAATGGAAATCGAGTTATGAGGCAAAGCTCAAAACAAAAGAACCAGAACGAAAAGACTTTTTCTCCGGGGCAAATTTCCAAAAAGCGCATAATGATTGGCTTTGGGAAAAAACAGACGCATACGATTTTGCTCTTTCGTTCGGTGCAACTCTTGACGACATACAAAAACAAAAAATCAACGCCGACCCGAAGTATCAGCCGACTAATATTGTCTTTAGTTGCGTGGCGCTTGGCGTGTCGTTTAAAGACGGCATAAATATCCACCAGAAAGACCTGTTGCAATACAGCGTAACACAACTCGCGGACGCTCTTACTGAACTCTCCAACGACGAATCGTTATTTATGCAAATTTTTGCAACGAAGGAGCCGAAACAAGACGACTTCTTTTTTCCGCAAAATTACATTGACGCGACAAAAGAATGGCAGAACAACAAAGACGCGTACGCGAAGTTTGCCAACAGAGTTAATAAAGCTCTTGGCAAGGCGATAAAAACGCTGTCTCAACAACAGCAACAACAGCAAGCGCAACAGAATCAACCTCAGCAAAACGCAAACACGGCGGCGCCGATTGTCGATATTCCGCAAGATTTCCCCAACGACCCTGATTCTTTGAAGATTGTCAAACGGCTCGGCGGTTCGACGGGCGCGGAACTGGTCGAAGCTCCCGACGGAACGCGCTACGTTAGAAAGCGCGGAAACAACGAAG
>CAMZEO010000110.1 GCA_947305735.1 uncultured Planctomycetales bacterium | reverse complement strand
TTACTGAGTATCGCCGCGTATATTCGTTCCAAAAGCGACATAAAGATTCGCGTTAACACCAACGGACTGGCCGATCTAATTTGGAAGGAAAAAACGGCGCGAAAATTTCAAGGTCTGATCGACGTCGCGTCCATTAGCCTGAACGCCGCCAATAAGGAAAAATATCTTCAATTAACGCGTTCAAAATTTGGAATCGACTCTTTCGACGCGATGCTTCAATACGCTCAGGATTGCGTTAAATACGTTCCCAAAGTCGTCATGACAATCGTCGACGTCGTCACGTCTCCGGAAGAACAGGAAAAATGTAAGAAAATATGCGAGGAACGGGGACTCTCTCTTAGAATTCGTCCATTCGAACAACGATCAGGAACGAAAGGTTTTTTATCGTTCCCCGGAAAAAGCGCTGACAAAAAAGACGAAAAATATTGAAAACGTTTTTAAGCTCGTGTATAATGAGGATGGGGCGCGGTTCGAGTTTTCGTCAAACGCGTCCTTAAAATGAAGTATTTGTTCGTTTCGACGACAATTACGTTGGGATTTATAGTTTTCAGCGCTCGCCAATAAGTATCAGGATTATATGTAATGCGACGTCGAGATTTTTTAACAGCTTCAGCCATGTCGGCTGTCGCTTTACCGTTTGCTAATTCTTTTTCCCGACTTTTCGCCGCGGAAGGCGACGCGAAAAAGATTCTCTTCTTTAGCCGTTCGCAGGGTTATGAGCATTCGCCGATTAAATTCGACGAAAATGGAAATTGTCCCGCCGGCGACGCGCTTAAAAGGCTCGCGAAAAAGCTTGGTTTCGAACTTGTCAGCACGAAGGACGGCGACGTCTTTGACGGAGATTTAAACGAATACGCCGCGTTTGTCTTCTACACCAGCGGCAATCTTGATCAGGAAGGCGGCGACGGAGCCAAACCTATCGGCGCCGACGGTATGAAAAACTTTTTCCAGGCGATTCGTAACGGAGTCGGATTCCTTGGTTTCCATAGCTCGACCGATACGTTTCGGCATGGCACGGAATACGTCGTCGACCCTTATTACGATCAAACCGAATACATTCGGATGCAAGGCGGCGAGTTCATTAAGCACGGCCAGCAACAAGAAGCGACCGTTGAAATCCATGACGACGTCCTTCCGTCTCTCGCCGCGCGCAAGCCTTCTTATCGCTGGTTTGAAGAATGGTACGCTAATAAAAACTTTGCGCCAGATATGCATGTTCTGGCGTCCGTGCAAACTGCCGGTATGAAAAAGGACGGTCCTAACAAATGCTACGACCGTCCCGCCTTTCCTTGCGTTTGGACGCGTAAAGAACAAAAGGGGACCGTCGTCTACTGCGCTTTCGGACATAACGACGCGTTCTGGACCGACGGCAAACACGACGATCTCCTCTCCGATTTGCTCAAAGTCGCCGTTGGAGAAATCGAAGTGTCGACAGAGCCGAACTTGAAACGTTGTTGCCCTCAGGCGGATATGCTCCAATTCGACTGGATTAAAGGTTTGAAAAATTCTTCCGACTGATCTTTCTGGAAACGGTCGCGCGGCAACGCTCGAGGTTGCGCGACTTATCGTTGAAACAACGGTGAATTTATGGAATCCGAGTTCTACAACATTGCCGAACGTCTCGAGCGTATGGTCGAGTTGATTCCCGATTCTATCGCGGTAGCAGAACCATTGTTTCAGGGGAAAAAACCCAAACGCGATCATTTTGGCAAGCGAGAATACGCCGCCGTTACTTTTAACGAGCTTAATCAGGACTCCGACCGCATAGCCGCCGCGCTTCAACAATCCGGCGTAAAACCGGGAATGCGACTAGTCTTGATGGTTCGCCAGGGAATCGATTTCATTTCTCTCGTCTTCGCTCTCTACAAGACGGGAGCGACTCTTGTTTTGATCGATCCCGGCATGGGCGTTAAACGAATGCTCTCCTGCCTTCGCGAGGCGGACCTTGACGGTTTTATCGCAATCCCCGAAGCGCATATGGCGCGGCTCTTTTATCGACGCTGGTTTCCCAAAGCAAAACACAATTTAACGGTTGGCGGACGATATTTCTGGGGGGGGCTTTCCCTTTCGGATATTCGTCGACGACCCGCGTTAAAACCGAAGGATCCGTTAACGAAGCTAGATGATCCAGCCGCGATTATCTTCACCAGCGGAAGCACGGGAATTGCTAAAGGAGTCTTATACACGTATCGAATGTTCAAAACTCAGGTTGAAGAAATCTCGAAACGTTTCAACATCACGCCCGGGGGGGTCGACCTTGTGGGCTTCCCCTTTTTTGGGCTCTTCAACGCGGGAATGGGTACGACCGCCGTTATTCCCGATATGGATTCGACAAAACCCGGTTCCGTAAATCCCGAGCTTTTTTTGGAGGCGGCCGACGACTGGAAAATAACCCAATCCTTTGGTTCGCCCGCCCTATGGAATCGAGTCGTCGATTACTGTCTTCGCAACAATCGTAGAATTGAAACGTTAAAACGCGCCGTTATCGCCGGAGCGCCAGTGTCCTTCGATTTGCTCAAAAGATTCAGAAAAATTCTCCCTGACGACGCGGAAATCATTACGCCGTATGGAGCTACGGAATCACTTCCGCTTGCGGCGATCGAATCGAGAGAGGTTCTGGAAGAAACAAGCGCCAAAACTAGAAAAGGCGCGGGGGTTTGCGTTGGGAAATTCTTCGACAAACCGCTTGATCGACTAATTATTCCCGTAACGGACAAGCCCATTCGCAACCTTAGCGACGTCAGAACGCTACCTCAGGGAGAAATTGGCGAATTGATCGTGACCGGTCCGCAGTGTTCTCCGCGATACGCGACGCGCGTCGAAGCAAACGAATACGCGCTTATTCAGGGCGACGACGGTCGACTCTGGCGGCGCGTCGGAGACGTGGGTTATTTTGACGAACAAGGACGCTTCTGGTTTTGCGGTCGAAAGTCGCATCGCGTGGAGACTGCCGAAGGTCCGATGTTTAGCATTCCTTGCGAGGCGATTTCTAACGAATCGCCTAAGATTTTTCGCTCGGCTCTCGTTGGAATTCCTTTGCCCGACGACTATAAGCCGCCGCGCGAGGTTTCCGAACGAGCAAAAGCGTTTCGTCGACAATGGAAGGAACCGGCGATGGTGGTCGAGCCGACTCCGGATAAACGACCGGAAAACGATGTGGAAGAAGAACGTTTTTGCGCTGAAACGCTTGAACTTTTGCAACAAAGTCCGTTGACCAGATCTATCAAACGCGTTTTCATTTGCGACAGGTTTCCGGTCGACGTGCGTCATAACGCGAAAATCAACAGAGAGTTGCTTTCCGATTGGGCGACGGCAAAATTGCGCGGCAAAACAATCCGGCTCGTCAACGCGCCAATTAAGGAATAAGGGGTATCGTTAAATGTTTTCCGACGGAGCCATCGTCGCGCAGGCGTCCGCGCATGGAACCGCGCGACGCGGAATTATCCGACTCTCCGGTGATAGTATTCTAAACGCCGTAGCTCCTTTTTTTTTAAGAAAAGAAAAATCGTCGGACAGTTTTCCTCCCGCAATTCCCGCTAATCAAAATTGCCAAGGGCGTATTGTCGAAGATACTTCAAAAACGGCGATCATTGACGGTTGGTTCGCGCCGTGGGGGACAAGCGAGCCCGATTTGGTCGTTCCGTGCGCTTTGTTCTATTGGCCTAAAGGTCGTGGGTTTACCGGCGAACAGGCAGTTGAACTTCACCTTCCCGGATCGCCGCCGATACTAGACGCCGTCGCGCGGACAATATGCGAAACTAAATTCGCTCGACTTGCGACTCGCGGCGAATTCACCTTGCGAGCTTTCTTATCTGGAAGAATTGATTTAACGCAAGCGGAAGCGGTTCTTGGCGCAATCGACGCTAGCTCCGACGCTGAGTTGCAAACGGCTTTAGCGCAACTTTCCGGGATGCTTTCTCGAGAGTTTTCGAATCTTCGCGAAAAACTTATGGATGTTTTATGCGATTTAGAAGCGGGATTTGACTTTGTCGAGG
Organism: uncultured Planctomycetales bacterium; assembly: GCA_947305735.1. Taxonomy (GTDB): domain Bacteria; phylum Planctomycetota; class Planctomycetia; order Pirellulales; family Thermoguttaceae; genus RUG369. The sequence continues at coordinate 9,073 of CAMZEO010000110.1, read as the reverse complement.
AGGATATCGAATTCGTCGCTAAAACCGAAATTAAAGCCCGATTATTAGAAATAAAAGCCCGCGTTGAAAAAACCCTCGAGCGGACGAAAACACAACTGGGCGCGGACAGAATTCCAATCGTCGCGCTGGTTGGCTCGCCCAACGTTGGTAAAAGTTCGCTTTTCAATAAGATGCTCGAATTCTTTGGAGACGGGAGCTCAAGCAAGGCCATCGTGTCCAATCTTGCGGGAACCACGCGAGATTATCTGGAAAAGGAGCTTCTTATAGACGGAATGCGCTTTATACTAGTCGATTCGGCGGGCGTTGAAAACAGAGAAGCGTTCAAAGACGTCGCGGATTCTCTGCCGCGCGAGCGAGCCCAACAAGGACTCATACGTCTCTTTGCCAACGCGGAAATCATCGTAAAGTGCGACGATCCAACCTCAAAGAGCAATTCCCGGGAGGAGTTGGTCAAGAATATTATCCCGTCTAATACACCTCTTATTTGCGTTACAACAAAACAAGATCTATCCGACCATCCGGAATCGGTAGGAAATGAAAACATTCCAACTTCTTCCGTAACGGGATTCGGAATAGAACAACTTGGAAAAAGAATTGTTGAAACGCTTCGTAAATATTCTGAGAATGGCGAAATGACGGCGTCGACGGCTATTCGCTGTCAGGATGCGCTTCGCGAAGCGGCCGAATCGCTCCAAAACGCTTTGAATATTCTCGACGACGATATCTTTCTCGACGACTTTATTCTGGCGTCGGAAATACGCGTCGCGTTAGATCGAATCGGAATCGTAACCGGTCAAGTACATACCGACGACTTGCTGGATCGTATTTTCAGTCGTTTCTGTATTGGAAAATGAGGTTCTATATCGTAAAACGGGCTCTTCCCTTGTCAAACGCTCCGAATCGGCAATTTCTAACGCCCCCAGTTGCAAAAGCAATTCCACTCGACAACCAACGTCGCTTAATGCAAAAAACTCGCGATTGGGTCGACCGTTCCAATACATTTTTTGAGTAAGTTCCAATAAGGAAAGAGGAATGGGAGAGTCGTTCAAAATCGTCGTTAAACGTCGATTTCGACGCTCCATGCTCTTCAAGGCGACGTCGACTCTACGCGGAATATCGTAAAGAGGCTCTTCATGAGCCGGAAGAGCTATTAACTTCTTTCCAAAACGAGATTCAAAGACCGCCGCTATTTTCTCAAGTTTCTTTAACGAAAAAATATAATTCAGAGCTCCTGTTTGGGGAGTCATGCGAGTCGGCCATATTTGCGTAAGAGTTTTTGAAAGAAGAAGATCGCCTGAAAAGACAACGTCCCCAAAAAGAATCGCCAAATGCCCGGAACTATGTCCGGGAAGGTAATAAAACCTTAACGTTCCAAACGTCTCGCCTCCGTACAACTTACGCGCCGCGTCCGCTTCTCTTACTCTTCCGGGTCGAAACCCAAATCCGTCGAGTATTGTTTGAACATCCTCAGACTTCACGCCGGATTCCAATAAAAAACGTTCGTAACGTAGGTTTTCCACGCGAGCGCAGGAATCGTAGGAAGTAACAAGGCGACTCTCAAACGCGTGAACCCAAACGTCGGCGCCGCTCCGACGGCTCCATTCGGACGCGCCGCCAAAGTGATCCACATGAGCATGAGTCAAAATGATATGTCGTATCCTATTAATTTCAAAAGACGAGTCAAACTCGTCCCGAACAATTTCAAAACCGCGTTCCAGATCTGCGTTGGAAGTAGCGTCGCCGCTACCGGAATCAATCATAACCCAATCGCCGTCAAAAGGAACAAGATAAATAGAACCGACTAAATAAGGCAACACGCGAGCTTTAATCTGATAAACAATCCCCGAAGACGTATGAAACTGAGAAACGGCTCCGGTCGAAGAAATAACGGGATTGATCAATTTCATAAAACAATTCAATTCTTGTTAAATTGCGGGAAAAACAGAATAAAAAAAGCTCCTTTTGTTCGCGAAAAATACTCAAACGAACTCAGGAGCTTGCTCGCGCAAAGCGTTTTTTTCAATGCTTCCCCGACTGGGCTTTTCGAGCGGCGCGCAGTCGAGCGCGAGCGCTCATAACCGCGTCTGCTTTCATTTCAGCGAGTTCCAAAGAACTGGAAGGTCTTTGCAGAGACTCCGACAAAAACTTCTGAGCGTCGCTTACGCTCAAATCTTTCAATTGACAAGCGCTATTCGCAAAGAGAGAAATCGTATTATTGGCAATTTCTACAAATCCGCCCTCGACGTACCAGTTCGCCGTCGAACCGTCTTCAAACGTCAAACGCATTTCCCCCGCGCCAATCCGACCGACCGTAGGAGCGTGATTGTTCCCGATTCCAAACTCGCCGTCGTATAAAGGAACGACGACAAAAATAACGTCCTGGTCAATAAAAGTCTTTTCGGGAGTTACGGCGACGCATTTCATTGAATCATACCTCTCGACAAAGCGACGCGACAAAAAACGTCGCGCCAACCGTATCAAACTAAAAATGTTAGGTTTACTTCTTGCGCGCTTCGACGCCCATGCGTTCGGCTTGTTCGGCGGCCTGTTCTATAGAACCGACGTACATAAAAGCCTGTTCTGGAAGATGATCCCATTTTCCGTCGCAAATTTCATTGAAAGAACGAACCGTATCCTTCAACGGCGTTATCTCGCCCTTCTTGCCAGTGAAGACCTCCGCGACAAGGAACGGTTGAGAAAGGAATCGTTCAATGCGGCGGGCGCGATGAACGACAAGCTTGTCTTCCTCGGCAAGTTCGTCGACGCCAAGAATCGCGATAATGTCTTGAAGTTCGCGATATTTCTGAAGCATCTGCTGAACGCGTCGCGCGCATGCGTAATGCTCTTCGCCGACGTATTGCGGGTCAAGCATACGGCTTGACGAGGCTAAAGGATCGACCGCCGGATATATGCCCTTCTCGGAAATAGCGCGCTCAAGGTAGACAAACGCGTCTAACTGCCCAAACGCGGTCGCGGGGGCGGGATCGGTCGGATCGTCGGCTGGAACGTAGACCGCTTGTACGGACGTAATAGCTCCGCGATTTGTCGAGGCAATCCGTTCCTGCAAAGCGCCCATTTCGGAGGCCAGCGTCGGTTGATAACCGACGGCGCTCGGCATACGACCCAATAGAGCCGAAACTTCGGAACCTGCCTGTGAAAAACGAAAGATATTGTCGATGAATAAAAGAACGTCGGAACCAAGATGATCCCGAAAGAACTCCGCCATCGTCAAGGCGGAAAGAGCAACGCGAAGACGCGCCCCGGGAGGTTCGTTCATTTGACCAAAGACCATCGTCGTTTGATCTAAGACAGAACGTCCTGTGTCGCCAATCTTCGCTTCCTTCATTTCGCGCCATAAGTCGTTGCCTTCTCGAGTGCGTTCGCCAACGCCCGCAAATACGGAAGCTCCGCCGTGAGCGCTCGCTATGCGCGCGATTAATTCCTGAATAATAACGGTCTTGCCAAGACCAGCGCCGCCAAACAAACCGGCTTTACCGCCGCGAACAAAGGGCGTCAACAGATCAATTACCTTGATACCGGTTTCAAAGATCGTGGTGGTAGTCGCCAATTCTGAAACATTCGGCGCGTTCTGATGAATCGGACGATACTCGTCGGCGTCAACGGCTCCCATCTTGTCAATCGGTTCGCCAAGAAGGTTAAAAACGCGACCAAGAGTATTCTTTCCTACAGGGACGGAAACCGGAGAACCGAAATCCACGCAAGGCATGCCGCGAACAAGACCGTCGGTGCTTCCGAGCGCGACGCAACGAACGCGTCCCCCGGTCAAGTGTTGTTGAACTTCGCCAGTCAGGTGGATGGCAACTTCGTCAAGCTCTTGATCGATCTTAACAGCGTTATAAATAGCGGGCAAACGCCCTTCGGCAAATTCCGCGTCAAAAGTCGATCCGATTACCTGCGTAACGCGTCCGACGTTAAGATTATTATCAGTTTGACTCATTATGATTACAACGCCTTATTATTACCATATTCTTAAAAAAACCGCGCGTTATCGCGAGCAAACGACGCGCCCGACGGGCGGGTGATCTCGTTAAGGAACGCGTTATTCTAAAAAACAGCCCGCCGACCTCGCTTTAAAAAATCTTGTCAAATATTATTGCAACGCGGACGCGCCGCTAATAACCTCAATAATTTCATTTGTAATCTGCGACTGTCGAGCGCGATTGTACGTCGACGTCAAAGACGAAATCATCGAATCCGCGTTGTCAGTGGCGGCTTTCATCGCCAACATACGCGCGATCTGCTCGCTGACGGCGGCGTCCAAAAAACAATTGAACAATTTGACGCGAAACGCGTTAGGAACAAGTTCTTCTAAAACGCTCTCCGAAGAAGGAAGAAACTCGTATTCCAGTCCTTTTTTTCCGCCGTCTCCAAGTTCCGCGTTTTCACAAGACATACCCGACAACGGCAAGAGAGTTTCCGAAACAGGATATTGCTTTGACAGCGACGCGAAACGTGAATAAGCGACGTCAAAACGATCAATTTCGCCGGTTCTATAACGCGACATACATTCGTTGGCAAGAGCAAGAACATCTTCGTAAGAAGTCTTGTGATCAAATTGGGTAAAGCTACGAGCTATTGCTACTCCGCGAAAATTCAAGTGAGCCGCGCCGCGCTTACCCGAAACAAAAAGTTCAACGTCGTCGTATGACTTGGAAAGATCTTCCAAACGCGCCGTTCCGGCGCGCAACACGCCCGAGTTATAACCGCCGCACAAGCCGCGATTAGCCGTCAAAATCAAAAGAACGGCTCTCTTTGTCGACTTGCGCTGGACAAGGAGGGGATGTTCGACTTTCAGATCGGCGTTCGCAAGATCGGAAACCAACCGGACAATTCTCTTCGCATAAGAATCGGCGGCAACGGCTCGCTCCATCGAGCGACGGAACTGGGCGGTTGAAACCAATTCCATCGTTCGCGTGATCTTGCGTATGTTCTTAATCGATTTTCTTCGCTTATCAAGCGCTCTTGCTTTTACCATAAAACAAATCGCTTCTATGAGGAAACAAACGTTGCGTCGGACGAAAAAACGTTAAAAGGAGGGGCGCGCAAAAAATGAGCGCGCTGACGAACGCAAGCGTTCAAACGCGTCAATTAGTCTTGGCGAAATACTCGTTAAACTCAACAATAGCGGTCTCGACGAGCTCAGTTTCCTCCTCGCCCATCTTTCCCGTCAACGCTTTAACGCGATCCCAAAGCGACTGTTTTCTGTCATGAAACCACGTCAAAAATTCCTTTTCCCAAAGGCGGATCGACGAAACGGGAATCGCGTCGAGAAAACCTTTAACGCCCGCATGAATCACCAACACCTGGTCAATAACATCCAGCGGTTGACAAACGCCCTGAATCAATAATTCATTCATTCGATACCCGCGTTCCAAACGTTGCTGAGTAGCGGCGTCGAGATCGGAACCAAGTTGCGCGAAAGCCTCAAGTTCGCGGAAGGCCGCCAAATCGAGTCGAAGTCCGCCCGCTACTTGCTTCATAGCGGGTATCTGAGCGGAACCGCCCACGCGCGAAACGGAAATACCGACGTTCATTGCGGGACGTTGACCGCGGAAAAACAAATCCGGTTGTAAATAGATCTGCCCGTCGGTAATCGAAATGACGTTGGTAGGAATATATGCGGATACTTCGCCTTCCTGAGTTTCCACGATCGGCAGGGACGTTAAAGAACCGCCTCCTAAATCGTCGGATAACTTGGCGCTGCGTTCCAACAAACGACTATGGCAATAAAAAACGTCGCCAGGATATGCTTCGCGCCCGGGAGGACGACGCATCAACAAAGAAAGCTGACGATACGCCACAGCCTGTTTTGACAAGTCGTCATAGACGATCAAAGCGTGTTGACCCTTATACATAAAGTACTCGGCCATCGCCGTGCCGGCATACGGCGCTATATATTGCAGGGGAGCCGGAGCGCTGGCGCCGGCTACGATAACCGTCGTGTATTCCATCGCGCCGTGTTGGCGGAACGTTTCAATGACGCCGGCAACCGTCGAATCCTTTTGACCGACGGCGACGTAAAAACACTTAACGTCTTTACCTTTCTGGTTGATAATCGTATCGACGCCGATTTGAGTTTTACCCGTTTTCCGATCGCCGATAATCAATTCGCGTTGCCCTCGTCCAATCGGAGTCATGGCGTCGACGGCTTTAATACCGGTCTGCAAAGCCTCGCGCACCGGTTGACGATCAGAAACGCCCGGGGCGGGACTTTCGACTAATCGATAATCTAAGGTCTTTACGGGACCTTTTCCATCAAGCGGATTCCCTAACGGATCAAGAACGCGCCCCAGAACCGCGTCGCCGACCGGCGTTCGCAACAATCTCCCGGTCGCGCGAACTTCGTCTCCTTCCTGAATCTTAAGGTAGTCGCCCAAAATGATAACGCCTACGCTATTTTCTTCAAGATTGAACGCCAGCCCAATAACGTCGCGCGGAAACTGAAGCATTTCTCCAGACATTACTCCGGACAAACCGTAAACTTGAGCGATACCGTCGCCTACTTCGATAACGCGTCCGACTTCTCGAACGTCGACGCGCGATTCAAACTGCTCAATTTCCTTCTGGATAACGGAAGCTATCTCGTCGGCTTTGAATTTCATGGGCGCTCCTGTCAATCATATCTTGGCGCACTTTTTTCAGTTGAGTGGCAATAGACGCGTCATAAACCACGTCTCCAACACGCGCGACAATACCGCCGATCATCTCGGGATCGACTTCTACGCACAATTCCGGCTCGCCGCCTACTAATTTGCGCAAACCGGCGGCAAGTTTGTTTTTCGTCTCGACGCTAATAGGCGCGGCCGTCGTAATCTTGATCGGCGCGCGACCGAGTCTCTCGTCGTCCATTAGTCGACAAGCCGAGCGAATTTCTCGAAGCATCTCAAAACGTCCGCGTCGCGCCAGAGTTCGTAGAAAACTCGTAAAAACGTCGGAGGTTTCCCCGCAAATCTCGTCGAGAATCTTATTTTTCTCCTCGACGGAAACCATAACGGACGCAAGGACAACTTCAAATTTAGGGTACGAATCGCACAATTCGACGAAAGAATCATATTCTTCCCAGACGTCGTCCGTTGAAACTTTTAGAGCGTCGACGGCGCCGAGGAGAGCTTTGGCATAGATATTAGCCAACTTCTCCCGCGTCGCGTCCGCGTAAAGCTCAGCCGCAAATTGAGCGTCTTGTTCTATGTTCTTCTTCATAACGTTCGCGAGTTTGATTACTTTTTCGTCATCTCCCCTACTGCGGCTTCTATCAACCTTTTATGCTTTGACGGATCAATTTCCGATTTCAGAATTTTTCCGGCAAGAGAAGTCGCAAGCTCGGCGCTTTTTACGGCAATATCCTGTAAAGCCGCGTCGGAGGCCGACTGAATGTCTCGCAACGTTCGTTCTCGTTCTTCCGAGGCGACCTGTTTCGCGTCTTCAACGATCGCTTTTGCTCGTATGGAAGCGTCCCGTCTTGCGTCGGCGACAATCTGACGCACCTCGTCTTCAGAATCGGCCAATTTTTGCCGGTACGCTTCCAGGAGAGCTTTAGCGTCCGCGTTGGCGCGCTCGGCGGCTTCAACGCGCCCAAGCTCGTTCTTTTCGCGTTGGTCAAGAGCCTTGACAATAGGTTCAAAGGCAAACTTGCAAAGAACGAGAAGAAGAATCAGGAAGACAACAGCCGTCCAAAGCGCGAGATCGCCCTTCCAAACAAGGGGATTTAATTGGGGTTCCGCAACGGCGTTGGAAACCTCTTCCGCCCATATCGAAGTCGTTTTCGCAAAAAATGCGACAAGCGAAAACACCAAAAGCAAGAATCCGTTTGACTTCCCGTCGGAAAGCGGTTTCTCAAACTTGAACTCGTTAAAAAACATTGTTGATTTCCCATGCGCAAACACTGCGTTGCAACTTATTGAACCACCCGGAATTTCGAGCAAACGAAGCAAAGCGGGGTTTACTTCAATAAACAGATGATCAACGCAAAGAACGCCACTCCTTCGATAAGAGCTGCGGAAATAATCATCGCCGTCTGAATTTTACCCGCTACTTCGGGCTGACGCGCCATGCTCTCAACGCTGTTAGCGCCAATTTTTCCAATACCATAACCGGCTCCAATCAGAGCAAGCCCAGCTCCAATTCCGTACAGAGGGGTTAAATCGACGGAAGACGTCGCGGTCGCGACGGCGCCGACGGGGTCGGATTCAGCCTCTTGAGCGCAGACGACAAAGGGCCCGAACGCGAAAGCCAAAACAAAAAGAACCAAGATGATTTTAGCAAGTTTATTCACGAAAAAACTCCCTGTAAGTAGCGGTTAGCGACGGCGCTTCAGTCTTCCAAAACGCGCGGGAAAACCTTGTTGCGCGCAATAAACGCTTCGACGACAAATCATTCATGTTGAATCGCGCGAAAAAACGCGCGTTAAAAATTAGTGTTGATGTTGCGCTAAGCCGATAAAAATCGACGCCAGAAAAGTAAAAATATACGCTTGTAAGAAGGCGACAAAAAGTTCGAGCATATAAAGAGCGACGCAGAGGGCGACGCTTGCGATCGTCACCCCGCCCCATAAAAAAACGCTTTCCGTCGCGACGGCGGAAATAAATCCCATGATCACGGCGATCACAAGATGTCCGGCAAACATATTTGCCAGAAGACGAATTGCAAGCACAATATGCTTGATGAACAATCCAAGAACCTCGATCACGAAAAGCATTGGTTTCAAAAAAACAGCCAGAACAAACGGCAATTCCATCTTAGGAACCTGTCCCGCCCAAAAGCCGACAATCCCAAATTTCTTCATACCGGAAAAAACAAGAACGACGAAAACAAACGACGCGAGAACGGCGGTCGTCGCCAAGGAACCTGTCGGAGAAGCTCCAATCCAAGGCAAAAGTCCAAAAAGATTACAAAAAAGAATAAAGAAAAAAAGCGTCCAAAGAAAGGGAGTGAAGCGATCGGCGTCTTTTTTACCAATAGATGGAACAATAACCTCGTTGCGCAGATAAAGCAAAAAGACTTCAAGCAAATTCCACAGACGTCCTCGAACAGGTTTGCCCGTCTTCATTCTCAA
>CAMZEO010000109.1 GCA_947305735.1 uncultured Planctomycetales bacterium | reverse complement strand
AAATCCTGGTTGCGGTTCATAGCGTAAGGCTCCTGTTTCCGATCGGCTCGCGCTTCTCGGGATGAACGCGTTTCGGGACCGCCTCGCGCGACGGCGACCCCGAAACGCTGTTGTTATCTTTCTTTTGACGCGCCGGTTCCCCTATAGTTCCAGCGGGCTTCTCTTGGCGAAACCCGACCTCGCGTCGAACAAAGATCCGTTGTATTCTACTCTTTTTAACGCTCCTCGTCTACTCTTTTCGAGTCAGGACGCGGAATTTTTCCTTTTTTTCTTCTTTCGCGACTCGTTTTTGACGTTTTCGGCAAGATTATCGAGGCCTCGACGAGCGTAATCGACGGGTTTTTCATTGACAAGACGTCCGACGCGCGTTATCTTTTTCAAAAACGCTTTCGCGTTTCAAGACGGATACCATTCGAATATGACGGAAAGGCTTTTTTATGAAACGCTTCTCTCTTTTTGCGGCGGCGCTCCTGACGTTGGCGGCGTTTGCGGCGCAATCTTTCGGTTTTCAGCCGACGGTTTCTCTCCAATACGGCGGACGGGACGTCGAACTCAAGACGACGTCTTCGGGTAACGCCGACGGTTCGACCGTCTGGAGCTTCGTAACGCCCGACGAAAAACTTTTCGTGTCGATTCGCGTGGAAAAGCAGGGAGATTACCCCGCCTGGCGCATGACGTCGCGCGTTTCGAATCTTTCGCCGACCGAATCGGAACTTGTGACGGATTTGCGCGTTTTCGCGTCGAAATTCGCGCTTCCGAACGCGGAGTCGAGCGCGACGATCAACTCGCTCCTCGGCTCGCAATGCGTCCCGCAAGATTACGAGCCGATCGAAACGGTTCTTAACCCCGGCGACGAAAAGGTCTTCGAAGTGCGTTCCGGTCGCTCGTCAAGCGAATTCTCCCCCTATTTCGAGGCGAACGTCGACGAACGAAACGGCTGGTTCTTCGCGATCGGCTGGACGGGCAACTGGCGCGCCGCGTTCAAAAACGCAGACGGCAAACTCGGCGTCGAATTGGGCATGGCGCGGTGCGGATTTAAACTCCGCCCCGGCGAATCGCTCCTGCAGCCGTCGGTTCTGTTTTTCGAACGCGACGACATGACGCGCCGCGAATTTAAGACGCTCGTTCACCGCTATATGCGCGATTTCAACTCGCCTCGCAAAGCGGACGGAACGATCTGCGAGCCGATTGTCGCGCTGACCGCCGGGGGCGGAAACAAGACGCCGCAAATGATGCTCGACGTCCTGAATTACGGGCTTAAAAACGAGCTTCCGTTCGACGTGTACTGGGTCGACGCGGGCTGGTACGGCGCGCCGCACGAAGCGGAGCCGTACTCGAACTGCGGCGAGCATTGGTACCGATACGCCGGCGAATGGATCGTCAACACGACGACTCACCCGACCGGCGACCTGCTTCCGATCGCCGACGCGATTCACGCCGCCGGCAAGCGGTTCCTGCTCTGGTTCGAACCCGAGCGCGTCCATCCCGAAACGCCCCTCGCGAAACAGGATCCGTTCGACAAGCAGCATGGCATGTGCTATTACGGCAATCCCAAGTCGCTCGACTACATGGAAAAGACGATCTTCGATATTATCGAAAAGCATCGCGTCGACGTCTACCGTCAAGACTTCAATATGGAGCCGACCGGCGCCTGGGCGGCTATTGAAAACGACGAAGGCCCCGACAGAGTCGGCGTCGCGGAAGCCAAGCATATCGAGGGCATGTACCGGTTCCTCGACGACATGCGCGAGAAATTCCCCTGGCTCGAACAGGAAAACTGCGCGGGGGGCGGGCGTCGCGTCGATCTTGAAATGGTCAAACGCGCGCACTCCTACTGCCGAAGCGACTACTTCATCGGCCAAAAAGAGGGCGACGCGTGCTTTAACCTCGGTCAGGACATGACGCTTAATCTCACGCCGTACCTGCCTTTCCAGGGAGGCGAAACGAACTGCGTGCCGAATTTCGACGACTACGGGTTCATGAGCGTCGCGTCGTCGGGGACCGTCTTTACGCCGACCGATCTCGACGGCGGAATCGTCCGACGCGAGTTCACGGATAAAGAGACCGCGTGGTTCAAGAAAATGCTCGGCTGGGCGTATCGGCTCAAGAAATACTACATGGGCGATTTCTACCAGCTCACCGACGAAACGCGCGCCGTCGACGACTGCTGGTGCGCGTGGTCGTGTCATCGACCCGACGAGGACGACGGGTTCGTGATCGCGTTCCGACGCGCGAAATGCGACGAGGCGACGCAGACGTTCGAGTTGCCCGCGATCGATCCCAACGCGAAGTATCAGGTCGAATTTTACGGCGGAACCAAAAAGACGATGGACGGAAAAGATCTGGCGAAACTTGAAGTTACGCTCGATTCTCCGCGTTCGTTCTATCTGATAATCTATAAGAAGCTCTGGTTGCGGTGATGAAGCTGTATAAAACCGCCGAGGAAATCGCGGCCGCCGTCGGCGAGACGGCGAAGGAGATCAACGCGTCGTACGCGGCAAGTTCCGACGAGTCGCGCGTTCTGGTCGTTTGCGTTCTCAAAGGCGCGGCGTTTTTCTTCTCGGATCTCGCGCGGAACTTGACGTTTCCCTTTGAAATCGATTTCGTTCGAACGAGCAGTTACGGTTCCGGACGACGGTCGAGCGGAAACGTCAGGTTCCTCAAAGACGTCGAGACGTCGGTTGAAGGGCGAAGAATCCTGATTGTCGAAGATATCGTCGAGACGGGGCTTTCGCTCGACTTTTTGCGGCGCCATTTCCTGGAACGCGGGGCGGCGGACGTTAAAATCGCCGTCTTGCTCGACAAGCCGACGAAGCGAAAAGTCGACGTCCCGGTCGATTTTCGCGCGTTCGAAGCGCCCGATCTGTATCTGGTCGGATACGGTCTCGACGACGCGGAGACGGGAAGGGGACTGCCCGACTTATGGTATGTCGATTGATATTGCGTGTTATGAAACACCAGTTATTTCATTGTTCGACGGTTTATTGTTTGGGATGAAGTTTTATGGGGACGCATGTGTTTTCCTGCGTTGAAATCTGCGCTGGCGCCGGCGGACAAGCTTTGGGGCTCGAGACTGCGGGTTTTGCCCATGCAGCGTTGGTGGAATACGAGCGGGAGTATTGCGACGTTTTAAAGGCAAATCGCCCTGATTGGAACGTTCTTTGTTTGGACGTTCGCGACTTTAACGGAATCCCTTACAAGGGCGTTGATCTTTTGGCGGGAGGCGTTCCGTGCCCTCCGTTTTCAGTGGCTTCCAAGCAACTTGGAGCCAAGGACGAGCGCGACTTGTTTCCCGAAGCTTTGCGGCTTATCGGAGAAATACGACCGCGCGCGGTGATGTTGGAGAATGTTCGAGGTTTCTTGGAGCCAAAGTTCGCCGATTACCGAGAACAAATCCTTTCCGAAATCAACCGATTAGGTTATACCGCTTCGATCAAATTGCTTAACGCCTGTGATTTTGGAGTTCCGCAACTTAGACCGCGAGTAGTTATTATCGGTATTTCGAAAAAGGAAGAAGGCGTGTTTATCTATCCGACAAAGGGGGTGAAAAAAACGCCGACGGTCGGCGAGGCGTTGTACTCGCTGATGGGAGCCAATCACTGGAAAGGCGTCGACGATTGGGCGGCGCGAGCAAATAGAATAGCGCCGACCATCGTCGGAGGAAGTAAAAAACACGGAGGACCCGATCTTGGACCTGCTCGCGCAAGGAAAGCGTGGGCGGAACTTGGCGTCAATGGCGTTGGCGTCGCTAACTGCGCTCCAGAAAAAGATTTTGTGGGCGCGCCCAAATTGACCAAAGAGATGTTGGCCGTAATTCAGGGATTTCCTGTAGAATGGAATTTCGGCTCCAAGAAAACAGCCGCCTGTAGGATGATTGGCAACGCGTTTCCCCCTCCGGTTGCGAGAGCGGTTGGCGAAAAGATTAAGAGGTGTCTGAATAATGAACAATGCTTTGATTTCTAAGTCTCGCAGTCGTTACCATGAACGTCTGACTAAGGAAGGCGTATTGTCTCTTTCCCCCGAAGGAATTGCTTCGAACTCTGATTCTGGGAATTATCCTTCCATACAACTTGGACGTTCAGTCGCGCTTCAGTTAGGCGCGTCCGTATGCGGCAAAATGAAAGGACAGTCGGCTGGACGATTGTTCGAAGAAATTACGGCTGAATTCTTGTCGTCCGTTTTTCCTCGTCTTCAGCATCTTCGTCCCGGAAATTGGCAAATTTTGAATTTGGGAAACCAGAATTCAATGAAAACCTGGGACTTTGCTCAGTATGAACATCTTGCTTATCTCTCGCAAATAGTTCAGGAGAATAAAAAATTGTCCGCTATGTTGGGAAACGACTATATGATAGCCCCTGATATCGTCGTTTATCGCGAATTATGCGACGATCCGGAGATAAATCAAAACGGCGTTTTTGTGGACGACTCTGTTTGCCTTAAAGCTGACTTACGAAAAAAGAACGGCGGTAATCCGATTCTGCACGCTTCAGTTTCGACCAAATGGACAATGCGTAGCGATAGGGCTCAAAACAGTCGTACGGAAGCTCTAAATCTTATTCGAAATCGGAAAGGAAGGGTTCCCCATATTGTTGTTGTAACCGGAGAACCAACTCCTTCGCGTATCGCGTCGTTGGCCTTGGGTACCGGGGATATCGATTGCGTTTATCATTTCGCATTGTATGAGTTGCTTAAAGCGGTTAAAGAATACGACGCTAAAGGCAAAGAGGACTTGGAAGAAACGCTGACGGCTTTGGTTGAGGGAAAGAGACTAAAGGATATTTCCGATCTTATTTTGGATTTGACTTGTTAGAAGTAATTTCGTCAAGTTATAATTCGTGGTTGGAGGAGATTACGCGTGAAAAGAAGGCGTTTAATTCACAAGTTCGTTTTATTTTTCGTCTTGTTGACGGCGACGCTTTCTTTTTCCGCCGAGCCGAACGTCTATTTTGCGTATCGATCGTTTTGGCCCGAGTTCGAGACGATGAGGCGATTCGCCGAAGTCGGCGTCCATACCTACTGCGTCTTTCCGTCAAACACGACCAATTCGCTTGGCGAGCCGTATGGAAAATACCCCGCGAATTGGCGGTATCCGAACGTCTACGACTGGAACTCGCTTTATCGGCAATTCGACGATATTATCGCGATCGATCCCGACGCGGAATTTTTGTGCATGATCGACTTGAATTCGCCGACGTGGCTCGCGCGCATGCTCGGCATGAACGGAGACGGGTCGTTCGATTCGTTTATCGACCTGTCGAACTGCCTGTCGAGTCCGTCGTGGCGTCGCGAGACGCAAAAGTATCTCGTCGATTTTCTGACGCAAACGGAAGAACGGCGCGGCGATCGAATCCAGGCGTATATTCTCGCGTGCGGTCAGACGGACGAATGGATGAACTACTGCGCCGGACGTTCGAGCCGCGCGAAAAACGCCGTCTACAAAAACTGGCTGAAAGACAAGGGCTGCGCCGATTTGCCCTGGCCGACCTTCGAGGAGTTCGACCGCGCGGCGTTCGAGAATCTCGTTCGCGATCCTCAAAAGGAGCAAGGCGTTTTGCAGGCGCTGGAATTTGAGCAGGATCTTATCGCGACGAGCATACTCGACTTCGCGAAGATCGTTAAAGACAAGACGGCGCGAACGAAAGAAGTCGGCGTTTTCTTCGGGTATATTCTCGAACTGACCGGCTGGCGCGCCAACGGATGCGGACATCTGGGTTATGAAAAAGTCGCGGCGTCGGACGACGTCGATTTCTTCATTTCGCCCGGCTCGTATTCCGAACGCGCGATCGGGGGCGGAAGCGGTTCGATGGCGCCCAACGAGACGATTCTTCTCGCCGGAAAACGCCGCCTGCACGAGATCGACCATCGAACGTCGACTTACAACTACGACCTGAACGAGTTTGTGTCGATCGGCAAGATCAGCCCGTGGCAAAACGAGGCGGAAAACGTCGCCGGACAACGCCGCGAACTGTGTCTGTCCTTAATCGATCGCGCGTCGATCTGGTGGTTTGACATGTGGGGCGGCGCGTTCGATTTCGACGGCGCGTTCGACAATCTTGCGGCGATGAAACGCGTCTGGGACGAAAACGTCGGCAAACAGGGCGAGTCGGCGGCGGAGATTTTGCTCGTCGTCGATCCGCAATCGGCCATGCGCGTCAACGACCGCGAACCGCGTTCCCCGGCGATTTATCATGCGATCAGAAATCGGCTCGATCACGTCGGCGCTCCTTTCGCCGTCTGTTCGTTCAACGATCTGGCGACTATGGATCTTTCGCGCGTCAAATTGGCGATTTTGCCCGGCTCCTTTTATTTGCCGGAAGAACGGCGCGCGCTTTTGAGAGACGCGCTATTAAAAGACGGCGGAACGGTCGTTTGGGTCGGACCGACGGGAATCGACGACGGCGAGACGCTCGACGTCGGGCGCGTTCGCGACGCGACGGGCGTCGACTACGGCTCCGACGCGCTCGAACCGATCGAACGCGTCGGCTTTTTCGGCGTCGGGGACGGAAAATGGCGGAGCGCGACGATCGCCAAACACGCCGACGTTACCGTCGAACGATTAAGAGAACTGGCGAAGAAGTCCGGCGTTACGGAATACGTCGACGACGAGTCGCCCGTCTACGCGACCGACAGACTCGTCGCGATTCATACGAAAACCGGAGGCGTTAAGAAGATTACGCTACCGCGCGACGTCAAGAGCGTCGCGGAAGCGTTTTCCGGCAAGCGCGTCGCGGAGAATTGCCGGTCGTTCGAGTACGAATTCGCGGAGCCGGAGACGGCGTTGTTTATTCTGGAATATTAGCCGGGGACGTTAGTCCCCGGATTTCCGCGCGTTTCGACGACGTCGGCGACCAACGGGAGCGGACGCTGACGCCTCGCGCGGGAGCGCGAACCGAGAGTCCGCCGTCAGACTCAGGAATCAAGCCATTCCCGATAGGCGGGGTCGAGCCAGGAGACGTCCGCGAGCGCGTCGCCGAGCGGGTCGATATCGTCCGCTGAGAATCCCAGGGGATTATGGCGGCGCCAACCTTCGGCGTATTCGAATTTTCCGGAAAGTTTTCCGGTCAGCGCGGCGGCCTGTTGCATCGAGTCGAGATAGGAATCGTACCCTTGCGAGACGTCGAGCCATTCTTTTTGGCTCTTATGTTTGGCGAGCATTTCGCGTTTTCTCGGTATGACGCTCGTCACGTCGACGTACCGTTCCGAACGAACCAGCTTGCGCATCGCGTCTCTGTTTCCGTGCGGGGCGGCGTGGTAGACGGCGACGTCCTGATACGTCGCGGGCATGGGCGGCTCGGTCGGCGCGTTGACCATGCCTCGGCAAAACGCGGCGGTTACCGCGAGCCGGACGGCGTTTTGGTGATCTTCCATATAGTCGGACGGAGACTGCGTTAATACGATATCCGGCTGAACTTCGCGCATCGTCGCGGTTAGCTGGAGCAACGTTCGGCGGCAATAGAAAATTTCCAGATCGTCGACGAGCGATTCGTGATAGGTCGCGCCCATATATTCCGCCGCGGCGATCGACTCTTCGCGACGCGCCCGAACGATCTGTTCGCGCGTCATCGTCGCCGTGCCCCACGACCCGTTGGCGATCGTCATGTAATGGACGTTCCAGCCTCGGTCTTTGAGGAGAAAGAGCGTGCCCGCCATGGTGAATTCTATATCGTCCGGGTGCGCGGAAATAGCAAAAACGGTCTTCGGTCGAGTTTGTTCCATTATTTTTCTCGCAATAACCTGATGATGAAAATTCGGACGCGTTTAGCGTCCCGAGTATTTTTCGCCCAGAAACGGCTGAACGACGAGTCCAAAATCGCGCTCGAGCGTCGAGCCGTCGGCAAATTCCATGTTGACGACCATCTTCCAAACGATCTCGTTGTGCTCCGCTTCAAAAGACGGAACGACGCCAAGGGGAAGGAACAATTCGAACCGCTCGCGTTCTTCCGACTTGGCGGGAACGTCCAGACCGTATTTCGTAAGGAGCGAACGCGCGTAGACTTCGTGTTGATGACTAATTGAGTTCGTGCCCTGAACGTATCGCGCGATTTCCACGCATCTGACCGAAACGTCGAGGCGTTTCGCTTCGATCCTTCCCCCCAGGAATAAGCAACATCTGATTTTCCTGCCGGGAATAATCGGGGACGTCGCGATTTCTATGGCGACGCGACCCGCCTCGCGTCCGATTCGGTATTGTCCCCAAAGAAGACAGATAAAAAGGAGCCCCACCCCGCAAAATACGATCCCGAAAATAGCCGCCGACCATTTGTCGACGCTCGTCTCCGCGACGGCGCATACGTAAACAAACGTCGTCCAGGACGCCAGGTTCCACGCGCACGTTCCCAAAACGGACGCGCCGAACGCAAACGACGTCTTGAGATCGGAGCGGAGTCGCTTGGCCAGCGCGACGCCTTTTTCGCCGCGGAAAGGCGGCGCCGTCGGATAAAGGGTCGAGAACGTTTTTTTGCTCGCTCGCGCCTCTTTAGACCACGAGCGTTCGTACAGGAGCGCGAAGAGCCAGCTGCCGCTAAAGAGAATCAACGAGATCGGTATAAGGAGAAATATCCAGCCCCCTATCGTCGATTTGTTGACTAAAAACGCCTTGCCGAATTCGTCGTCGTAGATCCAACACGGATAGATTTCGCCCGGCGCGAATTCGTCGGCGAGTTTTCGCGCGGTTTCTTCGTCGTAATCGAATCCGAGGTCGTCGGTCAACGTGGAACGGTCGTAAGTCCAAAGGTCGTAGGTGGCGTTTCCAATCGCGAAATGAATCTTAATTTCCGGACGGTATTGGGTTTCCCCGTCGTCGTTCGTTCGCGCTCGCACTTGGGCGTCGACGATCGCGCAGGGGATGCGACGCAAATGTTTCGCCTCGTGAAACGCTTCCGCGCCCCACGTCGACAAATGAACGATTAGAATCGTAAGTCCGACAAAAAAAACGACTCCCAGAAATATCGACGCCGACAGACGCCAGTCCTGAAAGGACATAAAACGGCGCCAAAAACTCGATGAAGTCGTTTGATCGGTCATTGTCTTCCTCGCGAGCGTCTTGTCGGGACGAATCTTGCGTCGTTTCCGTTATTGTTTCTTTTCCTTATCCAAAAGCGCGGCGGCTTCTTCGGGCGCGAACGGAGATTCGCTCGTCCGGCGTTCCTTCCGTAAAAAGCCCAGTTTTTCAAGCGCGGCAAATACTTCTTCAAGCGTCTTTTCGCCGAAATTTGGAATGTTCAACAGGTCGGATCGCTTGCATTTAAGCAGGTCGGCGACCGTCGATATCCCCTGTTCGTCCAGGCAGTTGGTCGTCCGGACGGAAAGTCCGACCTCCGCCATGCTCATTTGAAGTTTTTCCTGCAGTTGCCTTTGCCTTATTACTTCCGGATCGAGCGGAACTCGAGAAGCCATGCGCGCCTCCTTGTCGGCTTAAATGATGATTTGAACGAAACGCGTCGCGTCATTGCGCGGCGATAAACAGTATTTCCCGCGCGTCGATTGTTCCCACCGAATCGAACCGGCAGTCGATCGACACGGGCGAATTATCTCCCAATAAGAAAAATCTTCCTTCCGGAACTCCGACGGCTCGGCCGGTCAACGTCGTCGAGCGCGTTTCGCCCGGACGGGACGTCGGCGTTTCCGGAACGTTCGAGTAGTGAAGATCGCGATAAAGCGCGAGGTTGCGCGCCCGAGCGACTTCGCCAAGCAACGCGAACGGCTCGGAAATCGCCGCGATTTTCGTCGAACGCAAATCGTCCGTTGAAAACCGCGCGAGTTCTTCGTCGTCCGCGGCGACGATCAATTCGCCGTCGATTGTCGCGACGGTAAACCGCGCGTCGCGAGGAATCGGTTTCGCGATTTCCGCGCGAACGCCCGGCTCGTTGCCGAAATCCGCCTCCGCGAGCAAATCGAAGGGACGTCCCGATTCCGTCGCGCCGTCGTAAAGAATCTTCGACCTGACGACGACGCTTTTCGAACTCTCGTCGAAGACGAGCAGAAACGCGCGTTCCGACCGCCGCGCCATCGCCGCGAATCGCGTTTTTACGCCGTCTTCCGCGAACCAGTTGAACCTCAAGATGAAATCGCGAGCCAGTTCGACGCGCGCCGCGTTCGACCCGTTGCAACATGGAACCGGCGACTCGTTCGAGATCGCCGTCGGCAAGGATTGGACGCCCTCGTTCGTCGAGACGCGCGCGGTGTGAACGACATCGATTCGATCGTCGGCGCGGCGAAATTCGACCGAGCGCATCGGAGTCGCCGTTTTCAACGCTTCGTCGAGGTCGCGACGGATCGCGAGTCCGTCGATTAAGACGTCTCCCTGAGAGAACGAAACGAGTTCGCCGGGCAAGCCGACGACGCGCTTGAGCGTCGGACGTCCCAGCGCGTCGCGAAAGACGACGACGTCCCAACGTTTCGGCTTGAGCGTCGATTCCTCGCGCTCGCGTTCCCGAAAGCCGCGTTCCGTTTCCCGACGCCAGGCGCGTTTGAACTTCTCCGCGAAACCGAGCCGTTTGAACCGACCGTCGTCCCGAACGCGAACGAGGGTCCCCTCTTCAAAGACTGGATCGACGGGGGGAACGCGATCCCAACCGCACTCGGGACACGTCAACGAACGCGTTTTTGCCAGGACGGCTTCCAGATCGCGCGAACGGGCTCCGTCGTCGCCAAGCGTCGTCGCGCCCGACGTTCCGTCCGTTTCCACGAGCTCTTGACGCCGGGCGTCCGCGTCGACGTCGACCGAGGTCTCGAAGGACGAGCGACAGTTTGGACAAACCCACAGAAGTCGCGGTCCCTGGAACGCGGGTTCCATCGAGCGGCTTTGCACGCGGAAAATCGGCGCTCCTTCGCGCCGCGTCTCCCAGACGTCGGGATTGCGCCATAAAAAAACGGTCGACAGAACGCCCGCGCACGCGACGAGTCCCGACGCGCAGGCGAGCCAAAGCGCGGGGCGCCGGGTCGAGCGACCGATCATTTCAACAAGTCCAAAATACGCTCGACGTCGTTGTCGACGACGACGGGCCGATTGGCGAATTCGGTCGTTTTCACGCCGCGTTTGCCCAGAACGTTCTCGTAAAATTCGCGGTCGTTTCCGTGATACGCGACCGTCGCGTTCGGGTCTTTGAGTTGGTGTCCTGTCAATATGCAGACGACGCGTTCGTCTTTGCCGACGACGCCTTCTTCGACGAGCCGTTTGCAACCGGCGACGCTCGCCGCCGAGGCGGGCTCGCATCCGAACCCGTTCGCGCCGACCTGCGCTTTCGCGTCGAGAATCTCCTGTTCGGAGACTTTGCGAACGACTCCGTCGCAGAAGTCGAGCGCTCTCAGACATTTGGTCAAATTGACGGGCCGATTGATTTCGATCGCGCTCGCGATGGTGTTCGCGCGGCGGTTTTCTTTATCCATTTGCGCGTAGAACGCGTCGATTTTCGCAAGATCGACGTTTCCGCCGTTCCAGCGCAGTCCTTCTTCGTTGTAGAGACGATAGAGCGAGTCGGCGCCGGCGGCGTTAATGACCGCAAGACGCGGAACTTTCTCAATGAGTCCGAGCTTTTTCAATTCGATAAACGCCTTGCCGAACGCGCTCGAGTTGCCGAGATTTCCTCCGGGAACGACGATCCAGTCGGGGACTTCCCAACGAAGCGCTTCGAGAACGCGGAACATAATCGTCTTTTGTCCTTCGAGCCGGAACGGATTCAAGCTGTTGCACAGGTAGATTCCAAGCGCTTTGGAGACTTCCTGAACGCGCGCCATGGCGTCGTCGAAGTCTCCTTTGATTTGAACGGTGCGCGCTCCGTAGTCGAGCGCCTGCGAAAGTTTCCCGTAGGCGATTTTTCCGGAGCCGATGAACACGACCGACTTCATCAGTTTGGAGACTCCGCAATACAGCGCGAGCGACGCGCTGGTGTTGCCCGTCGACGCGCAAGCCGCTTGACGAGCCCCGACGAGACGACCGTGCGTCGTTCCCGCGGCCATGCCGTTGTCTTTGAACGACCCGGACGGATTGAGTCCTTCGTATTGCAGGAATAGCGACTCGGCGCTTTTGCCGACGAAGCGAGCGACGCCGTCGTTGCGCTGGAGGATCGTTTGTCCTTCCCCGATCGTAACGCATTGTTCAAGCGGCGCGAAGGGGAGAAGCTCGTGAAAACGCCAGACGCCGCTATAGCGGAACGGATTGGCGCGCTCGCCCCAGTATTTTTCAAAGTAAGTCAACGTTTTCGGAACGGAGAGTTTGTCCCAGTCGTATTCGACGTCGAGCAGGGAGCCGCATTGAGGACAGCGGTGAAGAATTTCGGAAACGTCGAAAGTCGCTTGACATTGGGGATTGACGCAACGTTGAAACGCGTGCATAATATGGCGCTCCTGACAGGTGTGTTTGCGCCGGACCGCGCCCGGCTTCGCTTAGTTCTGAATTCTACCCCGTTTGAAGATTTTTAAAAGTCCCTTGGAAACCTTATAGCGTTTTTGCCCGTTTGAGTCAAGAAAAAATGCGGCGAACGACGCGCGGCGAAGTCCGCCGGAGGCCGCGCAAAGACTAAATCCGCCCCAAAGCGTCCGGAACCAGCGCAAGCCCCAGCCCCGGCGCCGAAGCGCCGGCGGCCGCGACAAAACCAACCCCGTCCCAAAGCGTTCAGAAACAACGTCGGAACCACGCCCGGCGCGAAGCGCCGGCGGCCGCGACAAAACCAACCCCGTCCCAAAGCGTCGAGAACCCACGTCGGAACAAGACCCGGCGCGAAGCGCCGCGAGCCGTCGGCGAAAGACGGCGGAGGCCGCGCAAAGACCAAATCCGTCCAAAAGCGTCCAGAACCCACGTCGGAACCAAGCCCGGCGCGAAGCGCCGCGAGCCGTCGGCGAAAGACGACGGAGGCCGCGAAAAGACCAAAACCGCCCCGAAGCGTCCAGAACCAACGCAAGAACCACGCCCGGCGCCGAAGCGCCGACGGCCGCGCGAAAACCAAAACCGTTCCGAAGCGTCCAGAACCAACGTTGGAACAAGACCCGGCGCGAAGCGCCGCGAGCCGTCGTCGCAAGACGACGGAGGCCGCGCAAAGACCAACTCCGCCCCGAAGCGTTGAGAACCCACGTCGGAACAAGACCCGGCGCGAAGCGCCGCGAGCCGTCGGCGAAAGACGACGGAGGCCGCGCGAAGA
>CAMZEO010000108.1 GCA_947305735.1 uncultured Planctomycetales bacterium | reverse complement strand
ATTTCCAATAGATGTAACGCCTTCCGGAATATTGATCGAAGTCAGGGACGAACAGGCTCCGAACGCCCCATTTCCAATAGAGGTAACGCTTTCCGGAATATTGATCGAAGTTAGAGATCTACAGGCGGAGAACGCCCTATTTCCAATAGATGTAACGCCTTCCGGAATATTGATCGAAGTCAGGAATGAACAGTCACAGAACGCGCTGTCTCCAATAGTTTTTACGCCTTCCGGAATATTGATCGAAGTCAGGGACGAACAGCCGCAGAACGCCCTATTTCCAATAGATGTAACGCCTTCCGGAATATTGATCGAAGTCAGGGACGAACAGTCACAGAACGCGCCGCCTCCAATAGTTTTTACGCTTTCCGGAATCTTGATCGAAGTCAGGGACGGACAGTTTGAGAACGCGTAGTCTCCAATAGAGGTCACGCTTTCCGGTAAGACAATCGAACGTAAATTTTTCCAATTAAAAAAACTTTTTGACCCAATGGCGACGACTCCCTCGGGGACGACGAAGTTTTCGACGTCCTTATCGGCGAGAAATGGAAAAAAATATGCGGGCTGATCCAATATAGCGTTCCTTGTTTCCTCATTGTGAACGACGCGGTCTTATTTCGACAAAAGCGGTCGATTAAAATCTGTTTAGCGCGTTTTCCGCATGATACGGGAAACAGACTCGTTTTTCAAGAGCCTTCGCTTTGATCGGGGGAATTTCGCGTTTTAAGAACGCGTTGGTTTGGGAATTCTTAGTCATGGCGTCCTCATTTCCGTTCGCGACGTTCGCGGGATCAAGCCGCAACCTGCGGCTACGACTATTGTCGCGTTTTGACGTCGCGCGAGTCTCGTCGGACGCCGGGGCGGACGGCGATTCGCTTTCGGAGCGCCGCCCCCTGTGAAAAATCTGAAAGGAACGTATAATAGGAGGGTCCGGCGTTTGGCGGTTTTTTTGTCGTCGGACGCCTTGCGTCGACGGGGTTCCGCCGATTCGCAATCCTAATTCGAAGCTCCTTGTGAAATGATGGGATCGTACCTATGAGCGTAGGTCAGTTGAAGATTTTTTCCGGAACCGCGAATCGTCCTTTATTTGAAAAGATTTGCGATTATCTCGATCTGCCGACGGGAAAAATGACCGTCGAGAAGTTCCCGGACGGCGAGTCGTTCTGCCGTATCGAAGAAGACGTTCGCGGCAAAGACGTCTACGTCGTACAACCGACATGTCGACCCGTCAACGACACGCTGATGGAACTGCTCGTCATGATCGACGCGATTCGCCGCGCAAGCGCCGCGCGCATCAACGCCGTCGTTCCGTATTTCGGCTACGCGCGCCAGGACCGTAAAGACGAAGGCCGCGTCCCCATCTCCGCGAAACTCGCCGCCAACCTTCTCGAATGCGCCGGCGCCTCGCGCGTTATCGCGCTCGACCTGCACTCCGCGCAAATTCAGGGCTTCTTCGACATTCCGCTCGACCATCTTTCCGCGTCGCCCGTTCTGGACGAATATATCAACTCGCTCGGGTACGACCCGGAGGAAGTAGTCGTCGTGAGTCCCGACGCGGGCAGCATTAAGCGCGCGACCAAGCACGTCGCGGCGCTCGGCGGCAGTCTGGCGATTATCGACAAGCGGCGCAAGAGCGGTTCCGAAGTCGAGCAGGCGCACCTCATCGGCGGTCCGATCGAAGGGCGCGTCGCGTTTCTGTTCGACGACATGATCAGCACTGCCGGTTCGATTTGCGGCGCCGCGAAGATCGTTAAAGAAATGGGCGCGCGAAAAGTCTACGTGGCCGCCTCGCACGGCATTCTCTGCGGACCCGCGATTCAGCGGCTTCAGGAAGCCCCGATTGAAGAGGTCGTTCTTTCCGACACGATTCCGCTTTTGCCCGAACACAATATTCCCAAAATCAAAGCGCTCACCTGCGCGCCGATTCTCGCCGAAGCGATCAAACGCATTCATAAAAACGAGTCGGTCAGCGAGATGTTCAAAACGCTGAACTTCACTTCCGGTCAGTATCAGTAATTGACCGTTTCAATCTGTTTTTTAAATTGTCGGAGCGTTCGCGCCGTTTTCGAAAAGGATAATAAACAATGTCGATCGACACTCGGAATAATGGTTTCTTTCCAACGTCGCGTCTGCGCAGACTGCGCTATCATCCCGGCGTTCGGAGGCTGACTCGCGAGACGATTCTGTCCCCCGACCGGTTCGTTCATCCGCTTTTCGTCCGTCCCGGCGAAGGAATCAGAACCCCGATCGACGCGATGCCCGGCCAGTTTCAGCTCTCGATCGACGAACTTGTTAAAGAGGTCAAAGAAATCGAGAAGCGCGGCTGCGGCGGGGTCATGCTCTTTGGGATTCCCGAGACTAAAGACGCGGTCGGAACCGACGCGATGAGCGACGACGGGATCGTCGCGCAGGCGATCCGCGCGTTGAGAGACGTCGTCGGCAAAGAGTTTCTCGTGATCGCGGACGTCTGCTTCTGCGAATACACCGACCACGGTCATTGCGGCGTCATGCAGAAATGCGGACGCGCCGGCGAAGACTGGGACGTCGACAACGACGCCACGCTCGAGAATCTGGTCAAGCAGACGCTCGTTCAGGCGCGCGCCGGAGTCGATATGGTCGCGCCGAGCGGCATGATGGACGGTATGATCGCCGCGATTCGCAAAGGATTTGACGACAATGGGTTCGAACGCCTCCCGATTATGAGCTATTCGGCGAAATACGCCAGCGCGTTCTACGGTCCGTTCCGGGAAGCGGCGGAAAGCGCGCCGCAATTCGGCGATCGGCGCTCGTATCAGATGGCGCCCGATTCAGCTTCGGGTCAGGCGCTTCGCGAAATCGCGCTCGACGTCGAAGAGGGCGCGGATATTATTATGGTCAAGCCGGCGCTTCCTTATTTGGATATTATCCGCCTGGCGAAAGATCAGTTCCCCGGCTTGCCCTTGGCGGCGTACAACGTCTCGGGCGAATACAGCATGACCAAAGCGGCGGCCGCCAACGGCTGGATTGACGAAAAACGCGTCGTTTTGGAAACGCTGACGTCGATTCAACGCGCCGGCGCGACGATTATCATTACCTACTGGGCGAAAGACGTCGCCGAGTGGCTGTCTTGACAATCGCCGAGTAATAATATGAATTTAGAGAAAACGCCCCGACGACCTGCGTTCTTGGGGCGTTTTTTGCTTTATCGTCCATCCCTGTTCAAGGAGAAAATTCAATGCGACGTCTCTTCGTTTTTCTGGCGACGCCCGTTCTGCTTGTCGGCGCGTTTTTTACGGCGAACGCCGACGACCCGCAAACGCCGATCGATCTTGGCTCGAAACGCGAACTCTTTCTCGGCGATTATCTTGTCGGAACTATGGATTCGGTCGAACTTAAAGTTCATCAGCCCGCGCGCAAGAATCTGATCAAGGGGTTCGACAAACCGTGGGAAGGGGACGGCGACGGTTATTTCACGATCCTGAAACTCGACGACAGATACATGATGTACTATCGCGCCTGGGGCGTTCGCGACAATCCGCCCATGTCGTTCGCTTGCCTCGAAAGTAAAGACGGAATCGAATGGACGCGGCCCGAATACGGTCTGTGCGAGTACGAAGGGAGCAAAGCGAACAATATTCTCATTCGCTACGCCGACGATTCCAAGCTGGGAACGCACGACCTGACGCCGTTTTTAGACCAACGTCCCGGCTGTCCCGCCGACGAAAAATACAAGACGGTCGGTTACGGCGGATGGTACGCTCCAGAGGAGAAGGAAAAGCACGGCGTCTACGCGTGGAAATCCGCCGACGGAATCCACTGGTCGATGATGCGGACGACGCCCGTCTATTCGGACGGTCGATTTGACACGCAGAACTGCGCGTTCTGGTCGACGACGGAAAACAAATACGTCCTCTATTATCGCGAGTTCCGCAACGATATCCGCGTCGTCGATCGCGCCGTTTCCGACGACTTCATTCACTGGACGAAAGAAGGGGAGATCGAGTTCCCCGAAGGACAGGGCCCGACGTTGCGCGAACAACTCTACACGAACCAGATTCAGCCGTACTATCGCGCTCCGCAGATCTATATTGGAACGCCCGCGCGATACGTCGACAACGGCATGACCGCCACGACCCCCCTGCTCCCCGAATGGGACGAGCGTCAGGACCGCATGACCTGGTTTAAGGGCGGAGAACGACTCGGCACGGCGGTTACCGACTCGATTTTGATCTATAGCCGCGACGGCAAACATTTTAACAAGGCGGACGAGCCGTTTATCGCGCCCGGCCTGCGCGTCAAAGACAACTGGACGTACGGGGACAATTATCTGGCGTGGAATATTGTCGAAACGCCGTCGGCGGACGCCGATTCGCCCAACGAGCTGTCGATCTACGCCACGGAATCGTCCGGGACGCGCGGGGACGTTTACGTTCGCCGTTACGCGCTGCGAATCGACGGGTTCGGCTCGCTTCACGCCAAAGCGAAAGAGGGCGTCGCGGTTACCAAGCCGCTGACGTTTGAAGGGAAAGAACTTTCGCTTAACGTCGGAACCTCCGCCGCCGGATACGTTCGCGTCGAAGTTCTCGACGAAAACGATCAGGTAATTCCCGGTTTTTCCGCCGAAGACTGCGATTTGATTTACGGCGATTTCCTCGACTATCGCGTTACGTGGAAGAAAAACGCCGATATGTCCGCCCTCGCCGGAAAAACGATCAAGTTGAGATTTGCGATGAAAGAAGCCGACGTCTATTCGCTTAAGTGGGAATAATGATCGATTGTTAAAAGTCGGCGCGTTAAGGGACGCGATTTCATTCAAAATCGCGTTCCTGGTTGTTCTGAGAACAATTAAAAACCGCGACCCGGTTATTCTTGGCGTCGGCGCGACGCTTGTTGATACTATTAATGCGTTGGACGCGTCCGTTGCGTCGTCGTCGTCGTCTTTATTCAATCGCCGTTTGAGGAAAGAAAATGCAATTTCAATTTCATGTCACAATGACCGAATTGCCCGAGAATCGCAAAGAAGCCTTTCTCGAGTTATGTCAAATCGAAGGAGTTAAACCGGTTCTTATCGAGCTGGAAAAAGGCGAGCATATTCGGCAGCCGATGTTCACTCGCGTTCTTGACGCGGACGACCTTGATTCCGCGCTGAAGGAAGTACGGAAGACTTCCGACAAATTTGTCGCCGCCGGTCTACAAATCTCGCGAGTCAAGGCGGAAATCGCGCCCAATCTTAACGCCGACTACCTGAGCGACGAGAGATACTACGAATGGCACTGTCTCGTTCGATATCAAGACGGGAACGCGTTGAAGGCGCTGTGTCAAAGAGTTGACGCGCATTTGTCGCGAAACGCGCTTAACAAAGGCGAGAAATTCGTCACGATTCGTCTCTACGATAAGGACGCCTTTTACAAAGCGGTCGGCAAAGCCGAGGACGCCTTGAAAGACGAACGATTTGAGGTCGTCAAGGAGAAATTTGAATACAGCGTTTACGACAGTCGACTTGAGCTCGATAAAGGATGGGCGTGAGAATGAGCGCGAACGAAACAAACTATAGAACTTTAGACGTCAACGAGAGGATTCTTCGACGATTCTCAGACGAGCGGTTTCCGATAATGGTTAAAGGGAGCTATTTAACCTCGTCGGTATTTCCGGATCCTTTTTTTCGTCGGACTCTTTCGGACGGTCCTGACTTCGCCGTTCTCGCGCGCGTTCCCGTCAAGAGGTCGGCCAAAAACGTCGACTTCGCTAAATTGGTCGATCTCTTTGATTTAAGCAGGATTCTGGAAACAGCGTTCGACGTCCTTGTCGAGGAATATCCGGAACTGGCGACGCGCGCGTCGGCTCCCGTTCCGGAACGATTTGATAAGAAAGAAACGTTTGTCGAACTTGATTTTATCACGGTTCGTTTTGAAATACGCGCGGGAGACGATTCCTATCGTTTCGACTTCTCGCTCGATCAGTATTATGTCGAGGAGCCGACCGCGTTTGAGTATCGCCCTCGAGTCGGCGAACCGTTCGTTATTCCGTACGCGGAACGAATCTCGACGCAGGTCTCGGGAAAGTTGCATCAGACGCTGCTGCGCGTTCGGACAAAAGACCCGATTGATTTATGGCGAATTATGCCGACGGTCGATTGGAACGATAGCGAGATTTTAGAGAATTGTTTGCGCTCGATCGTCGCCGACTGTGGTTTTTTTCCGGATCCGAATCTGTTTCTAGACGACCTGCAATTGATTCTCGACGGAGACGGGGCGGTCGTCGAGCGGCTTTATTCCCGCTCCAAGCGTCGAGTGTTCGTCAAGAATTTACCGAAATACGCGGGGTTGGTTCTCGAGCCGGACGAAACGTTCGATCCGACCGACGAAGCCGCGCTTGAAAAACTCGAAGCGCGCGTATGGGAGCGCTTTATTTCCGCCGCGAGCGGCTCGATGGGCGCCGTCGACTGGCGGTCGGTTTTGGACAAGATTCTCGCCACGCGCTAGCCGTCGTTTATATCGTCGGACTCGTCGTCGGGGTCGTTTTTGGACAAGATTCTCGCCGCGCGTAGCGGGAACTCGGAACCTCGCGACGCGTTTTAAACGCGTCGCGGCGACTTTCCCGCTCTACGGAGGTTCGAAGACCACGACGGTTTGTCGTTCACGCGTTTTCCGAGGACGATTGGTTCTTTTTTTCTTGTCGTTCCGCCGCGATTCTAAAGAGTTGCGCCAGGATAATACCCGTGAACATACATCCGAACGTATAGCTCGCGCAGAAGAGCGCGGCTTCCGGCTGATCGGGAAAGAATCTTGTCGCCAGCGCGGTTCCAAGTCCGGCGTTTTGCATGCCGACTTCTATGGTGAGCGCTCGACGCATTCCGGAATCGAGCCCTACGGCTCTACCGCCGAAATAGCCCGCAAGGTAGCCGCCGAAATTCAGCAGCAACATCGCGCTAATAAGCGCGGGAGTCAATTTTGCGACGTTGTCGGCGTTTTGAGCGACGACCGACGAGATGATCCAGATAATCACAAGATTGGCGACGATTTCCGCGAAGCGCTCGGAATATTTTTTCCA
Source organism: uncultured Planctomycetales bacterium (assembly GCA_947305735.1). GTDB lineage: Bacteria > Planctomycetota > Planctomycetia > Pirellulales > Thermoguttaceae > RUG369. The sequence goes on along the minus strand of CAMZEO010000108.1, from coordinate 6,134 downwards.
TAACTCCGAGACGCGCGAAAGGACGAACCCGATCACAACCGGCGCGACGACCGTTTCGAGAAGATTGATCATGATTCCCGTCGCGTCCAGGTTCAACCCCTTCCATTTTAATAAAAGTAACAACGTCAACGGCACGACGAGGGGAGACGAAGAGCGGCGCAAGTCGTCAAGCCGACGGAATAGCCGACGTCGCCGCGCGGTCGGCGTCGGGACGCTCGACGCCATCGCGTCGGAACGCATCCCGCCATCGTAACGCCGGTAAACGCGGCGCCTTGGCGACGCAAAACGCCGACAACGGCGTTGAAATATATCGGATTGTCGCGCCCGGAAGCGTTTTATGCCATCGTTTGGCGACGGCTTTGACTTCGTCGTAAGGCAACAGCGATCCAACCGCCAACATCGTCGCGGCAATCATGCCGCTCATAAGATTCTTACGAGAGTCCGGGTCTTTGATAAAAAACGGATTAAACGCCTCGGCGCCGAAAAGAGTCGGCCAATAAAACGCCAGGACGCAAACGAACACGAGCCATACCAACAGATACTTCGACAAAACGCGTTTAAACATAGCGCTGCTCTTCACGGCGTGAAACCTGGTTGTAACGACAAAAAAACGCCGACGCGTCAACTGCGTCGGCGGGCAAAATCGGATTCTGAAACGATTCGATCCCCGAACCGATATTCGTTATTCCTTCGAGCGAAACGCGGCGCCGGTCAATCCGACGTAGGAAACGCGGTCTTCCGGGTGCCATAGCGGAAGCCCTTTGCGAACGCGTTCGGCGAGCACCTGCACCTTGGCGGGCGAACCGGCCGGCGCGTCGGTCGGACAAAACTCGTCCGTCACGCTTGGCACGAAATCTTCGTCGTGACCGGTTTCCATAATTTCGTCAAAAACGTTGTGGTACTTGTGTTCGGGCTCGGCGACTAAGGACTCGACGCGATCAAGTCGTTCTGGTTCGACGGCTTGTTCGACGTCCCGGACGCCGAACCCTTCCATTCCTCTTTTATCCATTTCCTTCACATTCCTTCCCCCTGAACGTTTGCGGATTTCCCCCCGACAAACGCCGGCTCTCTAAAAGAACTCACTCTTGCATCCAAGCCGCTCGCTCGCCGCTCGGAGCTGTAAAACAACGAACCGCCGCCGCTAAACGCGCAAGAAACGCAGGCAAAAAAATAACTAAAATTGCAAAAAAACCGCGTCGCTCGCGTTCGCGCCGACGTCCTTCGGCAGACGGGGCGCTCGACCGCGTTCGCCTTCGGACACAAACCCTAAATATATTCGTTAGACGCGTCGAGTCAAGGAAATTATCTTAATTTCAGAAAATTTTTTAGTTATTATTGCGTTTTTTTAATAAAAACCGGCAAAAACCGCGCCGTCCCCCCTTTACAAGTTTTTTAAAACAAAACAATCCGCCGGTTCAAAAAGCAACTGTGATTTTACCATTCTTTTTTATTCGCCGCTCTTGATTCGAGGACGCGCAAATCCTTTTGCAACGCTTCGCGCAGACGAACGTCAAACGGTTCCGCCGTCAACTTGGAAAACAAAATCTTCTGGCTGCGGTAAAGACCGAATTGCCCCGACGTCATGTAACAGACTCCGCATACGATCGCGAAGATTATCGCGTTTTGGGATCCAAACAGCTCGACGCTCAGCGCCAACGCGGTTAGAGGGCAATTCGTCGCGCCGCAAAAAACGGCGATCATTCCGAGCGCGGCGCCTTGAGACGGCTCTATGCCGAGCGTTTGTCCCGCGACGCAACCGAACGTCGCTCCTACGGCCAGCGAAGGCACGATCTCTCCTCCTTTGAATCCCGCGCCGAGCGTAACGGCGGTGAAGAGCGTTTTCAACAGGAAATCCCAGGGCAGGGCTTTGCCGCCGAGCGCCGTCTGAACGTTGGAAAATCCCGTTCCGTTATAAGCGTTTGTTCCCAGGAGAACCGTCGCGACGACCACGCAGACTCCGCCGAACGCGGCGCGGTAATAATCGTTGGGAAAACGCCTTTTGAAACTTGACGCCGCCGCTCGAATCGCCGCTCGGAAAAAGACGCAAACCAGCCCGCAACACGCGCCCAGGACAAGCGCTCGGACAAACAAAAGCGCGGACATACTCGGAAACGGCTCAAGTTTATAGGAAAAGGGAGGGAAGCCGAAGACCGCCGCGAGCGACGTTCCGATCGTCGCGGAGACGAGCGACGGGAGCAGGGCGGGATAATAAACGATTCCGACGCAGGCGATTTCCAGCGCGAAGACGGCCGCCGTCAACGGGGCGCCGAAGACGGCGGCAAATCCTCCGCTCATCCCGCATAAGACGGCGACGTGAAGCGCGTTTCCTCTTAGGCGAAACAGCTTGCTGGTCGCCAGACCGACGCAACCGCCTATTTGCAACGCCGCGCCTTCGCGTCCCGCCGACCCCCCGAACAGTTGCGTGAGCGTCGTCCCGAGAAAAATGGAAGGCGCGAGCCGTAACGACGCTTTTTTTCCGTCCTCGATAGAATCGACGATTTGATCCGTTCCGACGTCGATCGTTAGCCGCGACGCTTTATACAGCGCGACAATGGCGACTCCCGCAAAGGGAAGGAGAAAAAGCGCGCGAAAAGAACCCGACGAAATTCCGGCTTTTTCGCTTGCAAGGAAAAATTCGCTCGACAAGCGGATCGCGTATTGAAACGCGACTCCGACAAGCCCCGCGATCAGACCGATAATCGACGCCAATAAGAGATGCTTTATCAGAACGACAAGATAACGCCCCGCTTGGAGAAGGCGTCGGCGCGCGTTTCGCAACGCCTTGAGAGCCGTCTTGGAGGGACTCTCGACAATTTCGTCAAACGGTCTGGAAACGGCAAAATCGTCCCAATCGTCTTTGACGACGACGCTTGAAGACGCTTTTTTCCAGAAATCTTTTGCCACCGTTCACGCGCCGTTCGTTAGAAATCAGCCGCTTATAAGGACTTACCTGAACGCTTCACCGCTTTGACGCAAAACGACTGACAATAGTGTAACGACTTTTTATATTTCGACAAGTCCCCCAATGACGACGTCATTTTTCAAACTGTGGATATTTCGGGATAAAAAACGAAAATATTTTTAAGAAAAATTCTGAAAGCGCTTGAAATTGTCTTTTCCAAAAAATACAATGGAGGAAGTTGAGGGCGCGGTCGAGACCCTTTTTCGATCCGTTCTTTAAAAGCGCGACTTTTTTGGCGAGGAGAGGACGCGTTTCAACGGTCTGATACTGGGAGTAGTCGATGCTAACAAGAAAAGCTGTCGTCGATCATGCGATTTCGTTTAAGAACCCGGAGCGCGTCCCCGTGTGGGTCGACGGCGCGAACATAGGCTTGAGCGACGTCCTTACCTACGATCTGTCTTTGTCCGACGGCGCTAATCCCGGCTTGAGCGAATGGGGATTTCAGCGGCTTCGAACTCAAGACGGCGCATGGAAGATTCCGCCGGGCGGAACCCTTGCCGCCTGGGAGCAGGTCGACGCGTTTCAGATTCCGAGTCACGATTTTGATCGCAGATTTGCGAGAATACCCGCCGCCGCGCGCGTTTGCGGCGACCGCTACCGCCTCGCGAGTTTCGGTCTGAGCGGTTTCGCCGTTTATTCCGCGCTCCGCGGCGCAAACCTTTGCTACGACGATTGTCTTCGCGATTACGACCGCGTTCAGGAATTTTTTGAAAAGATCGTCGCTTTCGAGACGGAAATGTTCGACACGCTCGCTCGCAAGGGGTTTCACGGCGTCGAATTCTGCGACGACTGGGGACCTCGCGGCACTTCGCGTTTGACCCTTTCGCTTTGGCGCGTTCTCTTTAAGAATTACTACGGCGAACAGATTAAGCGCGCGAAGGAAGTCGGACTTCACGTTTGGTTCAGCGTTTCGGCGGAAGGCGTCGAATTTTTCGGCGACCTTAAAGAACTTGGCGTCGACGTGGTCAGGCTCGAATCGCCCGAGCGTTTGGAAGTTTCGCCCATCGGACGGAGGTATCGGAACAAGTTGTGCTTCGCGACGCGCGTCGACACGGTTTTCGAGCCGCGCAATCCGGAAGCATCCTACGAACAGTTGCGCGGTTTGCGCGACTGTTTGGGAGTTTTGACGGGCGGTTTCATAGCGACCGTCGGCGACAACGTTCCTCAAAATCAGATTAGACAAATTTTCGACGTGGTAAAGCGATTCACAAACGCGTAGGCGACTCTTTGCGCGGCGCGCGGTTGTTTTTTCGCGGCGCGTCGCTATAATCGACGCGTTTTTTCGTTGAAAAACGACAAAATTTTTTAGCGCGGTTCTTGACGAAAAAGCGGTTGCTTCTATAATAGCCGTTTCAATAGGCTCTTTGTAGCGTTTCGCTTTCGTTCGCGCGTCTCGGTCGGCGCGGCGGCGTCAGACGCGACGGAGAGAGTAAGTCGGCGCGCGAAGGAGTCGAGAGGCGGTTCCCGAGGGCGCGCCGAGCCCGCAAATATAGAGAGAAGTTGTCAAAGACTACGCGAGAGAATTTCAATGCCGACAATTAACCAACTGGTGCGTAAAAATCGCAAACAACAACACAGCAACACGAAGACTCCGGTTCTCGAAGGATGCGCTCAAAAGCGCGGCGTCTGCCTGTTAGTGCGCACGATGCAGCCGAAGAAACCTAATTCCGCTCTTCGTCGTATCACGCGCGTTCGCCTCTCGAACAACAAAGAAGTTACCGTTTACATTCCCGGCGAAGGTCACAAACTCCAGGAACACTCCATCGTTCTCATTCGCGGCGGACGCGTTCGCGACTTGCCAGGCGTTCGTTATCAGGTCGTCCGCGGCACGCTCGACGCCACCGGCGTCGAAGGGCGCAAGCAGGCTCGCAGTCGTTACGGCGCCAAGAAGAACGCCGTTCTTACTAAGAAACGTTGAACTTTGCATTGTTTCGAGAAATCGAGCGGCGCGACGTCGCAAGATCAGATAGAGCTCTTTTTATCGCGGTTTTTAAGCCGCAAGCCGCCGTTTGACGCGGCAATTTAAGGAACGATTTCCCTTTGCTGACCGTTCGCGCGGTCGCGAAGAAACACCTTCGCGGGTTTTGATTTTGGAAATAGTTCGCAGAACACTTTGAACAACGCGTGAAGTCCGGCGTCCTTAGTAAGGTCGTCAGTAACGTCGCCCGAGCGCAAGCTCGCTGGAAGGCGGAGTAACGTCGGCGTCAACGTTGACGTCGTTCTCATTTACTCTCGTATTTTGACGTTCCGAACTTCTTTGTCGGAAGCTCTCCTCCTCCGGTTCCTCAGCCGGAGGAACGTCGGGAGATTCTGGTTGACGCGCGTTTTGCATCCGCGGCGCCGCGCGCGCTTTTAGCATACCGAAAAAAGAAAGTATAGAACAATGAGTCGTATTACCGCCAGCAAAAAACAACTGACAGGCGATCCCCTTTACAATTCCATTCTTGTCAGCAAATTTACCAACTGTCTGATGTGGGACGGCAAAAAGAACGCCGCCCGCAAAATCGTTTACGAGGCGCTTGATATCCTCGCCAAAAAGGTTCCGGACGTTTCTCCTCTGGAAGTCTTTGAGACGGCTTTGAACAATGTGAAACCCGCTATTGAAGTTCGCTCCAAACGCGTCGGCGGCGCTTCCTATCAGGTTCCTATGCCGGTTAAGGCGAACCGCGCGCAATCCTTGTGCATTCGCTGGATTCTCATGGCCGTTCGCGACAAAAAAGGTCAACCGACCGCTCAAAAACTCGCCAACGAACTCTTTGACGCCTACAACAAGCAGGGCGTCGCCTACACCAAACGCGAGAACGTGCACCGTATGGCGGAAGCGAACAAAGCGTTCGCCCACTTCGCCAACTGATCGGCTTGAACGCGGCTTTCTCGCCGCTTGACGCGTTAATCAAGCGCCTCGTTTGTCGACAAGCGCGCGTCGACAAACGAGGCGCTTTTTTGGCAAACGAGCGAAATCGTTCCGCCTTTTTCGACTATTGCTCGTCGGAATCGAGGTTTTTCTCTCCGTCCGGCGTTTCTTCCTCTGTTTCTTGTCGATCCGCTTGTTTGTCGTCGGTCGACGCGTCTTGAGGCGACTCGAGTTTTTTGCGGAACGATTCAAGCGCGCCTTGAGCCCATTCCTGTAAGCCGGAAAAGTAGAGAGGGGCATACACGTTAGTAGTGCAGA
>CAMZEO010000107.1 GCA_947305735.1 uncultured Planctomycetales bacterium | reverse complement strand
ACGATTTTGCCACGTTGCGCGCCATTCGCGACTTCATGCTCAAACGCCTCAACGGCGCCGCTTCTTCGTCGGCGAAGCCGGCCCCCTCCGTTCAACCGCAAACCGAGACGTCGTCGAATTCGTCCGCGCCGGAATCGGCGGGGATTTCCGCGGAAGAACTCGACGGGTATTTGATTAATTTCGTCGTCGAGCAGACGGGTTATCCGGAAGATATGGTCGAACTTGACGCCGATCTTGAAGGCGACCTTGGAATTGACAGCATTAAGAAGGCGCAACTTCTCGGCGAGCTCAACGAGATGTTCCACTTCTCGACTGCGGAAGATATGAACGGCGGAACGTCGCTCGACGATTTTGCCACGTTGCGCGCCATTCGCGACTTCATGCTCAAACGCCTCAACGGTGCCGCTTCTTCGTCGGCGAGCGTCGCGAAGTCTCAATCGGCTTCCGCTTCCAAGTCAAACGATGATGGGAAACGCCGCGAAATTTTTGAGTATATCAAGAGGTTCGTCATTGATCAGGCGGGTTATCCGGAGGATATGATTGATCTTGACGCCGACCTGGAAGTCGATTTGGGCATTGACAGCATCAAAAAGGCGCAGTTATTTGGCGAACTTGCGGAAATATACTCGGTTTTTCCTTTGGCGGATCGTTCCTTGGAAGATTTTACCACTCTAAGACAGATGTATAACGCCGTTGTTGAAGATCTATGACGATTACGGGCGCCTCGTTATTAAGATTTCACTACTTTGACGCTTCAAGAAGAAAGATCTGAATATGGTAGTTAACGCCTCGCCTGTTATTCTCGGGATTGGAACCGCGTTGCCGGAGCGCGTTATTACTAACGAAGAGTTAAGCGCGCGTTTTAAAGACGAAAAATTTAAATCTTTCCTCGAGGTTGCGGGAATACGCGAGCGCCGCGCGATCTCGACCGAACAATCGGCGGGCGATCTTGCCGCGCTCGCCGCCGACGCGTTGCTGGACTCCGTCGCGATCGATCGCGACGAAATTGACGCGGTCATTTATAGGACTCAAACGCCGGAATACCGTATTCCGGCGACGGCATGTCTTATGCAGCGCAGACTCGGGCTCTCTCAGCGCGCGATGACTTTTGATATGACTCAGGGGTGCGGTTCGTTTATACCCGAGTTTGCGACGTCTTCGTCTTTGCTTGGCTCCGGGATTTCCCGCGTTGTTTTAGCGATTCATTCGGACGCGTTTTCGCAGATTATCAACCCTCTCGACCGCGAGCTTGCTCCGATTCACGGCGACGGCGCGGTCGCTGTGTTGTATCGACAGGGAAGCGAGACGACGGGCGCGAAGATAGACTGGTTTGAGTTTGGAGTTGACGGCAAGCATGCGGAACACATTATTATTCCGGAGGGCATGAGCCGCCGTCCGTTGCGACCGGAATCGCTGATTGAGGAAACTTTTGAAAACGGATCGACGCGCTCTCCGAGTCAATTGAAGATGAACGGCGCGGCGGTTTTTCATTTCGTCGTCCACACAATTCCCAAGTTCCTCAAGGAGGCGTGCGCTTCGCATAACACGCCTCTCGACGAATATGACCTTGTTCTTTTCCATCAAGCGAATAAAATGATGGTGAGTATGCTTTACGGAATGTTGAAAATTCCGAAGGAGAAACAGTTTTATTTTTTGGAAGAAACTGGCAATATGAGCGGGGCGACGTTGCCGTTTGCGTTGTCGGAAGCTCTGAAAGCGGGTCGTATAAGCGCGGGCGCGCGCGTGCTGTTATGCGGGTTTGGCGCGGGGCTGAGTTGGGGCGCCGTTTCGTTGACGTGGCAATCCTCGCCGTGCGTTTTGCCGGAAACGGCGATTTTGAAGCGGCAATAATTTGAGGAGAAAGGGTTTTATGATGGATTCGAACTTGGCGGCGCTGTCTCAAGTGGCGCGCGACGTCTTGGGATGTTACGATTTAGAACTTACGCCGGAGACGCGAATCCTGACGGTCAAGGGCTGGGACTCGGTTGCGCTTGTTAAAATGCTGTTGCTCTTGGAAACGCAGTTAGGTTTTGTGTTCGACACATATGACGTAGCGAATATTCGGACGGTCGGAGACGTCGTTAAAATGATGGAGAAAGCGCAAGTCTGACGTTGCGGCGGGGTTTTTTAACGAGAAATTAAGAGTCGCCATGGAGTTGCCAATCAGCAAATTGCTTGACGCGTGTTTTGACGCGAGCGTCGCGGATTCAAGGTCAATCGCGCGCTTTGCGTCGCTCTGTAGGGACGTCGGTCGCAAGTTCAGCGGCGACGTCGCGATGAGCTTCGCGTCGATCATGGCGCGCAAATTGTTCGCTAAGGAGTGGAACGCGAGCGAGTTGGAGCGTTCGCTTGCGAGCGTCGGCGTTTCGCAACTTGCGACTTTTTTGCAAATCGAACTTGAATTTTATCAGCGTCGAGGCGAGGATCTTGACGCGGCGACAAACGACAAACTCGCGGCGCTCCTGCAGTTTGAAGACTCGTCGGGTTCCGTTGACGCGGAACTGTTTGGCGAGATCGCGGCGCTTAGCGCTCGCGTCGGGGATTACCGCCGCGCTCTTCGTTATTTGCGCCGGGCGTTTGATCTTTTTCCCGATTTTTCCTTTTGGACGCGGCGTCAGGCGGTGGCCAAGGCGATCTACGAGCAGGCTCCGAGCGACGTCTATCAGCGCGAGCTTAACGTCTCGTTGGCGGGAAGTTGCACGACGGCGTTTTTGCGCCCTTTCCTGCTGGCCGCAGGACTCGCGCGCGAAATGAAGCTCAATATCTATGAGGCGGATTTTGGCGCCTACGCGCAGGAGATTCTCAACCCCGAGAGCGGACTCTATCGCAGCAATCCCGACGCGATTCTTCTTTTGCTTGAGTCGCGCGATTTCAACGCGGCGTTGCGTTCTCCTCAAAGTCGGGTCGACGCCTACGTCGATAAAATTAAAAATCTTCGTGAAATCGCGCGAAGTCGCTCGTCGGCGTGCTTGATTCACACGGGTTTGGAAGTCGCTCCTTTTGGAGCGTGGGGCGGTCTTGAGTATACGGAGGCGGACGGACGCGCGCGTCGCATTGAAGAGATTAATCTTCGCTTGTCGGAGGATTTGCCGAGCGGGGTTGCTTTTTTGCATCCGAGTCAGTTGGCGGAGCTTCACGACGGCAAGTGGACGCGCAGTCGCGATTGGTATGTTGCGAAGCAATACCCCGCGCCGCAGGCGACTCCGGTTTTGGCGACGGCGTTCGCGGCGAATATCGCCGCGTTTTTTGGATTGAGCAAGCGCGTTCTCGTCATGGATTTGGACAATACGGCGTGGGGCGGAGTCGTTGGAGAAGACGGACCGTTTGGCCTGAGGATCGGATCGTCCTTTTCCGACGGGGAGTCTTTCACGGCTTTTCAGCAATACGCCAAGGGCTTGCAACTTAAAGGCGTTTTGTTGGCGGTATGCTCGAAGAACAACGAATCGGACGCGTTGCAAGCGTTCACTCAGCGTTCCGATATGATTTTGAAGCGCGATGATTTTGTCGCGTTTCGCGCGAATTGGCAGGATAAAGCGACTAATCTTCGTTCGATCGCTCGGGAATTATCTCTTGGACTCGACACGTTTGTTTTTGTCGACGACAACCCTGCGGAGCGAGCTCTTATACGCAAGGAATTGCCTGAGGTCGTCGTCCTTGAATTCGACAACCAGCATTGGAAGATCGTTCCAACGTTGCGGCGAGGGATGTACTTTGAAACAACAGCGATTACAAAAGAAGATCGCGAACGGCATGAGAGTTATCGTTCTCGCGCCATAATTCGCGAGACGTCGACGAAGACGACGAACTTGAAAGAGTATCTGGCGAGTCTCGATATGTCCGTTAAGATCGACGACGTCTCGGAGGAAAACGTAACGCGCGTCGCGCAACTCATCAATAAGACGAACCAGTTTAATCTTACGACGCGTCGCTTTTCTATCGACGAAGCGCGCAGACGCGCGGCGGACGAAAACTGGCTTTGCCGCGCGTTTACCTTACAGGACGCGCAGGCGCAACATGGATTGGTCGGGGTTTTGCTCGCGCATAAAGATTCGCCCGATCAGTGGTCGATCGATTCCCTTGTGATGAGCTGTCGCGTTATCGGACGCGGACTTGAAGACGTTATGCTTGCCGACGTTCAACGCGCGGCTCGCAGGCAGGGCGTGAAGCGGCTTAAGGGATTCTATATTCCGACGCAGAAGAACGCGCAGGTTAAGGATTTTTATCGCGATCGTCATTTTGCGGCGACGGGCGTCGAAGACGAGTGGATTTTTGACGTCGCCAATCAAGAGCCCGCGCGTTGCGACGTGATCCGGGTTGTCGATTGACGGTTTGGTCTTAAAGCGCGACCGTTTTTAAGACTTCCTTTCGCGAGTATTGGTTCGCGTCGCTATTCTTCGTCGATAGTTTTTCGAGGGTGTTTTATGATAATTGATCACATTGGGTACGCCGTAGAAGACGTCGACGATGGTAAAAAAGCCCTGGAAGCTCTTGGCTTTTCTTTTGAACCTGTCGTAGAGGACTCGGATCGCGGAATAAGAATCGCTTTTGGCAAACACGGCGAGTATCGCGTCGAATTAGTCGCTCCAATGAGAGAAAACTCGCCGGTGTCGGCGTTGCTAAAAAAAGTTGGTTCGACTCCGTATCATTTTTGCTATGCGAGCGACAATATCGAAACAGACGTCGCCGAATTGGTCAACCGGCGCTTTAAAGTCTTAATACCTCCCGCGCCTGCGGTAGCTTTTGACGGCAGGAGAGTTGTGTTTCTATACTCGCTTGCGATTGGAATTGTTGAAATCGTCGAAAAAGAATGACGAATAAACGCAAGGAGCCTTTTCGAACGTTGAGTTGAATTGCGCAGGTTATCTGAAATAATCGTAAAAGACAGATCGTTTTGATCGAGCGTCTCTTTGTCATAATTCTTACCATCGGGTACTTTTGCCAATTCTCTTTCTCTTTCATTTAAAAGAGGTTTGCGAAACTAGTTGGATTTCAAGTTTTTTAACGAATGGATTTCGTCGAATTTTGCGACGAGTCCCCGTATTCTTATTGACAAAACGACCTTTTGTTCGGATAAAATATGTGATGAATAAGGCGCGCGGCGGGCGCGTCGCGACGACGCTCGTTTGTTAAAGAGTATATCCTTATGGTAAAGCAGTCCGTCTCAGATAGAATCATACGAAAATTATGGCGCGGACTTGTTCGCGTCGTGTCTTTTCGCGTAACCTTATCAATTTTCTTGACGGCTCTCCTTCCGTTTATCATCTTTGGCGCGTTGAAATCATGGGGGGAAACGGAGAATCGCGCTGAAGAATGGGTTCCGTCGTCTCTTGAAGAGACTCAACGGTTTATCGAATTTATGCGGATATTCGGAGGGGACGAAACGCTCGTCTTGAGCTGGGAAGATTGCGCGCCTGGTTCGGAGGAACTCGCGGTCTTCAAAGATAAGTTGCTCGCGCCCGTCGAGTGGGACGGCGCTTCGCGCCAATTTTATCGCGAAGTCTTTACCGGCGACGACGTCTACAGACAACTGGCGGCGCCCCCCGCGGGAATGTCGGACGAAGATTTTCATGCGAGGTTCGATTCGTTCTTATATTCAAAAGACGGCGAAACGGCGGCTCTGGTGGCGCTTATTTCGGACGAGGGAAAAAAGTACCGTCGTCCGGCCGTTAAACGCGTATGGGAGATCGCCGACGAGATTCCCGGTCTTGGGCGCGATAAAATTCGCGTCGGCGGCTCGACGACCGACAGCGTTTCGATCGACGACGTCTGTCACGACAAACTGGTCGAAATGAACTTAATAACGTACGTCGTCGGCGTCGTTATTCTTTTGACGTGCTTTCATAATCTTCGCGTCGCGTTGCTGGTCTTTTCGATTTCGTTTGTGAATCAGCAGATTTGTCTGGCGCTTATCTATTATCTGGGCGTGACGTTTGATTCGATCCTTATGCTTGCGGTCAACCTGACGTTTGTTCTATCGTTGTCGAGTTGTATTCATCTAACGAACTATTATTTCGCGGCGCGACCTTCGTTGCCTCCGAAACTCTCGGTCTATCGTATGTTGCGCGACGCGATCGTTCCTGTCTCGGGGTCCGTGATAACGACGCTGTTGGGGCTTCTGTCCCTCCAGACGTGCGTGTTGGCGCCCGCGCGGCGTTTTAGCGCGATCGCGGCTCTTTCGCTGGCGATATTGACGACCGTGGTCGTCGTTTATATTTCGGTTCATTTTCTGCTGTTTCCTCTCAAAGACGAGTTTTTTCGTAAAAAGCGCGAACAATACGTTATGCGTCGAGGCGCTTGGGGGCGTCGCGAGTTTTTGGTGCAGGATCCGGACGATAGAGAACCAACTTTTCGGGATAAATTTGGCGAGAGAGCGTATTGGACGTTTTCGAGATTTGGCGTCGATCATCCGGTCTGGACGCTTCTGGGCGTGGGCGTTATTCTTTTGATTTGCGGATTCGCGTTGCCGCGCATTCAAACGCGCGTCGGCCTGCGGCAGTCGCTTAAGTCGTCGACGCGCCAGATCCAGGATTACGTATGGCTGGAAAAGAAGTTCGGACCGCTTATTCCCGTGGAAATAGTGATTAAGACTCCCGTTTCCGACGACAAGGAAGAACTGCTCCAAGAGTTCTATTCGCTTCAACATTTGGCTTGGAACTTGCAGGACGAACTTCCCGAATCAACGATTATTACCGCGTTAAATTTTGTCGCGGATCTTCCGGACGAATACGAGCGCTCGTTTCGCGCGACGGGCGCGCGTTCGACGTATAGGAACGTTTTGTATAAAAACCGTTCGGCGTTGGAGAAAGCCGGATATTTCCGCGAGACGGACGGTTGGCGATATTATCGCGCGACGGCGCGAACGTTTGCGATGCAAGACGTCGATTACGGCGCGTTTACGAGTCAAATCGAGCGTATTGTGAAGGAAACCCTTGTCGACGAGGAAACGCCGAGCGCGTTCCAATTTGAAAACGCGCTTGTGACCGGCAGCGTTCCGCTTGTGCATCGCGTTCAGAAACAGCTTATTAAAGACTTGCAAAAGAGTTTTCTTTTCGCCTTCATTACGATAGGGATCGTGTTGGCGATTATCTATCGGAGCGTCCTCTGCGGTCTGCTCGCCGTCTTTCCCTGCGTCTTTCCCTGCGTCTTTGTTTTTGGTTTAGTCGGACTGCTGGGAATCAAAATTGAACTTGGCACGATGCTTACGGGAAGCGCCGCGCTTGGCGTGGCAGCCGACGATATCGTTCATTTTATTGCCTGGTTCCGATTAGGCGCGACGCAGTCCGACCGTTCGCGCAAAGAAACGGTCTCGTTCGCGTTTCGGAATTGCGCGTTGGCGATGTTTGAAACGACCGCCGTGATTGTTATCGGGCTCCTCTCGTATTTGCTGAGCGACTTTATTCCGATCGTATATTTTACGTTTTTCATGGGCGCGTTGCTGATCGTCGCGCATTTGGCGTCCTATATTATTTTACCCGCGATACTGACGCTTCCGACGGGAGAGTTATTCCTCCGCTCCATACGCCGAAAAGAAGAGACTCCGAAACGGGAAAAGAAAGGCGGAAAGTCTTTGTTGAAATTGACAGCGAGGGGAAACTACGCCAATCATACTTAGAGTTTGCCCAACAATAATGGTGAGGCGACGGTCGCCCGACGAACGCGGCTATGTCAATCTCCGGACGCGGCAACCCGTAGAACGCGTTCTTTTTCGGGGCGCTCCAGAATAATCGGCGGATGTTTTATTCCAGGGGCGCGCGACGGAAAGCGTTTCGACAATGGACCGCGCGCGGCGTCAAGGCGCGTTCCTCCGTCATATTTGCGCGCGCCGCCTGTTATCGCTCCGTATTCCATTCCGGATTTCGGATCAGCGCGATAATTTGTCGTTGGAATCAAAGGATTAGCGTCCGTCCAAAAATACGTCGGCTTGTTTCAATCGCAAGCGCGTCGCGCGCTTCCTCTAAACGCGTTTTGAAACAAAAAAGACTATTTCGCGTTCGCGACGAGACTCGGTCTCGGTATTTCCTAAGAAGAGAATAAAGTCGTTTAGAATTCCCCTTGCCGTCGCGCGTTTATTGCGCTTCCTCAAACGGACGAAAGATCGCTTCGTTTGTGTTTTGAGGCGGTTGTACAACATATCCGGATCTGAATCAAATGAGAAAAGCTTATATCGACAACGTTAAATGGGCCACGGTCTACGTCGTCGTGTTGTATCATGTAATCTTCGTCTTTAACTCTAACGGCGTTAAAACGGGACCGGGACCATTTTACGATAATCAACCGCAGGACGTCTTTCAATACGTCGTCTTTCCCTGGTTTATGGGCTTGTTGTTTCTTGTCGCCGGAATGAACTCGCTGTCGTTCCTGCAGACGCGGTCGGAGCGCGAATACATCCGTTCGCGAACGGTTAAATTACTTGTGCCGTCGACGCTTGGACTTTACGCGTTTCAATGGATTCAAGGATGGGTTCACGTCGCGCTGGCCGGCGGATTTGATTCGGTGGCGCCGCCGGGATCGCCCGGAATATTAAAATTTTTAATTTTGGGGCTCTGCGGAATCGGAGTTTTATGGTTCGCTCAGACCCTTTGGCTTTTCTCCGTCGCGTTGGTGTTGATAAGAAAGATTGAGAGGGACAAATTACGCTTGCGCCTTTCGCGAGTGAGTCCGTTTTTAATTCTTATCCTCGGACCGTTTTTACTTTGGGGCGGAGCGCAATTCTTAAACAATCCCGTTATCATTTGCTACAAACTAGGTTTTTACGGAGTGACGTTCTTTCTAGGGTATTTCGTTTTTTCACACGAGGAGAATATTGAAACGATTGTCAAGTTGATTCCCTACTCGCTTTTTCTGGCAATTGCGTTTGGAACGGCATACATCGTTAAGTATTACGATCAACATTTCGTTGAACCGGTCGTTTTTTGCTCTTTTCTTTCGACGTTTTACGCATATTACGCTATTATAGCCATACTCGGTCTAGCGAAACGTTACGCCGATTTTTCCACGCCCTTTACGAAATGGGCGACGAAAAAAAGCTGGGGACTTTACGTGTTTCATTATTTGGGCGTCACCGCTTCCGCTTTATTTTTGTACAAGAGCGGGTTGCCGCCCTCTTTAATCTACTTGATTACCACCGTCGCCGGATTCGGGGTTGGGTACGGACTCTATGAGATTATATCGAGAATCCCCGTTTATCGTTGGCTTGTTTTGGGGATAGAACAACGACGTTCGTAAGAGTTGCAAGGGGAATTGAAATATGGCTCTGCTCCCGAATTAGTGGAAATGATTATTTCAGAGGGTTCGGACATGCCAACTTGAGTTTTCCCGCAATTAGATAAATCATAGCGGCAAAACCTTCATAGGTTTTGAATCCTCGGGCTTTTCGTTTGGCGGCTTGTACCATTGAATTGATACCTTCCCTTATAGCGTTTGTGATCCGATTCTGAAAGTAATTGAGAATCTCCCTACGGTGATCCTTCAATGTTTTCGCCGCGTCTTTCATTGGTTCCAACTTGCAATGACGCATCCAAGAATACGGCTTGTCAAATTGAATAGACGCTTCCGATTCATTATTGGCGGCATAGAAAAGGTCAAGCGACTGGACAATCCGAAAGGCTCGACACGTTTGGGGATAGTTTGAAGAAAGTTCGACGACGCGAATTTTTTTGCGCGTCGGTCATTTTGGCTTCCGGAATCATAAACAACCTGCGAGAGCGGAATATCTCCTGTTTCTTATCGACTTTCCTCTGCTCCTGTTTGCGTATATCGTCTAAGGCGGAAAGAAGACGCTTTTTAACGTGGAACTTGTCAATCACCTGTTTCGCATTGGGAAAGTTTTCTCTTGTCGCAGGAAGGTAACTCGCAGACATGTCGCACGTGATCGCTTGAATGTTAGCGGAGTCTCCGCCGTGTTGTTCCAATTTCGTTTTCATAGCGGTCACGGCTTCTTTCGATCGTCCTGGTTGTACGTCAAAAACGCGCTTTTGGTCAGGGTCGACTGAAACCGTAACGTAATCATGTCCTCGTTTGAACGACGTCTCGTCAATGGCTATCCTGGATACGTCGCTTAGGTTCTGTTCCTTTACCGTGCGATTGACCCAATAGGAAAGGATAGACGTTAAGGACTTTTCATCACAACGAAGAAGCGCGGAAGCCTTTCGACGAGGAACGTCTGACATGATCATCATGGCATAGCCTTCGAATAAGAGAGTGAATCGACTATGAGGACGTTCAAACGGAGCATTGACCTGTTGCGCGCCACAGTGTTCACAGAGAACGCGAGGTCTTTGGCAGTGAACATAACACCGATAGAACAAACAATCGGAATGGCGCCAACTACGTTCGGTAGGTTCGTAACCGTAGCGCGTGGTTGAACCGCCGCACTTCGGGCAAGGAATCATTGCGTCTTTGCGGACTCCAACATGAATGTGAACTTCATTCTGGACGCTATCAAATTCCGCTCCCATAATATAGCAAGGCTCCTCTAAATGAAGGGAACCCGCCAACATTTGTTCAAAACCTTCGATCATTTCTGGCTCTCCTGGGATAAAGAAATACCTCCTCCCATTATACCATTTCCACTAGTTCGGGAGCAGAGCCTGGAAAATTTTCCAATTCCCTATTGACTTTTTTGAAAGTGTAATGTAAATTACATTACACTTTCAAAAAAGAGGTTCACTATGAACGACAAAAAAAACATTGTTTTGGTCGAACCGTCGACGGCGCGCGGAAGAGAGCGTTGGCGTAAGATTGTCGACACAGCGGGACGACTGTTTGAAGAGCGCGGATTCAACAACGTCTCTCTCGTCGAGATCGTTCGCGAATCGGGCGGTTCCCTTTCGACGGTCTATCAATGGTTCGGCAATAAAAATCAGTTGTTCTTTCACGTGATATGCGCGCGCGTTTCGGAAGTCGGCGCCCGATTCTCGTCGATTCGATTGCCCGGTCCAACGGCGAAGGACGACTTTGAAACGTTGGTCGATCTGGTTTGGGGAGCGGCACCTTTTCAATTTGCGCGGCAGGCGTGGTTTGAAACGAGCGTTTTCCACGAATTTCAAGAGAAATTGTTCGGCGTGATCGAACAAAACACCAACGTTCCGTTAATGGCGACGTTTAAAAGAATTCGCGAAGCGCGCGGGGTTCGTTTTAAGACGAGCGACGAGGATCTTGTTTTCCTGTTCGTTCGTTATTTTCGCGGTCTTTTTTTCGAGTTTGCGCTTGACGAGACGACGAGGAAGCGTCGGATGAAGCAGAGCAAAAAAATAATCGTCGACGTTTTGGTCTCCCTTCTTCAATCTCCTCAGAAAGGAACGCGATCGTGAAAATTATCAAGAAAATCGTCGTATTATTGGTCGTCGTAGCGGCGATCGGCGCGTTTCTTTACGCGCGCGAACTGCGCGTAAAAAACGCGGAACCTGAGAGTAATTTGACGTATTACGGAAACGTCGAAATCAGACGCGTCAATCTCAGTTTTCGCGTCGGCGGTCGAATCGAAGAGATACTTGTCGAAGAAGGGGACGAACTGAAAAAAGGACAGGCGTTTGCGAAACTTAACCGCGAGCCTGTCGACGCGGACGTCCAACTCGCTCAAGCGGCGTTGGATCAGGCGCGCGCCGCGCTTGAAAAAGCGCGGAACGGCGCTCGCAAGCAGGAGATCGACGAAGCGCGCGCGCAGGTTGAAGAGTGTCGCGCAACGCTTGACCTTGCGGAGGCGGATCTTCAGCGCAATCAGAATCTTATTGGTAAAAACGCCGTGAGCAAGAGCGGTTTCGACGCGTCGCTTTCGTCTCGAGACGTCGCACGCGCGCGACTGAACAAAGCGTTGGCGAACGTCGATCTTCTCGAGGAAGGAACAAGAAAAGAGGACCTCGACGCTGCGAAAGCGGCGGTCGCTCACGCGGAGGCGGCGTTGCAAAAGGCAAAAATCGCGGCGGAAGACACGGTTCTTATTGCGCCCAACGACGGCGTCGTGTTGACGCGAGTCGCCGAGCCGGGCGCGATAGTCGCTGCCGGACAAACGGTCGCGATACTTTCTATTCGCGACGTCGTTTGGGTTTATATTTTTATCGAAGAGCGCGACTTGGGTAAAGTGGCGCCTGGCGCGCGCGTCGACGTGAAAACGGATTCCTCGGAGAAAGTCTACGTTGGTCACGTCGGGTATATTTCTCCGGAAGCGGAATTTACGCCGAAGACTGTCGAAACGCCCAATTTGAGGACGAATCTTGTATATCGCGCGAGAATCGTCGTCGAAGCTCCTGACGACGGTTTGCGTCAGGGCGCGCCGGTCGACGTAACTATTCCTTTGACGTCCCGTTCCAACGCGTCGACGTCTGAAATCACGAGCGAAGAACAATGATTGTTTTTGACGCGGTTAACAAAAGTTTTCCCTCGTCGGAAAAACCTGCGTTGGATTCAATATCCGCGACGATCAAACCTGGCGGAATCACGGGGCTTGTCGGTCCCGACGGAGCCGGCAAGACGACGGCGTTACGATTGATTGCGGGATTGTTAAAGCCGACGTCGGGACAAATCACGGCGTTCGGTTACGACGCGACCGACCAGACCTCTCGCGTTCGCGAGATTATGGGGTATATGCCTCAGAAATTCGGACTGTACGAAGATCTGACGGTAATGGAGAACCTTAATCTTTACGCGAAACTCCGCAATCTTCCGCGTTCGCAACGTAAAGCGCGTTTTGAAGAGTTGCTGGAGTTTACGAATTTGTCTCGCTTTACCAAAAGGCTTGCGCGGCGATTGTCGGGCGGGATGAAACAAAAGCTGGGACTGGCGTGCGCGATGATTACGACCCCGCGACTGCTTGTGCTCGACGAGCCAGGGGTCGGCGTCGACCCGCTGAGCCGACGCGAATTGTGGCGCATGGTTCGCGAACATATCGCCGCCGACGTCGCCGTAATATGGAGCACCGCTTACCTCGACGAAGCGGAAATGTGCGACGAAACGATTCTTTTAAGCGAAGGAAAGCTTCTGTTTGCCGGACCTCCGAAAGAATTGACGCGCGGTATGGAGGGAAGAGTAGCACGAGTTTTGGACGTTGAAGCGTCCGAACGCCGGAAAATGATCGCAAGCTTCGATAACGATTTTATAAATATATCAAGTGATCTGTGCAGAGGCTATGTATGTGCTCCTTCGACCGCCGAAGACCTTGAATTCGGATATCTGTTCTACAG
>CAMZEO010000106.1 GCA_947305735.1 uncultured Planctomycetales bacterium | reverse complement strand
GAGCTCCGTTTAAATCCACCGACAACAGTTGAGGTTGGGAACTGACGCGCGACAGTTTTGATTCGACCGGTTCGAACCCATTTGTCGGTTGGCAAACAAACGACGTCAACAACAGGAACGATATTGATGGCAAAAAAGAACTTTTCATGAAATTTCCTTGACGGATAAGAAAAGATGTAAGGGAGAAGGAAACGACGCGTCAACCATTATTGCGCCAATTTGCCGTGACGATTTGCAGACCGGCATATTGGTTAACCTAGAACTTTTTGTTTTTCCGGAGGGAAAAGAGTCCTAAACCTTTCCGACAACGCAAGTATCTGTTTGACGGTAAGAGTCTCCGCTCGAATCTCGCCTTTGAGGTCCATTTCCTCGAGAATTCGATCGACGTCTTCCTTGTCGAGGCGATTTTTAAACGCGCTACAAAGAACCGAGCGAATGAACTTTCTGCGATGGAAAAAAAGAGCCCTGACAAATTCGTGGAAGAAAATAAGATTTGGAATCTTCGCGCGCTTCCTTTCGTTATATACGACCTGAACAATAGCGGAATCTACCTTTGGGCGGGGCCAAAAGACGCTTGGCGGCATGGTGCGGACAACGCGGCAATCGCATTGCGCCTGCATCCAGACGGCAAGCGCTCCATAGTCTTTAGCGCGAGGTTTCGCGCAAATTCGGTCGCCAACTTCCTTTTGAATCGTAACGGTCATTGAAACAGGCGGAATATCCGAAAGAAGAAGATTCGACATTAAAGGAGTCGCGATTTGGTACGGAAGGTTGGCGCAAAGTTTGAATCTTCTTTCGGGCGATTTGGATAATTCCTCGCGAACGACGGTCAAAACGCTTTGATTGAGACGATTCTTATTCTCAAGAATATCGGCGAATAAAAAGCGGATGTTGTTTTTATCCCAATGTTCCTGCTTTGCAGTTTCGTGCATGACGGAATCGACTTCGACCGTAATAACCATGCCCGCCTCTTGCGCCATCGCGCCCGTTAACGAACCGGTTCCGGTTCCCACTTCAAGCACGACGTCGTTTTGGTCTAGATTGGCCGTTTGATGGAGCAAATGCAAGAGATTCAAATCAATCAGGAAATTCTGACCGAGTTTCCCGCAAGGGTGGATTCCCAGCGTTTCAAAACGCTTCATAAGATACGCGCGCGTTTGATTGTTTGAAGAACCTGCGTTCATTGAACAGTCCTTGAATCTTAATTAAACAATAAACATACCAGGAAAACTAAGCCGCCTACGTCTTAATAGCTGGAGTATAGCGCTCTTTGATTACATTTCAAATTGTCGGTCTAAATTTCTGAACGACGTTACCTTGGAAAGACGACGTCGTTTGCGAAGCGTTTTTCAGCCAACGTCGTCAAGCGCTCGTTCCAAGACTGAGTCCAGCGCGTTGTGTTCTTGCAGTTGTCGCGCGACTTCCGGAGCCGCGAAAACTCGCGCGCGTTTGACGTAATCGTCAAATTGTTCCTTCGCCAGCGCGCGAACGACGGGCGAGACCTTCGACAACGGACGATAGACGTTTTTGTCGGAATAAAAAACGTCGATTTTGAACTCGACTTCTTTGTCGACTGGGGGAGCGTCAATAAGAACGTCGGCCGGAGAAATCGAAAGGTACTCGGCCATTTTGTTGGAAATCGCGCGGATTTGAACGTATGGTCGTCCCGCAATTCGTCTGTAAAGACCCGGTTCTTCCAGGGAGCTGAATTGACGAACTCGCTTGAAAAGAACGCGTTGCTCTCCAAACAACCCCTGACAAAGTCGAAGACCTTCTTGACGGAAAGCGCGGTTCGGTTCGGAAAGACTACTACAAAGTTCAAAAAGATAATGATGAATGTCCGCGTCCGATTTAACGCGGAAAGCTTCGAACAATTGAGCGACGCGCGTTTCTTGCGCGACGCAATCTACGAGACGCTGAAACATAACTGTGGCTGATCTTGCCGCGTGGTGCCAGTAGACTTCGCTAAACATGACGTACCGAGCAAAAACCATTAATTCCGCAGCCGTCTTCCCTTTGCTCGAGATAGCGATTCCGTCTCCGCGTTCATTGAGGCAGACACTTCCGACGAGTCGGTCAAGATCGTAATTTTTTCCGTAAGGAACGCCCGCCGCGTGACTGTCGCGCATAAGATAGTCCATCTTATCCACGTCGATTGGACCTGAAAGAATACTTGCCAGAAGACGAAAGACCTTTTTGCGACGAAAATACTCCTCGTCAGATTCTCCAGGGAAACGAACGGGCTCGCGTTTCATAAGCACGTCGCTTATATTTCTTGGTTCCACCCCCCAGTCGTTCCGGATTAACGGAGATAATTCTCCAAAAAGGAACTCGTCGGCAAGTTCTTCGTGGGATTTAGCGTTGCAGATTTTCAAGTCTTCGAGCAAGTGACAATACGGGAAATGTCCGACGTCGTGGAGCAACGCGGACAGGATAAGAGTCTCGGCTTCCTGAACCCTAACAACGCTTGCAAAACGCTCGTCATGCGCGAGTCTTTTAAGCAGGAGCAACGTTAGACGATAAACGCCTAGCGAATGCTCGAAACGCGTATGAGTCGCGCCGGGATAAACTAAACGCACAAAACCGAGTTGCGAGACATTGGCCAGACGTCGAAAAGCGCGCGAGTCAATAATTCTTCTCACTCTTGGCGTGAGCGGAACGTCCAATTCGGGCGGTATTCTTATGATAGACGATCGCGCGTCTAAACCTGCGATTTCCGGAATAAAAAGAAGTTCTCTACGATTTGTTTCCATGATTGAAATCGGGAAAGCGTTGATTTCACGCGTTAGGCGAGTTTTTTCTGACGTCGCTAAGTTCCGCGTCAAAAACTTCCTTTATCTCTTTGACAATTTCGTTTTGTTCAAGTTGTCGCCTAACTTCCTGAAAGCTTAAATTCGACGGTTGACGCGTGAATCCGCAGTCGTTTCCGGAAGCTGTTTTTGGCGGGACAGACACGGAAACGTTCCGACGATTCAATTTTTGCGACGAGACTTCAAGCTTGGAATTTTCCAAATACGAGCGTTGACTCGCCGCGTTTGGCAAAGAAGGTTCGTAAGTCGATATCGACGGATCGAGCCGCAACGTTAGAGTAACGTCGCTTTTTAGTCTTTTCGCAAGATTTGCTTCTATTAATTCCTTCGCGTTGGCGCAGGAATTACATTGGAGTTCTCTATCGGCTGGGAACAAAACGATGAAACGATTTGGTTTTTCCGTTTTTATCGCGCCAAACGCTTTCGCGTCATCCGCCACTTCTCCTGCCAATGATTTTGTCGAATCCAGCCAGATTCCGGCTGAAACGTCGGGGGAATAGGAAAACCAGTCGGTCCCGCCGCCAAGAGAATCCTGAACAAAGGTCGTTGGGGGACGTTGGACAAAATTTGACGCGAGACAATGATTCGTTGAGGCGGATTGTTCGCTTTTTTCGCGGAACGAATTAACTTGAGAAGACGCGGACACGCCTTGAACAGGGTTCTCTTTAGAATCGTTCGAGGACGTTAAAAGACTCTCGTTTGGGGGCGAAACGTCGTTATTTTTTTTTTGTTTCTTCCGATTCTGACGAGTCGGAAGGGGAGGAATGCGACGCTAATTTGATATTGGGCGCCACCCCTTGTTTTAGCTGAGCGATTAGCGAGTCGATGCTTTGGAACGAGTCTAATTGACACAGCCGAGCAAAAGCCAGCTCCGCTAAAACTCTAGATTGAGAACTAACCCGCATACGCTGAGTCGTCTGATCCAAAATTTGAAGGGAGGCTAGAATTCTCCGCGCTCCAAGTTTTTGCGCGATTTCATGAATCTCATTGAATCGCGCAACAGGCGAATACATTAATTCTTTTGCATCGCATCCGCATTCCACGACCATTAAGTCGCGAAAAACTCCGAATGTTTGCTCGATTAAGGCTCCAAAATCCACCCCAAGATCCGCCGATTCGCCCAGGCTTTTAAACGCTTCGACAGCGTTTCCGCGAACGATCGCGCCTAAAAGCTCGAATATCTTGCCGTCGTCCGCCGCGCCGAGCATATTGTAAACGTCGGCTTGAGTGATATGTTTGGGGGCAAACGACAAAAGCTGCTCCAGAAGCGACTGCGCGTCGCGCATAGAACCGTTCGCGCGACGAGCCAGAATATCAAAGACGCCTTCTTCCGCTTCAGCTTCCTCCTTTTCCGCTATTTGCGAGAGCCGCTTAGCGATGGAAACACCATTAATACCGCCAAAATCGAAACGCTGACAACGGGAAAGGATTGTGATTGGAATCTTGTTGGGTTCAGTGGTGCAGAAGATGAATTTTACTCGCGAAGGCGGCTCTTCCAACGTTTTTAAAAGCGCGTTAAAAGCTTCGCGGGTGAGCATATGAACTTCGTCGATAATGTATATTTTATAGAGCGATCGAGTCGGAGCAATCGTCGCGTTTTGACGAAGCTGTCGGATTTCGTCGACTCCTCGATTACTAGCTCCGTCGATCTCGATAACGTCGACGTCGTCGCCCGTGGCCACGTCAACGCAACTGTCGCACTTCAGACACGGACGAGTCGTAGGTCCTTCAACGCAATTAAGCGCTTTCGCAAAGATACGCGCGCAGGAAGTTTTGCCAACGCCTCGAGCGCCGGTAAAAAGGTACGCGTGTCCAACCCGATCCGTTTCAATAGCGTTGGATAGCGCGCGAGCCACCGTTTCTTGACCGATAAGCTCGTCGAAAGTTTGAGGTCGATAACGTCTCGCGACAACTTGGTATGAGCTCGGTTTGGCTTTTTCCCGAACGATCAAAAAGGAACTATTCGTTTTGACGTCCGAGTTTGGAACCTCGGCGAGAACGCTTGACGAAGATTTAAGTTCGGGTGAAAGGGGAGAGGTTGATTCGAACTCTTTCACAGAGGCGGGCATGGCTTTGGATATCGACGAATCCGCCGCCGGAGCAACATCTTCCTCGCGAGATTTGCCCGATTTTCTAGATGTTCTTTGAGATTTTTCAGGCGTTGTTTGATCTTCGTCGTTCTGAATCGGCGCTCCCACGAACAGCCCCGTTTGAGGCGCGTCATCCCCTTTCCGGGCGTCTTCCGGGTTTGTTGCAAAGAGGAAACCGGACGTTTCGGAATCGGAGGAATCTCGTCGAGAACGTTTCATAGCAACCCCTCTGAAATTAACGCTGGAAGCGCGTCGGGACATTACCAAATGTCATTCCAAGTTCAAAAAAGTTTGCTCGCAAAGCGGAACAAACGCAAATCCCTCAAGAAACAAAAACGGCCCTCAACGAGAACCCCGGCACATAAGAGTAACCGCTTATGGCTGCTCGATCTCTCGCCTGACCAGGTTCACGACCTCCCATTGCCGGGGGTCTCGTTGAAAGCCGTCTGACAATCGGAAGAGCGAACCCCGCCGACCTTCCTTCATTCTATCAGCTCGTTTTTTTTTTTCAAGGGGAAGAACGACTTTTTTTAGTTTGAACTGTTTTTCTTGTTTTCTGAGTCTGAGTTTGTTAAACTATGAAGCAACGCTGGCGTTTAAGAATCCGGGACGTTTTGCTTTTCGATTCCTGTCGAATGTTGGCGGTTGTCATGTGGATTTTACGGAGTTTTTACCGCTTAGTGAATTTACCACTTCGTTAGGGAGGAGCGTGCGTGTTTTTTCACCGTCATAATTTCTGGAAAGATTGCGTTTCGTTTCTTTTGGCGTTGGTTGGCTTTTGCGCGTCGCAATCCGTCGGGGCGGATGACGCCAATACCGCCAGGATTTCCACGCCGACAAAATTCGTGGCGATCCATGTTGCTTCTAATTCTGAAAACGAAGGTTATGAGGCGACAAAGGCGTTTGACGGCGACCGAAAGTCGTTTTGGCATTCTCAGTTTTCCAACCCCCCCGTTGAGTACGCCCCAATCCAAATTTCTTGCGGATATGGGTGCGGTTGCGTCGACCAACATCCCAAACGGAAAAAGTCGCGCGGTTACGATCCGGAACGACCGTTTGAATTGCGAGTCGATCTTGGTCTTCCATACGAGTTGACCGGATTTCGCTATTGGCCCAGAGCCGACGAGAATCGCAACGGGCAGGTTGGCGAGTATGAAGTTTACGCTCTTGCTTCCATAAACGAGCCTGAAGACTCGGAAGTCAGATTTGGCGATAACGGAGATTGGAACGGCGAATTGGGAACGCCAATTTCCGTCGGCGCTTTTAACGGCGACGAAGAAGAGATGCGAAACGGTTCCCTCGTCTCCTTTGAAAAAACTGTTGAAGCGCGTTACCTGGTTTTTCGCGCTAAAACCGAATTGAAGAATCAACCGTATTCGTCCGTCGCAGAATTGGAATTTTTATCGAAGGACGTTATTTTCCGCGCTTCACGAGAGAACCAGTTGACTTCAAAGATAACGGATCGTCTTATCGCTTGCGACATTTCTCGAGAAGAAGCGAACCGTTTCTGTTCGAACCTCTTTAACGCGTCCGCCGCTGAATTCGAAGATTCTCCCTATTTTGACGACCTGCTTCAACAGTATAACCGATTGACGTTTGAACTTAGGAGACAAGATTATTACGACGCGATTGTCGATCAACTCCCCGACGAACAAGCGGGCATTTTTATTTCCGACCAAGATCCAACAGACGTCGTTTTTCGCAGAGCGCGTTCTCTTTGGCTGGGTTTAAACGATCTTGACAAAAGTTTTTTTGAAAATTTGGACGGTTCCTTCGACGAGGGACCGACGGACGAAATCGAGTTGTGGACGCTTTTTGAAAAAGCCGTTAACGAGGTTCCTTACGAATGCCTTGAAAAGAGATTCCAGCTTTACTTGTTGCTGTCAATTTGGAAACGATCTTTGCTGTTCCGGCGTCAAGAACTGGATTTCGATAAACTGCTCTTTGTCAAAAGAAACCGTTCAAACTACAACCATATTTGCGATCAATTCTACGGTCGATCCGCCGTCGCCGGAGGAGGACTCTATACGCTTGAAAATATTTTTGGCGGAGATCCTTTTGACTGTGTTTCTTCTCTCAAAAACGCTTTGGGAAGGCTTGTTGGTAAAGGTGAATCAAACGTCGACGAATTGTTGAAAATTTGGAATCGTCTTTACGCGCCTCTCGAGAAAAATCTCCTGGACAATTCGGTCGTCGTCAACGATTCCCGACTCAAAGGTCAACCATTAAAAGACGGAGCGTTTATTGCTCCCGAGCTTTCTTTCGACGGAAAGAGAATTGCTTTTGCGTTTTGCGAGTGCAAGGGATCGCAAGAACATATTGACACGCTTGATCTTACTCGTGGACACACTCAGGAAGGTCGCTGTTACCACCTCTTTACTTGCGACGTCGACGGTAATAATTTGCAAATGATATCCTACGGCACATGGAACGATTTTGACCCTTGTTTTCGTCCCAACGGTCGTCTGGCGTTTATATCGGAACGTCGCAACGGTTATTTGCGTTGTGGGCGCGATTGCCCGACGTACACCCTTTTTGACATGAATCCCGACGGATCAAAAATACGCTGTCTGAGTCGACATGAGACGAACGAATGGGCTCCAAGCGTTGCAAATAACGGTCAAATCTTGTGGACTCGTTGGGATTATGTCGATCGATTCGGTTGCATTGCTCACGGCGCTTGGACAACCAGTCCCGACGGACGAAATCCCCGCGCCGTATGCGGCAATTACGCCCCTCGACATTTACGTCCCGATTCCGTTCTTGATATTCGCGCGATTCCCGGTTCTTCCAAACTTATTGCGACTGCGGGACCTCATCATGGTCAGTCTTTTGGGTCAATCATAGAAATCGATCCGAACGCGCCCGACGATCCTTTCAGTCCCATAACGCGTATGACTCCGGAGATTGGTTTTCCGGAAAGCCAGGACGGAGCGCAAGTTTGGGGAACGCCTTGGCCGTTAGCGGAAGACCTCTTTTTGGCGGTTGCCGACTATTCTTTTGACAAAAATAGCGGTCGGGAAGGGGGAAAATACGAACTTGGCGATTACGGCGTCTATCTTGTCGATTCTTTCGGCAATCGAGAGTTGATTTATCGAGACGTCGAGATCGGAGCGTCCACGCCGATACCGCTTATCGAACGAGAAGTTCCGCCTGTCGTGCCGTCGTTGATTCCTGAATCAGAGATTGTCGACGAGCCTTGCGTCGTGCCGCCGACGTTTGACGCGCGACGTCCTCAAGGCGTCGTTTCTATTCAAAACGTTTACTCTTCCGATCAGCCGCTTCCAGAAGGAACGAAAATTGCTTCGATTCGAGTCGTTCAGGTTTTTTGTATGTCCGTGCCTTCCGGACGTCCGCCATACGAGATCGGAATGAGAGAGGCGACTTCGACCGATTCTGTGAAATTAGCTCGTCGCGTCTGGGGAGTCGCGCCCGTCGAGGAGGACGGTAGCGCGTGTTTTTGTGTTCCCGCCGAATGCGAATTGTATTTCCAGATCCTTGATGAAGACGGTTTAGTCGTTCAGTCGATGAGAAGCGGGACGGCGTTGCGTCCCAACGAACATTTATCTTGCGTCGGTTGTCACGAACCGCGCGAAGCCGCGGGGGCGGACGCTTCCAGACCCGCTCGGACGTCCTCCGGAGGAGAACAAATACCTTTAGCGTTGCGACGCGAACCTTCCGTCCTGGTTTCGGAAGGTTCTGGAACTCAACCGGTCAACTTTCCCGAACTTGTTCAACCGATTTTAGATAATCACTGCGTCGATTGTCACAACGAGCCGGATTCGCAGGAAGAGGGCGCGCCCAATTTGGCGCGAGTTCCGTACAAAAACGGGTTCTACGCTTCCTATTGGAATTTAATGACTATTGGAGCCGCTTTTAACGATTATGGCGATTCTCTGCGTACGATTCCCGGGCAATTTGGCGCGAGAGCGTCGACTCTTTACGCTTTGTTGGAAGATCATCACGACGTGAGTTTGACCGACGCCGAGCGCAGACGAATAGCGCTTTGGCTTGACACGAACACCCTTTTTTACGGGGTCTATGAGAAAGAAGGTTGTGAAAAAGAACTTCGAGGAGAACGCGCCGTTCCGACTTTGGAATAATTCTTCTCGGTTCGCGCGGCAAGCGTTTGGCGACAGTATTAATTGGCATAAGCGAGAGGTTAAAGATGACAGGTCGATCATTTGCACGGGCTACGCTTGGATTGTTCTTTTACTGCTTTGTCGCGGGAATTGGGAACAATTCCGTATTTAACGACGGCGTTTTGGCCCAAGAGCTAGCGCAAGTCGTTTATGAAAACGTCCGCGATGTTTCATACTATCCCGATTCCGTTCTGGAAAACGCCGACGACTATCTAAAGGCGCAATGTCGGCTCGATATTGTGTATCCCAATAATCCGGAGAAGACTTTTGCAACAATCGTTTGGTTTCACGGCGGCGGGTTGACTGGAGGACAAAAGTACGTTCCGTCTGCTTTTAGACGTTTGAAAGCGTTTCGGGAGGGGCGATTGGCGATAGTCGCCGTCGGATACCGTCTGTCTCCTAAAGTTCCGTTTCCCGTATTTATTGAAGACGCGGCGGCCTCAGTCGCGTGGGTTCTTCGACATATCGCCGAAGTTGGAGGCGATCCGAAGAGCGTCTTTGTCTCCGGAGGAAGCGCGGGCGGTTATTTGACGGCGATGATCGGAACGTATCCCAAATGGCTCGAAGCAAACGGCGCGGATCCTCATGAACTTGCCGGATTGATTCCTGTGAGCGGTCAGATGACGACTCATTTTCATGTCAAAGAGTTGCTGAACTACGCTGGAAGCCAGTACAATCCGGTGATTGACGAGAACGCGCCGCTTGGCGGACTTTCGGAAGACTACCCGCCGATTCTTTTCGTGACGGGCGATCGAAAAATCGAATGGAAGTGCCGCGTCGAAGAAAACGAACTTATGAGTGCGTCTCTGAAATCGTTAGGAGCTCCGCTTGTGGAATTTTCGGAGAACGAAGGATTTACGCACGGTATTTCAGGAATGGGAGACGATATCAAGTCCGAGCTCTTGGACACGATCGACTCGTTTATTGTCAAAGCGTTAGAGCTCAAAAACAAATGAGGCGGAAGTTTTTGACGGATTCGTAAATGTTCGGGAATCAATGGAAACGCGCGTTTTGGGGTTCTCAAAACGTTGCGGGAATGATTCGCGTTTAGCTTGACGCATAGCCAAAAATGGTTAAAATATGCAGGGCGCGTCGCTAACGATTGTTTGCGCGCCGATCATTTGTTTTTTACGACATTACTTGTATCTGACGGTGGAGTTGAAATGACGCAAGAATCGCCCGTAGTCTCGCATTCGCCAAAAACAATGTACGACAAGATATGGGAAAGACACCTTGTTTATCAGGAACCAGGCGACGATTCCGCCATTCTCTATATTGACCAGTTGCTGTGTCACGAAGTTACCAGTCCCCAAGCGTTTGAGGGTTTGCGCCTTGCCGGACGAACCGTTCGTCATCCTGATCGCGTCATGGCGGTTCAGGATCATGACGTTCCCACAAAAGACAGAGATAAACCAATCGCAGATCCTATCGCCCGCAAACAAATCGAAACTCTCCGCTCAAATTGCAAAGAATTTGGCATAAGACTGTACGATCTGTACGATATCGAGCAAGGCGTTATTCATGTCGTCGCGCCGGAACAAGGGTATGTTCGACCCGGCGGAACGTTGACTTGCGGCGACAGCCACACCGCGACTCACGGCGCGTTTGGAATGCTCGCTATGGGTACGGGAACCAGCGAGGTTGAACACGTTTTGGCGACTCAAACTCTCCGCCAAAAGAAGATGAAGCAAATGCGGATTACCGTCGACGGCAGACTTGGCGACGGGGTGACGGCTAAAGACTTAATTCTTTTCTTGATTAATAAGTTGTCTACGTCGGGCGGCGCCGGATACGCCGTTGAATTCGCGGGAGAGGCGTTTCGTTCGCTCTCGATGGAAGGTCGAATGACCGTCTGTAACATGGCAATCGAAATGGGAGCGCGCGTCGGAATGATCGCTCCTGACGAAACGACGTTTGACTACCTTCGCGGTCGCAACCGCGTTCCGAAGGGGGAAGAATTTGACAAAGCCGTCGACGAATGGAAGAAACTGCCCACCGACGAAGGAGCCGTCTTTGACAAAGAGGCGCGTTTTGACGCGTCGTATATTCAGCCGACGGTTACTTGGGGCACTAATCCCGCTCAAAGCGTTCCCGTTACCGGCGTCGTTCCGTCGCCCCAGGACTTTGAAAATATCGAGGAACAAAAAATGGCTGAAAGCGCGCTTGAATATATGGATCTTGAAGCCGGAACCCCGATAACCTCGATTAACTTGGATTGGGTTTTTATTGGATCGTGTACGAACGGTCGAATCGAAGATTTTCGCGCGGCGGCAGCCGTTCTCAAGGGGTATAAAATTGCGGACGGGATTCAGGCTATCGCGGTTCCTGGAAGCGGTCTTGTCAAAAAACAAGCCGAAGAAGAGGGATTGGATAGGATATTTATCGACGCCGGTTTCGAATGGCGCGAACCCGGTTGCAGCATGTGTTTAGCGATGAATCCTGATCGGCTTCAACCAGGCGAACGTTGCGCTGGCACGAGCAACCGAAATTTCGAAGGTCGCATGGGGAAGGGGGGGCGCACTCACCTTGTTTCTCCCGCGATGGCGGCTGCAGCGGCTGTCGCAGGGCGCTTTGTCGATGTTCGCAAATGGATGTTTAATTGAACTCAGCAACGTTCACCCGATTTAATCGACTATCTTTTTACAAAGTTTGATAATATGCAAGCGTTTATTCAACACGAAGGACTGGTGGTTCCGATGGATCGCAGCGATATCGACACCGACCAGCTTGTCCCCAAACAGTTTTTGAAACGCGTTGAAAGAAGCGGGTTTGGTAAATTCCTCTTCTTCGATTGGCGTTATTTAAGCGACAATTTCGACGAGAATCCCGAATTTGAACTTAATCGTCCCGAGTATCGCGACGCGACTATCCTTTTGGCGCGTCGCAATTTTGGCTGCGGTTCGAGTCGCGAACATGCGCCTTGGGCAATTGCCGACTACGGCTTTCGCGTTGTTCTCGCGTCCAGTTTTGCGGATATTTTCTATAACAACTCGTTCAAAAACGGATATTTACCCGTCGCCTTGGCGGAAGAACAAATTGAAGAACTTTTTCAACGCGAAAAGAAGCATCGACCGTACAAATTGAACGTCAATCTTGAAAAACGCGAGATTACGGACAACTTCGGATTAAAGATTACTTTCGACATTGACGAGTTTCGTCGCGAATGTTTGATGAACGGCTGGGACGACGTGGGGCTGACGTTGCGTTTTGAGGAAAAAATTCAGGATTACGAGAAAGCGCATGGGATTCGGTAGAAGGATCTCGCGACTTTGGTTTGGCAAGACCGACGAGGACGTCCAAAATGAAAACTGCCGTTCTTTTAGGAAACGGTTCTCGAGAAGGCGTTTTAGAAGGCGTTAAGAGGTTGCGTCCCGAAATTGAACGCGTCGTTGACGTTGTTGCCGCCGATTTTGCGAATCAAATTGATCTTTCCGGAGTCAAGGCCGACGTCGCCATTGTATTTGGCGGCGACGGATCTATTCTTCGAGCCGTTCATCAATTGGGTTCTAACCAGATTCCGATTCTTGCGGTTAATTTGGGAACGCTTGGTTTTCTTGCGAGCGTTGATCCGGACGAAGTCGTTCCTTTTATTCAATCTTCTGATTTTGAACGCTTTGTCGTCCGCGAACAACTTATGCTTGTTTGTTCGATTTGGCGTAAAAAGTCGGAGAAAAATGTCGCCGCTTTTTGGGGTTCCGCGTTGCGTTCCTGCGCGTTTCCCTCGGACTGGAAGGGCGAGGCTGACGATCGTCGTTGTCTTGGCAACTATTTTGTAGTGAACGAAGTGGCGATACGGGGCGGTTTTCCGTTTTCTATTCTGGATATTGATCTAGCCGTCGACGGAGAACGCGTTACGACGTTTCGAGGAGACGGACTGGTCGTCGCCACCCCCGTGGGATCGACAGGGCACAATTTTGCCGCCGGCGGTCCGATACTTCGCAATGAATTGGACGCGATACTTATCACGCCGTTGTCTCCTCAAACGATTAATTTCCGTCCGGTCGTCGATTCCGCGTTTCGCGTTTATGAAATGTCCGCTTTTTCCGGCGAGGTTTTTGTCGTTGTCGACGGCGTATCCCGACATAAACTTTCGTCTGACGACTGCGTCGTGATTCGTCGCGCTCCCTTTACGTTCAAGATGATTCGAGTTCCGTCGAATAAGTATTACCGCAATTTGCAACGGAAATTAGGTTGGGGCGTCGAC
>CAMZEO010000105.1 GCA_947305735.1 uncultured Planctomycetales bacterium | reverse complement strand
GCAACTGACGATTTCCAAGACGATTACGATCGACGCGACGAGTCTGCGCGACGCCCAAACCGGCGCGCTCGGAATCGCGATCAGCGGCGACGGCGCGTCGCGCGTCTTCAATATAACCGCCGGAACCGCGACGCTCGCGGGCTTGCGCGTCGAGGGAGGCGCGGCGAGCTGGACGTCGACCGGAACGGCGGGCGACGGTGGCGCCGTCTACCTCGCCAAAGCCGGAACCCTGAACGCCGTCGGTTGCGAATTCGCCGACAGTTCGGCGCGTCGCGGAGGCGCGTTCTTCCTCGCCGGAACCGCGACGCTGACCAACTGCGTCGTCTGCGGCAACGAGTCGAGTTTCGGCGGCGCCGTCTTCGGCTCGACCGCGACCGGAACGTTCAGAAACTGCACGATCGCGAACAACGACGCCGAAAACTCGGGCGGCGGCTTCCGCCTCTACGACGGAACGTATTCGTTCTACAACTCGATCGTCGTGGGCAACTCGGCGGAAAACGAGGACTTCGATATTTCCGTCGCCGGTTCCGCGACGGTCAAAGGCTTCAACACGCTGTCGACCTTCAAGGCGTGGAGCAACGCGTCCGCGTCCGGGGTCGTCAATTACGTCTACAAGGCCTCGCGACCGCTCTTCGTCAACGCGTCGAATCGCGACTACCGCCTCGCGAATAATTCGCAGGCGCTCGACAGAGGAAACGACGCCTACGTCCAGACGGGAACGGATCTTGGCGGAAACAGTCGAATTTCCGGCTCCTCCGTCGACCTGGGCGCCTACGAACGGATTCGATACAACGCGGAGAAAACCGTCCTTGCGAAAGACTCCCTGGATCTGGCGCTCGCCGGATACGAAGACGCGGAACTCGACGAAGAGCTCGACCTCTTCTGGGACACGTTTTGAAAGCCGTTTAACGACGCCGTTTAACGCGTTTCGATGAGAAAACGCCCCGCGTCGCGAAAATATCGCGACGCGGGGCGTCGTCGTTTCAAGACAAGGCGCCGCGTTCAAAAAAACGCCGGAACCGGCGACCGGCGCGAAGCGCGACGGGGCTCGGTTTCGGCGGTAGTGGCGACGCTTCGGGGCGGTTTGGAGTTGAAGCTCGTTCGCGTTGGTTTGGGCGTTGTTTCGAACGCGTCTCGGCGGCGATTCGCTTCGCGCGGCCTCCGTCGTCTTGCGACGACGGCTCGCGGCGCTTCGCGCCGGGTCTGGGTTCGACGTTCTTTCCAAAGGCGACGCGGCGGCGATTCGCTTCGCGCGGCCTCCGTCGTCTTGCGACGACGGCTCGCGGCGCTTCGCGCCGGGCTTGGGTTCGACGTTCTTTCTAAAAGCGACGCGGCGGCGGTTCGCTTCGCGCGGCCCCCGTCGTCTTGCGCGGCGCGACTCCGATATTCGGTTCAAAAAGAGCGAAGATCACAGAACGCGAGCGCCTTGCGCGGGTCGCGTGACAAAAAACGTCGCGTCTTTGCCGACGCGCGCCTTGTACTCTCGCGCCATCTTTTCGGCGATTTCGTCCGCTTTGTCGGTCTTTACGAGCGTTACGACGCAACCGCCGAATCCGCCGCCGGTAATGCGCGAGCCGATCGCGCCCCCGTCCGGTCCGATCGAGCGCGCGATTTCGACAAGCGCGTCGATTTCCGAACACGAAACCTCGTAGTCGTCGCGGAGCGAATCATGACTCGCGCGCATCTGCTCGCCGACCGTCGCCCAGTCGCCCGCGACGAGCGCGTCTTTCATTTTCAACGTTCGAACGTCTTCTCCGACGGCGTGGCGCGCGCGTTTGAAGAGCGTCTCGCCGTTTTCCATCGCGAGAATCTTGTCTTTGGACGCGAGAAGCTCGTCCATCGAAACTTCGCGGAGGAGTTTGCGCCCGAGCGCTTCGGCGACCGCTTTGCACGACGCGCGACGCTCGGGGTACTCGCTTCCGGTCAACGCGTGTTTAACGTTCGAGTTCGTAATGAGAACGGAAACGGTCGGATCGCTCATCGGAACCATTTCGGGCTTTTCGGTCAAACAATCCAAAAGCATCGCGCAGTCTTTTTGACCGAGCGCGGAGATAAACTGATCCATGATTCCGCATGGCATGCGCGCGTATTCGTGTTCCGCGTCGACGCAGAGAAGCGGCTTTTCGGAGCCTTCGAATTTATGTCCGCTCAATTCCTCGATCAGAGTCGCTACGGAAACTTCCAGCGACGCGCTGCTCGAAAGACCGCCCCCAAGGGGAACGTTCGAAACAATAACCGCGTCGAACCCGCTCTTGAGCGTCGCGCCTTTGCGAAGACAGCACGAAATCGTCCCCTGAACGTACGACGTCCAATCCGGTTGTTCCTCGGGCTTGACGTCGGCGCGAAGCGCGAATTCGCCCGCCGCGCTCGGAACCATTTTTTTGCCGCAGTCTTTCGTCCAGATCGTCGCCTTGTCCGAATCGGTCGGCGTCGCCGCGATAATCGTATAGCGTTCGATCGCCATCGGAAAGACGTAGCCGCCGTTGTAGTCCGTGTGTTCGCCGATCAAATTGACGCGACCGGGCGCGGCGACCAGAACCGTCGGCGCGGCTCCGAATTTTTCGCGAAAGAACTCTTTGGCGTCCGCAAGCAAATTATCGAAAAGTTGATCAGCCATGGATTGTTCCTTTTAACAGGTTAAGCGGAAATGTCTTGTTAAAACAAAAAGCGCGAACGTCTCGCTCGAAACGCCCGTCGCGTCAATGGTAACGCGAACGAACGGGAACATCAAGCGATTCCGTCTAAAAAATTGTTAAAATCAAGGAAGTTGTTAATGGTTATTTCCACCCATTTATCGCCGACGCGCAACGCCGCCTTGGACTTGCGCGCCCCGGTTCGTTTTTCTTCCTCTTCTTCTTCGTCGTCCTCGTCCTCCTCCTCGTCTTCCTCCTCGTCTTCTTCTTCGTCGTCCGCTTCCGCGTCGGTCGCGTCGTCGTCGACGTCGTAATCAAAGTCTTCGTCGAACGTTTCCTCCTCGTCCTCGCTATTCCCTCCGTAAAGGAACTTTATGGCGGCGGGATACAAAGGATCGTTAAGAACCACGCCACCAAGAATAAGCGCGCCGTTTTCCTTCCTGATCTGGCAACCGTCGTACACGCTTATCCCGCCCGCTTTCAAGCAAATCCAGTCGACGAGCTTCCCGACTCTGCCGAAATTGGCGCCCGTGTAAGCTCCGTCGAGCATCTCGAAAAGATGGCATGCGGCGGTCTCCTTCAGGCGTTCCTTAACCCAGGCGCGATTCGCGATCGGTTCCAACTTGTCGACAACCTTCAGAAAATCCTGAATATCGGCGCGCAAATTCTCCGAATACTCGGTCTCTTCAAAGACGAGGGACGCGACCTTGCGCCCTGACTCGTCGATAAACAGCAGCTTGTCCCAATCGCCCGAAAGCCGCGCGTCGCGCGGACTCAATCTAATGCCGAAATCTTTTTTCTTTAAAAACGCGTCGATTTTTTTTCTTCCGATCTTTTTGACGGTAGGGGAAAAAACGCGGTTATAACTCGTCATAACTATGGTTCCTTTGGTTCAAAAACAGCAAAGAAGAGGGATTGGCAACGGTAAACCGTCGGCGACAACGACGTCGCGAACGAGCGAAAAGATCAAACGTTACCGCGTAAAAACCGAGTAAAATCGGCTTTGGTCTCGATCGTTTTTTCCACCCATGCGTCGCCGACGCGCAACGCGACCGCGCTCCCCGCCCACATCGTCTTTTCGTCGTTGTCCTCTTCGACGTCGAATTCGTCAAAATCGTCGTCGGCCAGCGCGATCGCCCCGTTTTCGTTGGTAATCGCGCCGCCGTCGTACTGCTCGATTCCGTCGGTTTGAGAACGAATCCATTCGGCGAGAGCCGCGATCGCGTCCCAATTGCCGTCTTCGTAAGCCGCCTCGCTCAATTCAAAAACGTAACACCCGATCGTCCCGTCCAAACGCTCTTTTACCCAGGCGCGATTCGCTTCCGGCGACATTTCGTCGACAATCGACTGAAATTCCTGAACTTCGTCGCGCAAAATCTCCGAATCCTCGACGGAATCGTAGACGAGCGACGCGACTTCGCGCCCCGATTTGTCGGCAAAGACCAAACTGACCGGAACCGCGTCCAAATCGTCTTGCTCGTTTTCGTCGACGACGTCCAACGCGTCGAGTCCGACGTCGTTTTCCTCTAAAAACGCGTCGATCTCCTTATTCCAAACCTTTTTCTCCGAAACGGAAAACACGCGATAAAAAGTCGTCATGGCAAAATCCTTTTTAGACATAACCGCGATTAAGTAACGAACTAAACGTCATTAATTATATCGCGAGTCGAAAAACGTTCAACAAAACCGACGCGCCGTTATTCGGACAAATCGAACTCGACGAACGCGTAATTCCCATGATCGGTTCCCGTAAAAAGCGCCTCGCCGTCGCGATACGCCAGGAGGCGCGTCCCCGGAACCGGCTCCCACCGAACCGAGTCGTCGAGCGGAACCGTCGAGAACGCGATTGAATCGTCGACCCTTTTCATGTAGAGACTGACTTCGTCTTTTGTATGAACGTTGTTGCTATTGCGATGAACGTACAAAACGTCGCCGTCGTAAAAGAGCAGATTCAGAGGATTGTCCTTAGAAATCTCGCAAATCGTCTCGTCGAGCGCGTCAAATCGTTCTCCGTCCGTCAGAGCGCGACCTGATTGTTCCGTTCGACGATTGATCGCGTCGACAAGGCAATACAAAACGCGTTCGCTGTCCGTGTCGCCGGGTTGAGCGTCTTTGAACCGATCGACGCGAGGTCCCGCGACCAAAACGCCGTTATGAACAAGCGTCCAAAACCTCCCCGACGCGTCCGATAAAACGAACGGATGACAATTCTCGACGCGACGGACTCCGCAGGACGCGTATCGAATATGAGCCAGCAACCCGGAGGAGCATAAGTCGTCGGCAAGAAGCTCTTTGACGCGCGCGCTTTCGGGGGCGGCCTCGACGCCGCGTTCGCGCCTCGGCGCGCCGGAATCGAAAAACGCGATTCCCCAGCCGTCTTTATGGACGATCCCATGATCGAAAAATTCCTTTAACAGTCCGTTCAGTCGACGCGCCTTTTTGCTCGTCGTTCCAAACAATTCGCACATTTTCTTTTATCCGTTTCTAAAAGAGAGTCGAACCCCCGAAGATCGCGGCAAGCGCCTTTAAACGTCGACGATCAATTGTATCTCGCAAGAAAAAATTGCAATAGTCGTTTCTTTGCGATATAATGCGACAATAGTCAATTAACACCCCCCGTTCGCACAACAAGGAATCGTTTCATGCGACGCACATTTTGTCTTGCGTTTGTTGTCGGCGCGCTATTATGTCAATCAACCTTTGCCGAAGACGATTCGCCCATGTCTGAAAAGTACTGGGAATATTGGAACGACGACGTTCAAAAGGAAATCGACGAACGAATTGAAAAATACCGAAAAGCCGACTGCGAATTCCGGCTGACCGACGTCAAAGAGGGATCGACGATCAAAATTGAACAAACCAATTCCGACTTCATGTTCGGCGCGCATATCTTCAACTTCGATCAACTCGGATCCGACGAGCTAAACGCCAAATATAAAGACGTTTACGGGTCGCTCTTCAATCAGGCGACGATCGCGTTCTACTGGAAGACGCTCGAGCCGATTCAGGGCCAACCGCGCTTCGAACAGAAATACGAAGATACCGCCGAGTTCTGGAACAACGTCGAGGAGCCGAAGAAACAGCCGCATTGGCGTCGTCCCGCTCCCGACCCCGTCGTCGATTTCTGCGAAAGCAAGGGGCTCCAAACGACCGGACACACGATTATCTGGGGCAACCGTCGCTGGCAACATCCGGACTGGCTCCCCAAGGACGCCGAGCGCGTCGACGAGATGGAAGCGCTCTTTGAAAAACGGATTCGCGAACTTGGCGAGCGCTACAAAGACCGTCTGAGCCGTTGGGACGTCGTCAACGAAAGCAGCGTCGATTTCAACGCCAAAGGAACGAAGAGCGCTTACGGACTCATGCCCGAAGACTATGCGTACAAAGCGTATATGGTCGCCAAAGACGCGTTTCCGGAAACGACCGAATTCAATATCAACGACTATTCGGTCGACGATCGCTACGCGGCGCAAATCGCGGACTTGCGCGAACGCGGCGCGCGTATTGACAACGTCGGAATCCAGATGCACCTGTTCAACCCCGCCGACACGCTCGGAATCGCCGAAGGCAAGCCGATTCAGACGCCCGACGTTCAGAAACAACGCCTTTCCGCCGCCGACAAATCGGGGCTCCCCTTGATTCTAAGCGAAATCACCGTCACCGCGCCCAACGACGACGAGCGCGGCCGCGCGATTCAGGCGATCGTCGCGCGCAATCTCTATCGCTACTGGTTCAGCTGGCCGACGATGCGCGGAATCACCTGGTGGAACATCGTCGACGACTGCGGCGCCCCCGGCGAGCCGACGACGTCGGGACTGTTCACGCGCCAAATGGAGCCTAAGCCGTCCTATTTCGCGCTCGAAAACCTTATTCTTCGCGAATGGCGAACGAATCTTGACGTTACGGCGGACTCGAACGCCCCGACGATCAGGTTTCGAGGTTTTAAAGGAACCTATCGCGTAACTTACGTCGACGGTTCCGGAAACGAGCAGATCAAGACGGTCGAGGTCCAATGACGTCGAACGCCCGGCGTCAATTGAACTTCGGTTCGCTAATCGTCGTTCCCTGAAAGAGATTCGGCGGCGCCGTCGACGACGCGACTCGCCGCGTCGATCAAAACGACCTCTCCGGATAAGCGAATAGAACCGCCGAATTATCCGATCGTCGACTTGCCCGAGAATCCCCGAACCCCCGTCTCGTTCAATTCGCTCCCCGACGGCGCGACGCTCGAGCCGAACCGGGGTTTTCGCGCAAGTTTCTGATTTTTGCCGAATCTGACGTTCGCGGCGTTTATTATCGCAAACCGCCCCGCGTCCGTCGACGCCCCGGCTCTATCCGGCGCGCCTATTAACCTTGAACAGAAAAACCGGCTATGACGCGCGATCAATTTCAAACGATTCTCCCCGGCGCCCTCTTATCGATCGGAACGCCCGACGACGCGACCGACTGTCTCAGGCTCCGAACCGATACGACGGCGGAACTTGAACGCCGGGGAACGCCCCAACTATGCCTCGCGCAAGAATCTCCCGAAGAGTTCCGCGCGTTTTTCGACGACGACGAATCGCGCGTCCTTGTTTTGAGAACGCCGACCGGCGAACTCGTCGGATTTGGAATCGCGACGTATCGCGGAGAATCGCTCCAAAATTTCCGACCGCTGATCCCCGATTTCGACGAGTCCCCTCGCAACGTCGTCTATATCAAGCTGATTCAGGTCGCGCCCGCGTTTCGCGGTCGCGGTCTGCAGCGCTTTTTCTTCAGCGAACTTGAATCCTGGGCGCGGAAACAAGGCGCCTCCTACGCGACCGGAACCGTCTCCCCCGACAATATTCCCAGCGTGAAGAATTTCCTGAGTCGCGGCTATCGGGAAGCGGAGCGTTTTAAACACGAACCGACCGGATACGATCGAATTAGAATGATTAAGAAAATAAAGGAGTGATAAAACACTTTGTCTCGACATAAGAAATTATTGTGTTATAGTAACTCGAGTAACGTATGGATTCGCCCGTTTATTGTTTTTTAATTTACGAAAAAATATTCGCAACCTTTTCAAACGATAGAATTAAGCAGTCGATACTTATTATTTCCAGGAGTTGGTTCGTTCATGAAGGTCTTTGACAACGTTACGGAAATCGTCCGGGACGATATGGAACAAACAATTAAGCGCGGAAGCAAAGTTTCCGTCGCGGCGGCTTGTTTTTCCATGTACGCCTTCAGCGAACTGAAGGAACAGTTGCAATCTGTCGACGAATTCCGATTTATCTTTACTTCCCCGGCGTTTATAGCGGAAAAAGCGAACAAGCAGAAACGCGAATTCTACATACCGCGTCTTCAACGCGAGCAAAGTCTTTACGGAACGGAGTTTGAAATCAAACTCAAAAACGAGATGACCCAGAAGGCGATCGCCCGCGAATGCGCCGAGTGGATTAAAAAGAAGGCGCAATTCCGATCCAATGTTACCGGCGAAAACATGAACGGCTTCATGACCGTCGTCTCCCCGGAAGAGGAAGTCGCCTACGTTACGATCAACGGTTTTACGACCGTGGATCTCGGCTGCGAACGCGGCAACAACGTCTACAACATGGTCAACCGCGTCGAAGCGCCGTATTCCACGCGGTATCTGCAGACGTTCGACGAAATCTGGAACGATCGCGACAAACTTCAGGACGTCACCGCCGAGATTATCGACGTCATCTCTTCGGCGTACAACGAGAATTCGCCTGAATTTATCTACTTCATGACGCTGTATCATATTTTCAGCGAATTCTTGGACAATCTGTCGGAGGACGTTCTTCCAAACGAGGCGACGGGGTTCAAACAGAGCAAAATCTGGAACAAGCTCTACGACTTCCAAAAAGACGCGGTTCTGGGAATTATCAATAAGCTTGAAAAATATAACGGCTGTATTCTGGCGGACAGCGTCGGGCTGGGTAAGACGTTCACCGCGCTCGCCGTGATCAAGTACTACGAAAATCGCAACAAAACCGTTCTCGTCCTTTGTCCGAAAAAGCTTTGCGAGAACTGGAACACCTACAAAGACAACTACGTCAACAACACGTTCGCGTCCGACCGTCTGAACTACGACGTCCTTTTCCACACCGACTTGTCGCGCTCCGGCGGTTATTCCAACGGCCTCGATCTCGATCGCCTGAACTGGGGAAACTACGATCTTGTCGTCATCGACGAGTCGCATAATTTCCGAAACGGCGTAGGCACTCACGCCAACACGCAGGATAATCGCTATCTCAAGTTGATGGACAAAGTTATTCGCGCCGGAGTGAAGACTAAAGTGCTGATGTTGTCCGCGACGCCCGTCAACAACCGATTTACCGATTTGAAAAATCAACTGGAACTAGCCTACGAGGGCAATCCAGACAACATCAACGACAAACTCAACACGCGGAAATCGATCGACGAAATCTTCCGACAGGCTCAAAAAGCGTTCAACGAGTGGAGCAAGCTGGCGCCGGAAGCCAGAACGACGGAAGCGTTGCTTAAGACGCTGGATTTCGACTTCTTCGAACTCCTCGACAGCGTTACCATCGCGCGTTCCCGACGCCACGTTGAAAAGTACTACGACATGACCGCGATCGGGCGATTCCCCGAACGTCTGAAGCCCGTCTCGCTTCGTCCGTCTCTTACCGATCGAGCCGACGCCGTCGACTACAATCAGATTTACGAACAACTGTCGTTGTTGAACTTGCGCGTCTATACCCCGTCCGAATACATCTTCCCAAGCCGATCGTCCAAATACGCCGACGAGGCGGGCAACAAAGGCAACATGACGCAACGAGGGCGCGAACAGGGGCTTCAACGCCTGATGAGAATCAACCTCTTAAAGCGGTTGGAAAGCTCCGTCTATTCCTTTAACATAACGATAAAACGAATACTAAAATTCATCAACGACACAATTAAAGCGATTGACGCCTTTGACAAAAACGGGGTCGGCTCTATCGACGCGTATGAAACGAACGACGACGATTTTGATCTGGAAGACGGCAACGACGACCTCTTCACGGTCGGGAAAAAGGTCAAAATCAACCTGGCGGACATGGACTATCAATCATGGCGGGACGAACTCAGCCAGGACGCGGACGTTTTGGAACGTCTCGCGCTCATGATCGCCGATATTACGCCTGAATACGACCTGAAATTGCAGACGCTTTTCAACGTTCTGGACGAGAAAATCCAAAATCCGATCAACGAAGGGAACAAAAAAGTCCTTATCTTTTCGGCATTTGCGGACACCGTCGAATACCTGTACGAACATGTCGGCGCGTATGTCAACAAGAAGTACGGTCTTGACGTCGCCATGATCACGGGAGCCGTCGACGGTCGGACGACGGTCAAAACGCTCAAGCCGACGTTCAACAACGTCTTGACCTGCTTCTCTCCAATCTCCAAGGGCCGCGACGTCGTCATGCCGAACGTCGACGCGAATATCGACGTCCTCATCGCCACCGACTGCGTTTCGGAAGGACAGAACCTGCAAGACTGCGATTATCTCGTCAATTACGATATCCACTGGAACCCCGTGAGGATCATTCAGCGCTTTGGACGCGTCGACCGTATCGGCAGTAGAAACGAGCGCATTCAGTTAGTCAACTTCTGGCCAGACATTACCCTCGACGACTACATCAACCTCAAAGCGCGCGTCGAAGAGAGAATGACGATCTCCGTCCTGACGTCCACGGGGGACGACAATCCGATCAACCCCGAAGAAAAAGGAGATCTGGAGTACCGAAAACAACAGCTGAAGCGTCTGCAGGAAGAAGTCGTCGATCTGGAGGATATGTCGACGGGCGTTTCCATTATGGACCTTGGACTTAACGAGTTCAGACTCGATCTTCTGGAATACCTGAAAACAAACGAAGACCTCGCCCAAAAGCCCAAGGGGCTCCACGCGGTCGTTCCCGCGAACGACGACAATCCCGAAGGGGTGATCTTCGTGC
The DNA here is from genome assembly GCA_947305735.1 of uncultured Planctomycetales bacterium. Taxonomy (GTDB): domain Bacteria; phylum Planctomycetota; class Planctomycetia; order Pirellulales; family Thermoguttaceae; genus RUG369. Next base: position 2,705 of record CAMZEO010000105.1, on the reverse strand, counting down.
TTCGGAACGTCAACGACGACGTCAATATCGATCACAAAAACCGAATTCATCCGTTCTACATGGTTTATATCGGCGCGGACGGCGAAGTTGTCTGCGACTACCTGAACCCCAAAAAACTCCTCGACGCCGTTCGGCTGTTGTGTCGCGGCAAAAAGGAACCGATCAAATCGCTGTGCCGAAAGTTCAACGAGGAGACCGACGACGGCAGGAACATGCGCGACGTCTCGGTCATGCTGGACGAGGCGGTTGACTCGATCATTAACAGGAAGGAAGAAAGCGACCTCGACAGTTTCTTTTCCGGCGGCGCCACAACCGCGTTGACGTCCGAAGTCGGCGGACGCAAAGACTTTGAACTGATCTGTTTTCTGGCGGTGAAGTAAGGAGACGCGCCCGATGTTAGGCTTGCCCCAAAAAACAGAATACAACAAACGGATTCCCAAACTGAAATTCTACGAACACCTGTCCTTAACGACGGCTCAAAAGCGCGTCTTTATCGATCAGATTAAAGAAATTTACTGGCGAAACATTCTTGCGGAAAGAACGCTGAATCTCGCGCCCGGCAAAGCCGTTAAGGAAATCCACGTCGTCGAGATCAGATTGACGGGGTCCCAACTGGACGAGTCCGTCCTCAGACTCATCGACAAGAAAAACGCCAATCATATTCTCTTTCTGCTTGAACACAAAGGAAAATACCAGGCGTGGATCGCGTATAAAGAACGCGCCAAAACCGGCGAAAACGCTTTTAAAGTAGGAAATTATTATCACACCGACTGGCGGTCGGAAGAAGACCTTCAGCTAAAGATCGAAGGGCTCAATCTTGATTCGGTCTATGAGAATTTTGTAAGGCAGGTCGCCGGAGACGCTTTACAGACCGATAAAACCGAACCACTGAAAGAATCCGTTGAACGCGACGCTCGAAGAAAAGAACTTGAAAAGAAAATTAAACTGTGGGAAGCTAAACTACGTAGGGAAAAGCAGTTTAATAAGAAAGTCATGCTTAACGGGGAATTAAAAGTAATGAAGAAAGAACTAACGATTCTTAACGGAGAAAAGAAGTAGAAATGTACAAAATGGACGACGCTTTCATTCTCTACGCAAGTAATATTCTCGGAGCGACGGACGGAGGGCTTAGCGGTTCTAAAATTAAGGATTACTGTTGCTCCTACGCAATAACCTTTAATAAGAGACTTCCAATAATCAATGCTCCAAACAAAAGAACTTCTCTTAAGGAATATCTGGGAGTATTTGAAGCTTCCGAACAATTCAGAATAATCAAGGATTTATGCGAACTGCCAGAACTTAAAGATAATGAACAAGTAAAGAAGTTAAAAATCACACTTTATAGCCGGTATAGAAACCTTGCACAGGAAAAATTAAGCGAAACAGAACTGATTGAAACAACCAGACATTGGTTGTCTGATTATCCGCGAGCGCTAAAACAATACGAAAGCGCTCTCGCAAAATTTGAAGGTGGGATTTTTGAACGCAACACCCTTGACGATATGAGATTATCTTTTGAACTCCTTGTGAAAGGGCTGTTGCAAAATGAAAAAAGTTTGGAAAACCAATTGTCAGGAATTTGCACATTTTTAAAAGACGCAGGAGCTTCACAAGAACTCATAGGGATGATACACCCGATAATAAAGTACTATACCGACTTTCAAAATCAACATGTCAAGCACAACGATAAAGTCAATAGTAGTGAGCTCGAGTATGTGATCGAATTAACCAGTGTTATTATGAGATTTCTTATAAAAGTAAGCGAGGGCAAAAACAATGGATAAGATGAAAATGGAAACTCCCAACATAACCTCGCAAAACATTGAAAAGGTCGGGGCGTTGTTTCCAAACTGCGTTACCGAGTCGAAAGACGAAAACGGCAATCTAAAAAAGACGATCAACTTTGATTTGCTTCGACAAATGTTGTCGGAAGACGTCCTTGAAGGCGACGAAGCATATGAATTCACTTGGGTTGGCAAAAAAGCCGCCATTGTTGAAGCAAACAGACCAATTCGTAAAACGTTACGCCCTTGTCCAGAGGAAAGCGTCGATTGGGATAACACTGAGAATCTCTATATTGAGGGAGATAATCTTGAGGTTCTGAAGCTCTTGCAGGAAAGCTATTTGAAGGAAATAGATCTAATATACATAGATCCACCGTACAACACTGGAAACGACTTTATTTACCTTGATGATTTTTCACGCACAAAGGGCGATTATTCGGAAGAAATCGGAGAATTTGATAATGGGACACGTCTTTTCAAAAATACCGATACTAATGGACGTTTCCACTCCGATTGGTGCAGTATGATATATTCAAGGATTCTCCTTGCTCGCAACCTGTTATCTCCAAAGGGAGTTATCGCTATTAGTATCAGTTATAACGAACTTCACAATCTGATGAAAATATGTCAGGAACTTTTCAGTAACTGTCAGGTTTTTGCGGTAACTGTTCAAACTTCCGGCGGCAAACCCAACGGAGCGTTTAGTATATCTTGTGAATATATCGTATTTGTCATACCAGAAGACTATGAGCCAGTTCGAACAGAAGAAGATATGAAAGAATACTCTTCGGCCTATCATGGTATGAATCTCGCGACTTTTAACCAAGTACAACGACCAAATCAAACATATCCAATTTACGTAAATAAAGAAGGAGTAATTATAGGGTGCGGAAAATCACTTCAAGAACGTATCGACTCAGG
>CAMZEO010000104.1 GCA_947305735.1 uncultured Planctomycetales bacterium | reverse complement strand
GAAGCGATCGCCTACGCCGGAACGAACGGACTCGGAGCGTCGGTAACGTTCGATACCTCGTTGAAGGGCGAAACGATAACGCTTTCCGGAACGGAACTGACGATAGACAAGACGATTACGATCGACGCGACGAGTCTTCGCGACGCCCGAACCGGCGTTCTCGGACTGACCGTAAGCGGAAACGACGCGTCGCGCGTCTTCAATATCGCGGGCGGAACGGCGACCATTAAGGCGTTGCGCGTTACGAACGGGGCGGCGAGCCGAACTTCGACCGGCGCGGACGGGGACGGGGGCGCGATTTATCTCGCGCAATCGGGAACGCTTTCGGTCGTCAACTGCGAGATCGTCGGTTCCGTCGCGCGACGCGGCGGGGCTTTGTTCCTCGCCGGAACCGCGACGCTGACGAATTGCGTCGTCGTTGACAACGAGGCGAATTTTGGCGGCGCCGTTTACGGAAACGGATCGAGCGCGAAGGCAATCTTCAAAAACTGCTCGATATCAACCAACGTCGCGTCGAACTCCGGCGGGGCGGCGCGGCTCTACGGCGGAACTTACGAATTTTATAATTCGATCGTCGCGGGCAACGCGGCGGCGACGGACGCGGATCTCTCCAAATCGGGCTCTCCGACGATTAAAGGATTTAACGCGCTCTCGTCCTTTACTTCGTGGACGAGCGGTTCTTCCAATTACGTCTACGACGCCTCGAAACCGCTCTTCGCCGACGCCGCGAACGGCGATTACCGCCTCGCGTCAAATTCGCAGGCTCTCGACAAAGGGAATAATTCCTACGTCTCCACGTATTACGATATAGCGGGCGCTTCGCGAGTCGTCAACAACGCCGTCGATCTTGGCGCCTACGAATCCTCGTATATTCCTCAAGTCGAGACTCCTTCGACGATCGTCACGACAAACGTCGACGTCGTCGACGCTTACGACGGAAAAATTTCGCTGCGCGAGGCGATTTCCCACGCGGGAACAAACGGTCTTGGAACGACCGTGACGTTTCATTCGTCCCTCAAGGGCAAAACGATTACTCTCGCCGGAATGGAACTGACGATTTCCAAAACGATTATGATCGACGCGACGAGTCTGCGCGACGCGGGAACGGGGACGTTGGGGCTGACGATTAGCGGGAACGGCGTCTCGCGCGTCTTCAATATAACGAGCGGAACGACGACGCTCAAAGCGACGCGCGTCGTCGACGGGGCGGCGAGCCGAACTTCGACCGGCGCGGACGGGGACGGGGGCGCGGTCTATCTCGCGCAAGCCGGAACGCTAACCGTCGTCAACGTCGAATTCGTCGGCAACGCGGCGCGACGCGGCGGCGCTCTCTTCATTGCCGGAACCGCGACGTTGACGAACTGCGTCGTCGTCGGCAACGAAGCCGCTTTCGGCGGAGCCTTCTACGGGTCGGCCGCGACCGCGACCTTTAGAAACTGCTCGATCGCGGGCAACAACGCGACGAATTCCGGAGGCGGGGCGCGTCTTTACGGAGGGGTCTGCGAATTCTACAACTCGATTGTCGCGGGCAACTCGGCGGCGAACGCGGGTTCCGATCTTTCCTCCGCCGGCTCCGCGACGATTAAGGGGTTCAACTCGCTTTCAACCTTTACGGCGTGGAATAACGCGTCGACGCCGGGAATCGTCAACCACGTCTTCAACGCCTCGCGTCCGCTTTTCGTCAACGCGGGGAACGGCGACTACCGCCTCGCGAACAACTCGCAGGCGCTCGACAAAGGAAGCGACGATTACGTCGCGACGCTGTACGATATAACGGGTTCGACGCGCGTCGTCGGAACCTCCGTCGACCTTGGGGCTTACGAGCGTCAAAGCGGCGCGTCGAACGCCGTCGTTTCGGAAGACTCCCTGGATCTCGCGTTTGTCGGCTACGAAGACGAGGATCTCGACGAAGAGCTCGACGTCTTTTGGGAAACGCTTTGAGAATCGCGCGACGACGCCCTTTCGCGCGGTTCGACGAGAAATCGCCCCGCGTCGCGAAAGCGCCGCGACGGGGCTGGTTTGTTTTTTCGAGCGTTCCGCGCCGTTTTTCATGCCGAAGAACCGTTGTAAGGACGTCGCTTTGCAAGACGCGTCGTCGACGTTATAATGGACGTTAAAGGCGAGGCGGGCGCGAAGAGTGTCTCGCGACCGGTCGCGGTTCGGCGCGGAGGAACCGCGATCCGACAAACCGTCTTAACCGCCGCAGCGAACGTTTCGCCTCGATTTCCGTTTGAACCGCCGCGCTCCGGACGTCGCGCGGCGGAGCGACGGGGAGAAACGGTCAACCGTCCGGTTTTATCGCGCGAAGGATTTTGACAATCGACTTGCAAGCGACCCGCGAACACGACGAAACAATGAGCGCGTCCGACAATTATTACATCCTGCTCGAATGTTTTTTAGACCCGCCCGATCTCGATTGGTCCAAACTTAAGGCGCGCATTGGAACCAAACGCGCCGAGTGGAATCGTAAACGGAACAATCCCGACGGAATCATTTATCAGCGTCTTGGCGAGCGCGTCGACGAAATGACGAACGCGTTGAAGGATCCGAACGTTCGCGTCAGACAGGCGGAGGAAGCGCGCGGAATCCGTCTGGCGGAGCTTGACGCGCGAATCGGCGCCTGTTCCGCCGACGGGTCGGTGACGCCGGAGCAGATACGATTGTTGCTCGAAGCCTTCTCGCCCTTTTTTTCGGAAAAAACGATTCGAAGCCGAATTAAAGTTCCCGAAACGGCGGACGTCGCGCCGCCTCCTCCGCCGAAAAGAGTCGAAGATCCGAACGCCGCGCGATTTCTGCCGAAGATGAAACAGACGTCGACGTGCCTGCTGGTTCTCGGTAAAGAAACGGTTTACGACGCGCTCGGCCTTTCGACAAGCGCGTCGTTGGACCAGTTGAGACGAGCGAGCGAAGAACTTGGCGAGAAGGGGCAAAGGGCGAGCAGAAAGACGGCGGAAACGAACGCCCAAAAGGAACTTGGCGGTTTGGCGAAAGAGTTTTTTCGCGACGAGTCGAGCAAGCGCGCTTTTGACGCGGCGCGGGCGCGTTTTCAAATTAGCGAGAAACTGATTCGGAATTACGAGTTCCGAATCGTTCAACGGAAAGAAGGAACCAGAACGGAGAAGTCCGTCACACTGGTCAATTACGATATTTCCGTAAACGAGGCGGTCAAGGAGGGAATGAGTCGGGAAGAAGCCGAATGGTTCGTTTACGAGTTTTACGTTCTCAAGCGCAAATGCGCCGATCCGCGAGTCTTCCAGCCTGAGAAGAAGTCTAAAAAGGACGCGCGTTCTCGTCGGGGAATAAAGTTTTCCCGGATCGTGTTTTTTCCGTTTTTTATCCCCGCTTTTTGGAAGGGATTGGGAAACGTTTTGAAAAAGACTTTTTCCGCGTTTTGGTCTTTTTTCGCGGCGGTGAATTTCAAGACGGGGTTTTTTACGGCGTTGCCGGTCTGGCTTGGTCGATTCGCCAATTTCAATGGACGCGCGCGCGTCGGGGAGTTTTTATGCTCGTCCGTATGGTTCGCGTTTTTTGCGCCCGTCGTTTTTTTTATCGCCGGGACGTCCGATTGGGCGACGATTCCCTGCCTGGTCGTCGAAATATTCTTGACGATCGCCATCCTTTCCGTTTTTTTTCGGAGACTGCACGACACGGGGCTTTCCTCGCGTTGGCTGATTCCTTTTTTTTTAATGTTGTTTATCGCGTTGATGGCAAGTCTCGATTCCGGGGATCCCGACGCGGACGTCGACTATCGTTGGACCGCGCGCTGGTTATTGGGCGCGGGGTTGTATCTGACGATTATTTGTTGCGTTCCTACTCAAAAAGGTTCGAACGAATACGGGGCTGAACCGCCTCGTTGGGGCGTTTTTCGGAGGTTTTAACGCGTTCGCGGATCAATCGTCGGTCGTTCGGACGCGGATCGCGTCTTTTGGACGCCTTTTGGCGGAACGTCGTCGCGATTGTGTTGACGACCGCAAAAACGGCGGCTATAATGCGGAGAGAATCGAGGGCGGTTTCACCCGAATTCAAACCGGGAGGGCGAACAATTGACAAAAGATTTGAGCGATCGGGTCGATTTGCGCAAAGACTTGATCTTTCGGGCGGTTTTTGGAGACGGTTCCGCCAATTACGTTTTACAGTGTTTGCTCAACGCGGTCCTGGAGCAGGCGGGTCTTCCTTTGATAGCGGAACTTGAGCTTCAAAATCCGTTTCAGTTGCCCGCGATGTTTGATCGCAAATCGTCGATCATGGATATTCATGCGGCGGATGAAAACGGTCGACGGTTCGACGTGGAGACGCAAGTTCAGCCCGAGAAGTTCTTTTGCGACCGCTTGCTCTATTACGGCGCCGGCGTTTATCAGTCCTCCCTTGACGAAGGCGAGGAGTACGGCGAACTTCCGAAGGTTGTTTGCGTGGCGTTTGTCAGTTTTCCGATAAACGCGACGAGACCGGACGTCTGGTTTGACAAATGGCAAATGCATTCGACGTTGGGGACGGGTCTTGGCACGGACAAGATGACGAACGTTTTCGTTCGTCTTCCTCGCGTTTCCAGAAGCGAGTCGTCTCCTTTGGACGTTTTCGCGGGTCAACTTTCATATTGGGTCAGGATATTGTCTTCTTACTCCGTCCTTACGGAGGGGGAGAAATTGGAGCTTAGCCGCTCGACGCGCGGTTTTTCGGAACTTGAAGAACGAATTCGGAATTTTTTTGGCACGGAAGAGGGTAAGAGAGTGTTTATAGCGCAGCGAAAAGTCGACGAATGGCTCAACCGAATTCAAACGGAAGAGGGAACGCTTTACGAACAGGAACACAAGGCGCGTTGCGAAGCGGAACGCGGACGCGAAGAAGCGGAACGCGGACGCGAAGAAGAGCGTCGCGGACGCGAAGAGGCGGAACGTCGAGGTTTGGAACTTCAGAAAAAAGGCGTCGTTCGTCTTTTTAAAAACAAATTCGGTTCCGATTCCGAATTGCCCGAGAATTGGGCGGAGGGGCTTTCCTACGACGAATTGGAAACGCTGGCGGACAAGATTTTCGCGAGTTCCAGTTTGCAAGAGGTTCTCGATCTTTTGCGGTAGTTTTCGGTCGGCGTCGTTTTGCGCTCGCTTGTCGAATCATTTCGGACGAACTTTTTTCGTCGCTCTTTCTTGCTTTCTTGTTATTGTTTAGGGCGCCTGTTGAGTTTTCCGGGGACGTCCGTTGATTTTTTCGCGCGTCGCGTTTACACTAAAAGCCGATCGGGCGCTTGGTTCGATCGGTTTCGTTTTATATTTCCTCAAACTTTAAGAGATCTTTCGCCATGCGTTTTTCATTAACGACGTCGCTCGTATTCCTGTCGTTTTTTCATGCTTTCGCGTTTGCGGACAATCCTTCCGATCCGATAGTCGGACTCGACGATTCGCTCAATCCGCCCGGAAGAATCGTCGCATATGAAACGACCGCCGACAAAGCGCTTCTGTTCCGCAAAGAGACGCTCGACTATTCCGCGCCCCGGTCTTCCGACTCCGTTAAACTGACGCTTAATCCGGACGTCGCTCGTCAGACGGTCGACGGGTTTGGCGCGGCGATTACCGGATCGACCGCCGTCAATTTGCTCAAAATGGCGTCGGCGGATCGAACGGCGCTCCTTACGGAAACGTTTTCCGTCGACAGGGGACTCGGTTATAGCTACGTTCGCGTTTCAATCGGATGTTCCGATTTTTCGCTCGACGAATTCACCTGTTGCGACGAGCCGGGAATTGAGAATTTCGCGCTCGCTTCGGAAGATCGCGAGTATGTGATTCCCGCGCTCAAGGAAATTTTGGCGATCAACCCCGACTTGAAGATCGTCGCGTCGCCCTGGACGTGTCCGCGCTGGATGAAAGTGAAGGATTTGGAGAAACTCGAACCGTTTGAATCATGGACGAGCGGGCGTCTTAACCCGAAATATTACGACGATTACGCGCTGTATTTCGTCAAATATATCGAGGCGATGCGCGACGAAGGAATCAAGATAACCGCGATCACAATGCAAAACGAGCCGCTCAATCGCGGCAATTCGGCGTCTCTGTTTATGACGTGGCGGGAACAGCGCGAATTCGTCAAAGTTCTTGGTCCGAAAATGCGCGGCGCCGGACTCGATACGGAAATTTGGGCGTTCGATCATAATTTCAATTACGACGACAACAAGCCGGAATGCAAAGACCAGCAAGGCTATCCGCTTCGCGTCTACGAGGACGACGAGGCGTCGCAATACCTGACGGGGGCGGCGTATCACGCTTACGGAGGGAACAAAGAAGAAATGAAACGCGTTCGCGACGCGCGTCCCGACAAGGGGCTCTATTTTACGGAACAGTCGATCGGCGACTGGGGCTATTCGTTTGAGGGCGACTTAATGTGGTTTATGCGCGAAGTCGGAATCGGGGTGATGAACTACGATTGCAAAGTAATAATCGTCTGGAATTATATGCTCGACGACAAGCGCGGTCCGAATCGACCCGGCGGTTGCAATCAGTGTCTTGGCGCCGTTAATATCTCGACGCCCGACTATCGTTTTGTAACGCGTTACTCGCATTTTTACGAGATCGGACATTTCTCCAAGGTCGTTCGAACGGGCGCGGTTCGCGTCGAACTTGACGTCGAGAACGCTCCTCGCGGCGTCTACGCGTGCGCGTTTCTCAATCCCGACGGCTCCCGCGCGCTCGTCATGCAAAACGATTCCGACGAGCCGCGGCGCGTCGAAATTGTCGAGGGGGAGAAGTCGTTTGTCGCGGAACTTCGCGCGAGGAGCGTGAAATCGTTCCGATGGGGCTACTGAATCACGGCTTGGGCGTTCTGAAGTCGGCGCCGGGACGCGGACCTAAAACCGCCTCGGCGTACTCTTCGATTTGTTCGGGCGTCTCAAAGTATTTCTCGAAGACGAACAAGTCTTCGTATTCGCATTTCTCGGTCGCGTACTCGCGGCAGATTTGCGGACGTTTTTCGTAGATTTTGCAAAGGTTGTTCTCGTCGAGCGCCTTGCAAATCGTTTGAACCATCAGGAACCAGTTTCCGTTTTCAACAAAGATCGTCGCGCGGTCATGGAGCAGGTACCACCGGACGTAGTCGAATTCTTCGTAATTCGTCGGCGCGTCGATCGGGAGCGCGAAATAGCGGCAACACTTGCCCGAACAGTATTCGCAAAGCTTGTCAGGCGAAACGTCGCGTTTTCTGGGGCGATCGGTTTTGGCGAGCGGGGCGTAATAACTCATGATGCTCCTCTTTGACTATAATAACGGTTGCGTCGATCGTTAGTATAATACCAAAAGAGCCCTCGAGAATATAGAAAATCTCACTTTTTTCCGTAAGAATCTCTAATTTTTCTGGAAAAGGGCAAAAAGCTGATTATAATCTAACGCGTGGCGGCGCGTCTTTGTTTGACGGCGCGTTCCGATTTGCCTTGACCCGCGCGCGGCAAACGCGCCGAGATGTTCATTTTACAGGAGAATTAACGTGGTTGACACGAACGAAAGTATCGAAATCGACGATCTCTCCTCGTCGGTTGTCGACGCGCAAGACGAACTCTTTTCGGTTCCGGCGTCCGAGTCGATGGGACCGGATTTAGACGTCACCGCTTCGTCCTCGATTACGAGCAGTCCCTTCAGCGCGAGCGCTCCTTTTAACTCGACCAATTCTTTTCCAATGTCCGAAGCGATGGAGGAAATCGAAGAAAGAATTGAAGAGCACGAAAGATTAAACAAGAAGAAAAAGTCGCGGAAAGAAAAATCGTCCAGATCTTCAAAATCTAAAAAAGCGCCGCGAGAATCCAGGGAACAGGAAGAGACCGCCTTGGTCGTCGACAAAGCCGCCGCCAACGCCGTCCGCGTCCTTGGGATTTTGTTGCTCGTCTTTATCGTGCTGGCGAATATCGCGGCGTTTATCGTCGCGGGGTTCGGTTGCATTTTGTTCTTGATACTGTTTGATCTCCTCGGATTGATCGCTTTGCTTGTTCCGTTTTTCCTGCTTGGCGGATTGCGCAAGCAGCCTCTTTCCCTTTTCGACGCGTTCCTCGCGTTTGCCGCGGTTTTTTCGGTCGTGGCGTGCATGGTTCTGCTCGCGCAACAGGCCAAGACTTACGGTTCAAAGTTTAAAGCCGCGTTAAACGCGCCGGCGGTCGTCGAAACGCTTGATTGCTGACGTCGTTGATTCGCAAGTCGTCGCAACAAAGGCCGGACGTTTCGTTCGGCTTTTTTTATGGAGATTCGCGCGTTGCTTTTCGCGACGACGTCGGGAATCGGATCGAAGTCGTCGACGCTTTCCGGACTCCGACAAGGTTTTCATCGCCGTTTGCTGGTGAAAACTCGGAAAACGTCTTGAGATCGATCCGCATGAAGTCGACTTTGCCGACGGGAAACGACGGCGGGTTTACGGGGACGATTCCAAAGAGCGAACTCGGCGGCGTCGCGGAGCGTTCTCGCGGAAATCTTTTAAGGCGTCGACAACGTTCGGGCAATCCTGAATCTCGCCAAAAGCGATCGGCGTCTTGTCCGGCTCTCTTTTTGACCGTCGACGAGCGTTAAATATCGCAAAACGCGGTCGACGTCCGCCGTTAAATTATGGACGATTGCCGGGAGAAAACCGTCTAATCTCGCTTCGCCGCGTATAAAAGCGCGACGCGAACCGCGTCGTTGCGCGTAAAACGCGAAAGCGATCGTTCTTTACGAGGAATCGTTGAAGTTTGCGGTTTCAATCGACAAAAAAAGCCGGGCGAAACGCTCGGCTTTATAACGGCTTTTCCCGTTCTCCCCGGATTTTTGGCGTCACGGAGTTAATCCCGCGTCGACGCCCGAGTGCAGCACGGTTCTGGCGACGCCTGCGCGCCATCCGATTTCTTTGAGTATTCTCGCCTCCTGCTCCTTGTTTCTACCGACGGGAATCCACCCTTTGGATCGACTTCGTTCGCCGACCGCCTGTTTAAGTTTCGACAGGTCGTCGTTGAACTGCATGTCGAATCCGACCGCCGCGCCCATCGGATTGGGCTGATCTTCGATTTCTTCGTAAATCGACAGATACACAAAAAAACCCGCGCCTTCGGGCACGACGCGAACCATCGCCGAAGAACGAACCGTCTGGAACGTCGCGAACGCCTTTTCGCCGCACTGAGCGCTGTTTTTGCGCCACGGTTCCGTCGCGCCGCCCACGATGCTCGGCTTGGAGTCGAGTCGTCCCTCCGTAAGATATTGGTACGCGGAGCCGTCTTTGCCGACTTGTTCGTAGGATCTCGGGGGAGATTCCGATTCAATATCGTAGTAGTTGTCGACGACGTCGACGATGGCGTCCCAAAGCGCGTCGATGTCCTTCGTCTGAACGAAGAGCGGATTGGGCATATCGGGCTCAAACGCGCCGAGTTCGACGTCCGGTCCTTTTTGCGGCTCGGTCAGACAACAACATCCGCCCGCGCAAGAAGACGCGACAAGCGCGACGGCGGCGAGAAGCCGGAGTCGCGCGAATTTGTCGAGCGATGAAAACTGTTCGCGCATTGAAAACGCCCTTTAACGTGAAAAACTTTTTCCGATTATGACGTTTTTCGACGTTCGGGGCAAGCGCAATTTTGAGAGTCAAACGCCGACGCGTCGAGTCGGCGTTCAAGTTTTTTCGCGCGTCATTTCAAGACGATCGGGAGTTCCATTTGTCGACCGTTTCTTATAATGTTGAGCGTGACCGTTTCGCCGGGCGCGTGTTCTTCGACGGCGGTGATGAAGTCTTCGCCCGTTCGGACTTGCTGACCGTTGACGCCGGTGATCAGGTCGAATCCCCCTTCCGGACGCGTCACTTCTTTGGTTCGATAGGTCGCTCCTCCGCGTCTGGTGACGGTGATGGTCAATTTGCCGCCGCGCAGCCCCGCTTCGTCCGCCGCGCCTCCGACGTCGATGAGACCTGGTATCAAGCCGTTTTCCGTTTCGGTTACCTGAACGACGCCGGCGTCGCCGCGCACGACTTCGCCGCGTTCGAGCAGAATCGTGACGATTCGGTGGATCGTGTTGACGGGCACGGCGAATCCAACGCCGGTGTTCTCGCCGACGCGGCTCGCGATCGCCGTGTTCATGCCGATCATGCGCCCTTTGGAGTCGAGCAGAACGCCTCCCGAGTTGCCGGGATTAATCGCCGCGTCCACTTGAATGACGCCCTTGATTTGGCGAAATTGCTGAGGGCTTCCTATCGATCGGTTCAAGTTGGAAATGATACCCTTGGTCATCGTTCGTTCGAGACCGAACGGGTTGCCTATCGCGTAGACGGTCTGTCCGACGAGCGCTTTTGACGAGTCGCCGAATTCGATCGGGAACAGGTCGGCTTCGGGGGCTTCAATTTTGACGAGCGCGACGTCGGTGTTTGGATCGACTCCGATCAACCGCGCGGGATAGGACTCTCCGTTGAAGAGCGTGATCTCGATTTTGGACGCGTTGCCGACGACGTGGTAATTCGTCAGAACGACGCCCGACTTGTTGACGACGATCCCGCTTCCGCAACCTTCGGCGGTTTCCTGGAAAAACTGGTGCGTTTTCGTTTCCAGCGTGGAGACGTTCACGACGCTTTTGTTTCGCTTGGCGTAGATTTCGACGCCGACGCGTTCCTCGGGCGTGAGTTCGTCGAGTTGCGCCTGAAAAGTATCCTGAGCGACGGGCGTCGTCAGGCTGTCGATCGATTGCGTCGCGGCCGGCAACGGCGGGATTTGATCCATACGCGCGCCGGGTCGGTCGTAGTTCAGGTAAGGCGAGCCCAGATTTTGCGCGGAAAGGAAGGAGTCGAACGAACCGTTGAGAAACGCTTGAATTCCCAGAGCGCCGCAGCCTCCGAGCAAAGCGACGAATAAATATCGAAAAGCGTGCTTACTCATTTGTCTGTCCTTATTGATAATGATTGGCAGGAAGCGCCGTCTTATTAATGCGGTTGCCGACGCCTTGTGAGTATTACGCAATTTTCGTTCCGAATTGCATAAAATTGCCGATTTTTTTCATTTTTTTTTCCGGTTCGAATGAGCGGACGTCGATCGCTCCAATTTCGCGTCGGGCGTCCGGTCCGATTTCGCGTCGGCGCGGTCTGAGAAGCGAGCCGTCGGCGGAGACCCGCGTCGTCCCCCGTTGCAAGACGACGCCCCCGCATTATAATGTCGCTTGCCGTTTGACGCGGAAGAGTTGACAACCGTTTTTTCAGGATTTTTTATATGCACGTCATCTTGTTTGAAGATCAAAACGTCCCCAATCTTTATCCCGTCACTATCGGACGCGCCTCTTTCTCTATCAGCGTGGGGTCGATGCGGCTTATCAATATTGCGAAAGAACTGGGCGCGCGGATTGAATTGGTCGCGCGCAACCATCTTCGAGCCGTTTTGCGCGCCGACGTTCCGGAATCGTGGTCGCCCGACAAGGGAGAACGAAAAGGACCTATTTTGCTCATCAACGGACGAACCGTTCCCGAGTGTTCTCTCGAAGGGCTTTGGAAAGAACTGGTCTCGCGCGAATACGAGCGCGGAGCGGTCGTATTTTCCGGTTCGTCAATCGCCGCCGCCGTGCTGAATACGCCCGATATGTTGCCGAATCGCGAGTTGGGGTGCGCCGAGCTTCAGGGAATCTTGCAGGATCTCGACTTGCCGATCGTTTACCCAAGTCGTCAAATCGAGTTGCTTGAACGCCCGTCCGACGTGATTCGTTTTCACATGAAGATAATCGGCGCCAACCTCGAACATCGTATTTCGACGGGGTTCTATCGCGAGATCCTGGACGGCGTCTTCGTTCCCAAGGACGAAAGCGTTTCTCCGATAATCGGCGATTATTTCGTTTCCGACACGAAGTCGGGACCGATTATTTTAAGTCCCGACGTCCAGATCGGTCCCTATTGTCTGATTCGAGGACCCGTCTATATCGGGCCGCGCAGCAAGGTGATCGAACACGCCGCGATTAAAGACGACGTCGCGATCAGTTCCGTCTGCAAAATCGGGGGCGAAGTCGAAGCGACGACGATCGAACCTTACTCGAACAAGCAGCACCATGGATTTCTCGGACACAGTTATCTTGGCAGCTGGGTCAACCTTGGGGCCGGGACTTGCAACAGCGATTTGAAAAACTCCTATAACGAAGTGTCGCAGGAGACTCCGTCGGGAAAATTCCCGTCGGGAATGCAATTCCTCGGGTGCGTGATCGGCGACTATTCGAAGACGGCGATCAATACGAGCATCTTCACTGGCAAGACGATCGGCGCGTGCAGCATGACTTACGGGTTCGTCACGACCTCCGTTCCCAGTTTCGTCAATTACGCGCGTTCGTTCGGTCAAATCACCGAAATTCCCGCCGACTTAATGATTCAAACTCAGGAACGTATGTTCGCTCGCCGCGACGTCGCGCAGCGTCCCTGCGACGTCCAATTGATCCGCGATATGTTCGACTTGACGCGCGGCGAACGCCAATTGGCCAGCGAGCCGCTCTCGCTTTGATTTTCCATTTTTTCCGCGCGTAGGACTTGAAGAAAAAGCGAGGAAAGGGTAGGATATTCAATTCCGAACCGCTGGAGCGCGGTTCTATCCTTCGATCGGACTCGAACAAGAGGCGAACTGGTGAACTTAAACGATCTGACAAAACAACGAGGCGCCTGGTTGCGCGGCGACGGCGCGGATTCTGACGTCGTGATTTCCAGTCGAATTCGATTGGCTCGCAACGTCGCGGGTTTCCCTTTTGCGGCGCGCGCGTCGAAGAGCGATTTTAGAAACGTGGTCGACGCGGTTAAAGCGACCGCCGACGCGGTCTTGCCCAAAGGAGAGTTCGAAACGATTGATTTCGAAGACCTTTCCGAAGACGACGCCATGTTTCTGCACGAACGTCAGCTTGTCAGCTTGGAGTTTGTCAAGTTGGACTGTCCGCGCGCGCTAATCGTGCAGAACAACGAAGAACGCGGCGTTATGATCAACGAGGAAGATCATCTTCGATTGCAGGCGACCGCCGGCGGCTTCGTGCTCAAAGAACTTTGGAAAAAGATCAACGAGTTTGACGATCTGTTCGAGTCTCGGTTGGATTACGCGTTCGACGAACGGTTCGGTTATCTGACGGCTTGTCCGTCGAACGTCGGAACCGGAATGCGCGCGAGCGTGATGCTGCATTTGCCCGGTTTGATCGAAACGGGCGAAATTTCTCGCGTCTTTCAGAGTCTCAAAAAGATCAATCTTGAAGTTCGCGGCTTTTACGGAGAGGGGTCGCGTCCTCTCGGCGAGCTTTTTCAGGTGAGCAATCAGGCGACTCTCGGTCTTTCGGAGGAATCGATCGTCGAACAGCTCGTTCAAATTGTCGAAAGCGTTTTGAAATACGAACGCGACGCGAGAAACGTCATTGCGTCGCGCGACAAGGAGAG
>CAMZEO010000103.1 GCA_947305735.1 uncultured Planctomycetales bacterium | reverse complement strand
TTGCTAGTTGAAAAAGTCGCGGCGTCAGGTTTGACGAAAACCCGCGCCGCGTTTCCGAAAGGTCGCGGCGCGATTCTTTCTATTTATTGTCGCCGGTAAAGTTAAGGTCGTAAGTTCCGCCCTTGTTAATCGTAATTTTAAAGGTCGGATTCTGCCACATATTTTCGTCGGTGATCGGTTTTCTCGGACGTTGCGGAGGAGGGCTCGGAGGCGCGCCCGGCGCCGGCTCCGGAACTTCCGGCATGGGACCGGTGTACTGATATCCGCGAACGCGAACGGTTAATTCGCCGGTCGGAACTTTGGCGGTATACCGCCCGTCCTGAACGTTGCCGCCGCCCTCGGCGGCGTCGGTGAAGAACTGAACGATCCCCAGATCGATCGGGGTTCCGTCGATCGTGGCGACGCCGCTAATCTCCACTTCTTTTTTCTTTGATCCGCAGCCCGTCGTCGCCGAGCATACGAAAGCGACGACAAGCGCGAAAACGAGATATTTCTTCATTGGTTCAAACTCCTCTTTAAACGACGCCGACATTACGGCAACCCCTTGGTTTCGCCGCCTTGCGTGCTGCCCGCCGCGCGCCAGACTTCGAGTTCGACCGTGTCGGAAACAAATCGAACCGCCCCGTCGCACATCGCCGTGTTCACGCCGCCGGGATGCTTGCTGCGAGCCGCCTGATAACGTTCGTCTCCAGAAAGAGGCGTTCCCGTGCAGGGGATGAATCGGTTGGTCGTGTTCAACGAAGTGCCGGACGCGCCGGTGTAGCAATAGCAACTGTCGGGCGTCGACGAATTCGGACCGGTAACGGTCATGAAGCCGGGGCCCGGACCTTCGTCGTTGAAAATTTGACCGTGGAAGTCAAACGCCGAGTCTTCCGCGCAAATGACTTCGGACGCGATCATCGTGTTCGAGGTTCCGTCGACGACTTGAGAAAGCGTCGTGCTGATGTTGAGATAGAACGGCGCGCCCTTCCAGTTGTCGTTCTTGTAAGGCATGGAAGGTTTCGCGGAATTCCAGAACCAGTCGTTGCCCATGTTGACGACGTAATTGCCGCGCGTTTGAGAATAAGGATCCGCGCGCCAAAGAGCGCCCGGACGATCGCTCGGGCAATAGTAGTACGAAACGGGCGTGTTGACCGGCCGCGACGCCGACGGATTGTTGTACGCGCAGTTCGGTTCCGCGTAGAATCCGACGCGGAAATCGTAGATACTGTAGAGCGCGGTCTGTTCGATAAAGGGCCAGATCCGCGGAACCCAAGTCGAACGTTCGTACGCGATTCCGCCGAAATCTTTCCAGCCGTTCGTCGGATACGTCATGCCGAACGGAAAATGCGACTGATTGACGTCGGCGTAGTTCTGCATCGCCAGTCCGTATTGCTTCATGTTGTTCGTGCATTGCATACGACGCGCCGCTTCGCGCGCCGCCTGAACGGCGGGCAACAGAAGACCGATTAAAATGCCGATGATCGCGATAACGACCAAAAGCTCGACCAGGGTGAAACCTCGCCTGTTCAACGCTTTTTTCATGTTCCGTCTCCTTAAAAATGACAACCGTTAGAAACCGTCCCGCGTCCAACTTCGATCGTTGTTCAACAATGTGAAAACCGCTCGAAGTCATGTTATTACAACAAATAACGTTAATCAGAGTTCCACAAAGTCGGCTTTGGAAGCGCCGCAGATCGGGCAGACCCAGTCGTCGGGAATATCCGCGAAAGCCGTGCCCGGCGCGATTCCTCCGTCCGGATCGCCAACGGCGGGATCGTAAACGTAACCGCAAGGACTGCATTGATACTGACTCATGTTTTTTCTCCTTAATATTTGCCGCGCAATATTTTGTAACTCTCCCTCGGGAGCAAGGTTTCGCGCGAAACTCCGTCGGCGGCGACCGTCGCCGTTCCGCGTCGAGTTAATCTTACCAAACGCGGAAAATAAAATCAAGAAAAACAAACGAAAAATCCATCGCGCCCCCGACGTTTCTTAATGATAGCGAGAAACGGCGTTTTCCGCAATGAGAAAACAATTGGGGACCTTTAAATTCCGAACAAAAAAGCCGCGATTATTCAAAAAAAACAGTTTCGTAATAATTGCCGCAAACGTCCCCGGATTAACGCAAGCGAAGTCGTCGGCGCCCATATGCCAACTCGCCCAATCAACGCGCCGCAAAAAAACTGACGAATTCCGAATCAAGTCGAAGCGTCGTTTTCTCCGTTTCCTCCAATCTTTTCAAAATCCGACAATAATCCCTTCTTGTTTGAAACGAGAAGTTGCGATATAATAGGGACGGGGGGATTTGCCTATGAGCGCTGAAAAATCGAATGTTGAAACGCCGCTGATTACTTACGACGACGTCGCCGCCGGGCTAATCAACGCGATATTCGCCGAAGGTCGGGATTTTGTCGCTCCCGACGAGTTGCGCAACGCGCCGTTAAATTCCGCCTACGAATCAGGAGGACGGCTGCGGGAACTGCGTCGGGACGTCGCGAAGTATTTCGTGAGAAACGGCAAGTGCGAGTGCGTGTTCGCGTTTGAAGTTCAATCGAAAGTCGAGCCGAATATGCCGATCCGCGTCTTTGGATACGACGGCGCAACGTATCGGGACGAACTCAACAACGCCGCGTTTGGCGATCAATTTGTCATTGGGACCGACCGCGTCGCGCCGGTTTTCACAACGGTTTTGTATTTTGGAGACGAGCCATGGCGGAACAACCGCAAGTTGTCCGAGCGCGCCACCATGTCCGACGACGTCGCCAAAGTAATGCGTCCTCATTTCGAAGACTTTAAAATTCGAGTCGTCGATTTCGCGGGCGCGTCGGACGACGAGTTGCGAAATTATCCCGAAGATATCCGCTTTATCGCAGGGTATTTTCGTTGCAAACGCAACGGTTGGGGATTGAGCGAGCTGAGAAAGTTGCCATGCGGTAATTTCACCCACTTGAGGGAGATGGCGCATTTCCTGAATTACGTTGTTAAAGACGCTCGTTTCGCGTATGAAACAATTATGAAAGGTTTCAATAAGGAGCCGGAAAATATGTGCGAACTACTGGATCGTATCATTGCCGAGGGAGCCGCTGAAAAGAAAGCCGAATGGATTGCCGAAGGAGAGGCCAGAGGAGAGGCCAGAGGAGAGGCCAGAGGAAAGGCTGAAGGAAAGGCTGAAGGAAAGGCTGAAGGAAAGGCCGAGGGAATAATCGAAACAAAAAAGACGACGGCGAAGAAGCTTTATCAGCAAGGCTGGAGCGTTGAAAAAATCGCCGATTTGCTGGACGTCGGAGCCGTCGACGTCAATATCTGGCTCAACGAAGAATAGCGATCCGGTTTCTTTTCAGTCGTCGCGTTGATCGCGCGATTACCATCCTCAAACAACGCCACTTCAAAATAAAAATTCTCCCGCCGCCTAGAGGGCGCGAAGCCGCCAACGCGGGGCGGTTCCAAAAAGCCTTGCGTCTCGGAGTCCTGCGGTCGCGTCTACTGACGAACTCCCGTCAACACGGTGTTCTCAAATCGTTGCATCGCCAAGGTTTACGTATTCATCGTCTACAGACGGCGGCTGACAAACGCCCGCGAACGCGGGGTTTAACAACTGCGCGCCGACAAAAAAAGAGGTCGAACGCGCAAAACGACCGACCTCTTTTTTCAAAAACTCAGCGAAACTCGTCTCGCTTCCGAACTTTAAACTTTATTCTTTGACCATGGGGATATCGTAGGTCATCGTCTTAGCCTTGCCAACCTCGACGTACTGTTCCGTCGCGGAGCCAAACTTCGGCGGAACGAGATCTTCGTGCACTAAGTCCAAAGGATTGACGAGACCGTCTTTAACGTCTTCCGGATCGACGATTTCGCCCGTTTTCTTGTTGCGATCAACCAGCGAGATCACCTGAACCTTGTATTTGCCGGGAACGAGCCCCGTTTCGCGCGAAAGCTCGTATTTGCCGTCGATAATATCGGCGGAACTTCCCGCGACCTGAAGTTTCGGATCCGGGTTCTCGGGAATGAACAGAACCGTTCCAACCGGAACCGGTTCGCCGTCGGTGGTTACGGTTCCGGAAAGAACGCAACGGGCAACCTTCGAACCGCACCCGGAGATAGCGAGCGTCGACACGACAAGCGCGACGCAAATCGCAACCTTGACAAAAGCGGTTTTCATATACAAACGCTCCTATGAATTAGAGACCTTGAATACTCTCGCCGCCTTGCGTCGAACCGATTGCGCGCCAAACGTCGGCGGCGATCGTCGAACTCGCAAAGTGAACGGAACCGTCCCCATAGACGACGTTGACGCCGCCCGGATGGCGCGAGCGCGCGGCAACCCATGCGATATCGATCGGATCGCCCTGAATCGGAGATTTCGTAAGGAGTCGGTAGTCCTGACAGGGAAGATTCAGATCCGGGAGGTTTTCGCAACGACAATAGTCGTAGAGCATCTTGTCGTAAAAAGTGGAGTTCGGCGTGTTGTAGTGGGTGTAGAACGGAGTCAGGCACGCGCGCCAGAAAATGCCGCGGGTGTCCATACGACCGTTCGTCGAACGCGGATGTCCGATGATCAACTCGCTCGCGATCGCCGTGTTGGAAAGCCCGTCGGTCGCGCAAGCCCACGTCTGATACGTTCCGTGAGAACCGGACTGATAATGACCGCCAAAGAACGCGCCATGGTGTTCCGCAACTCCGTTGACGTCAAGTTTCTCGACCCACCAGTTCTTGCCGACTTCGGTGCCGATCGTGTCGTACCACGCGGTGCTGCCGACGGAAACGACGTAGTTGGCCTCGTATTTGTCGTTGTATTGGGAGATGTCGCCGGAAATAACCGCCTTCGGATTGTCGCTCGGACAGCAGAGGGTGCTAATGCGGTTCTTCTGATTGAAGACGGCGGCGTTGCCGTCGCTGCCGTGGTACGTGGCCGGATTCCAGGTAATCAACTGATAGAGAGAATTTTGTTCGATGAACGGCAGAATCTTCCACGCCCACGTGAGACCGTTCGCGCCGTTCGTGCCCGCCATCAGGGCGCCGTTAACGTCGTGGTAATTCTGGAACCCAAGTCCGAGTTGCTTCAAATTGTTCGTGCACTGCATACGGCGCGCCGCTTCGCGAGCCGCCTGCACCGCGGGAAGAAGAAGTCCGATTAAAATACCGATAATGGCGATGACGACGAGGAGTTCTACAAGAGTAAAACCTTCCCGTCTGTTCTTGGTAGAAAGAGTCATAGGATTGCCTCGTATGGAGTAAATGTCAAAATGCGCTCGGGCGTACAAAGCCCAATCTCATAGATTGTAACCGACTCTAAAAAGAAATCAACCGAGCGCGCCGCTTCTAAATTCGTTTTTTTCCTCTTTTTTTACCTGTTTAAATACAAAGTCTGTTTTTTTGTTAAAATCGCTAAAATTGTTGGTCTCTGTATCGCGCGATTTTCAAACGGTTCCGATCGACCGACGCGCCGCCCAAACGAAATATTCCTCAATAAAGCGTTGCAACGCTAAAATTTGCGCGCCCGTCGTCTACAGACGGCGGCTCGACGCCCGCGGCGGAACGCGGCGGCGCGCAACCCTGTTTGCCCGCGGCGTCCGGGCGACGAAACCGACCAACGGGAGCGGATACTAAATCTCCGCGCGGCGGCGCGAACCGGAAGTCCGCCGTCGGACCGCGAACCGCCGGTTCGACTTCGGACTATTCCAACGTCGGTTTCACAACCTCGCCGCGACGCTGCGCCTGAAGCGTGTCGAGTTCGTACGCGCCGAAGAAGTCGCAGTTGTTGTCCATCCAAAGCGCGAGCGCGCGCTTTTCTTCGTCGCTCAACTTGACGTCGTAATGCCCTTCTTTAAGCGTCTTCCAGAGGGGCGAGGCGTTCGCGCCAAATTGACCCGGATACGTCTTCGCCTTGGTGAACAGGTTCCACGACCAGCCCGTGTCCGGTTGCTCGGAGACGGGCGCTTTGGGATTGGCGTTTCCGTTTCCCGTCACGTACACATACGGACGCAAATTGATATACGACGTTAGGAAATACTGATCTTCCGGACCGCGTCCCAGTTCGAACGTCTTGCCCTCTTTCGCGCCCCGCTCGTGACACTCGACGCAATGCTTGTCGAGAATCGTCTGCACCAACGTCGGATAATTGAACGGGTTGGAGCCTTTGACGTCCGGCTCGATCGTCGAGGGCGCGCGCGTAAACGCGGTCGGCGTTACGCTGTCGAGGTTCTGGTTCGTGTTGAAGCGTCCTTCGTGACAGCCCAGACACGTAAGCGTCTCGCCCGGATGAACATACGTCGCGCTGCGCATCGTCTGCACGGCGACGCCGTCCGCGTCGAGCGCCTGAATATAGAACGGAACGTTCACCGGCGCTTCGAATCGCGCGCTCCCGTCTTCTTCGACGGGGACTTTGCCCAACACTTTGCGCGCGCTGTTGTCGCCGCCGAACCCGATCCACGGCCAGTTGGCATGAGTCGTCGTCTTGGGCAGGATCTGAACGATTCGAAGTTCTTTAATCTTCGTCCCTTCGGGGAACGGACGCGTCGTCTTATAGACGTCGACCAGACCGACGGTCGCCGTCTTCGGCAATTCGGCGGGGACGTCGAATCGATCGCGCTCCGATTCAGGAATTCCGACGAGCGTCTGGTGCGGAATGATCGGCGGGACGGGTCGCGCCGCGAGCGGAATCGGATGTTGACACGAAATTTCCGGGTCGCGATAGAGCAGAATCTTGTTCCCGAACGAATCGAGCAGGTAGATTCCGAAATCGTTGTCGTGTCCCTTGGCGGATCCGCTAAACGCGTCGTAGACGACCAGGAAGAAATCTTCGCTCAGGGGGAACGGCTGACCGTAGTTCGTGGGCGGGCCGTGAACGCCGATTTCCGCTTCCGGGAAGAGCTGGTCGGGCGTGACGCGTCGAATCGGCGCCATCGGGTCGTCCCCGACGTCGTCGTCTTCAACGAGCGGATCGATAAGAATAATCGAGCCGAAGTTTTGCGTATGATGTCCGCTGGCGGTCGCGACGAGAAGATTCGAGTCGGGAACCTGCTTCAGCGACGTCTCGAAATGCGGACGCGCATGTTCGTCCTCCGTATAGTTGCCCTGAATCGCGCGCGCGTCGCGGCCGTCCGGGAACGTCGTCCACGGATGGTGCGCCTGACACGCCCCGCGATCGACGTAATCCCAGCGCGTATAGACGATCATCCCGTTCTTGTCGACCGACGGCGCCCATTCGTTCGTCTCGTGCGGACTCAGCAGCGTTATGTCGCTTCCGTCCGGGTTCATCGAGTGGAGCGTGTAGCTCGGACAGGGGCGCGCGTGGCACCGACCGTACCCCCCGCGACGTTCGGAGATAAAGACGACGCGCCCGTTGGGAAGCAGGCACGGGTCGATATCGTCGTAAGGTCCGTCGGTGAGCTGAACGAGATTCGTGCCGTCGACGTTCGCGCGGAAAATATGATAGCTGTTGTCTTCGTTCCAGACGTACGCATGGCGCGGCGATTTCGTGTCGGTCGCCGCAAAGTAAATCTGTTTGCCGTCGTACGTCAGGTGAGGCGCGAGAAAGCCCCACGTCGCGTCGAGTTTCGTTCCCTTAAGCCGGCCGTTTTCGACGACGGAATTTTCCAGCACGTTCACAAGCTCCGGCTTGTCGGTAAACGCGTTTTTCAGCAGGAACAGCCCCCCGCCGGGATACGCGTTGAACCCGAAGAACTGGTCGACCATATGATTGCCCGCGAGCTCCCCGCCGGGCGCGTTGGGACAATAGTCGCGCTTGATGAACAACACGTCGCTAAACGTCAACAACGGGTTCTTCAGCGCGATCGCGCGACGCAATTGACACGCTTCGTTAAAGAGCGCCAGACGCGCGGCGGCGATTTCGGGCGCGTCGACGTTTTCTTTCGTAACGTTTTGACAAGCCGCCTCGTAGCGTTTGAGGAACTCCGCCCAGTTCGCTTCGACTTGCGTCAATTCCCCTTCGTCGCAGGAGCTTTGCAGCTCGTCGAGCAGCGCCGACGTTCGGCGAACGACAATATCGAGCGGGTCGCGATCCGATTCGAACAGCGTCGCCTGTTCGTTGCGAGCCGTTTGCGCGACGTTCGGCTTCATTCCCTCGGCGAGTTGCCGTTTGAGCGAAAAATACTCGCGCGCGGATTCTTCCTGAAGATTGAGCGCGACGTCGGACCCCTGGACGCAAGTCGCGAACGCCGCAAGCGCGAGAGCCGCGATTATCGACAATAAACGATGTGTGTTCGTCATTTCTTTGACCCGATTGATGGTGGCGTGAAGGTTCGTCGCGGCACGTCGGGCTCCGACGACCGTTTTTCAGAATATACCAACCTAAAACGTCGACGTCAAATTGATTTGCCCGAAAGAAAAGGAATCGACGAAGAAAAACTTGTTTTTTAGAGACGACGCTTTACAATGACGGCGTTCGACCCCGTTTTTTACAAAGGAACCCAAATGATGAAATTGAACAAATTGTCGTTAATCGTCCTGTTTTTCCTCGCGTCGGCGTTAATCGTCGGCGCGACGCAAAATTTTGCCAGCGAACTTGTTAAAGGCGTCGTTAAAGACGGTCGCGGACAAGACGTTCGCTATATTGTCTATCTGCCGACCGGATACGAAGACGGCGAAGAAAGCTATCCGGTTCTATACCTGCTCCACGGACTCACCGACGACGAAAAGACGTGGTCGAGCGCCGAAAAAGGACAAATGCAGGGAATTTGCGACGCGTATTTCGACGCCAAACCGGACCGCAAACGGATTATCGTCATGCCAGACGCGCGCGACACGTGGTATCGCGACGTCTACGGCTCCGACGACAAGTACGAGACGTTTTTCTTCGAGACGCTTATTCCGACGATCGAAAAGGAGTATCGTTGTAAGACCGACAAGGAAAATCGAGCGGTCGCCGGACTGTCGATGGGCGGTTACGGAACGTTGCTTTACGCGTTGCGCCGACCCGACTTATTCAGCGCCGCCTACGCCATGAGCCCCGCCGTTATGTTCGGTCAGCGCCGTCCGAAAGCCGACGAAGAAGATTTCGACGCCAAACAGACCTACGCGGAAGCGAACGACGTCGTGCTTCTGCTCGACAAATTCGAGGACAAAAACGCCGTCAAATTCACAATCGACTGCGGCGACGACGACTTCTGCCTCCAGGGCGCCTGGGAATTCTTTCAAAAAGCGCGCATGCTAAAAGTTCCGTGCGAATTCCGCGTCAGAAACGGCGTTCATTCGTGGGACTACTGGCGCGTCTCGCTCCCCAAAGCGCTCGATTTCTTCTCCGGCGACTTGCCGTGAGAACAATCAACAGCTCCGGATCCGTGTTTTCCGCGCGGAACCGGAGGGTTTGATTGATTTTCTCGAACGCAAATCTGCGTCCTTTCTCTGTAATCAAGGAAAGAGAAGCAGGGCGACGTTGCTTTTTTACAGTCCCAATCTGCCAATAATCGCCTCTTTGAAGTCTTCGTAGGATTGACCTGACTGAGCGCAGACTTCGTTAATGTCGAACCACAGGTCCGTAGAGGGTGATTCCGTTATCAACTTCTTTCGCTGTTCCTCTCGAAGTCCTGTCAGATAAATCAGCGTCCATTTTTCGCACCATCCTTCCTGAGCCGCTTTTTGGTGCGATTTTTCCGCTTCGCCCGCTCGATTATGGACATTGGCGACGTCCTGTCCGCCTTTAATTTCTATGCAAAGCTTTTTCTCGTTCCCACCTTCCAGAACGGAAATGTCCGGATCTGTGCCAGGGGATATTTCATAGAAGCAATTACTCGCATTCCTGAAGCATATTTTCTTTTCTTCATCACACGTTACAAGATCGATTCTTTTTTTAACAATGACCTTAATGGCGTTAAAAACGTGTAAAGCGGCTTGCTGACCGATGATGTTGCGCCATACCCCGTCGACATACACTCCCAAGTCATTAAGGGTAAGTCGTTTAAGTCCATTTTAAGAGAATCGACGCTCGCGTTTCCGAGAAAAACGTTCATCGCGCCATTAATCGACTTGCACAAATCGATAATATCATCGTCCGAATGGGACGCGATTCGTCCGTCGCGTTCCATTGGTCGAAAGGACGATAAACCAGAAGAGCCTGTATAAAACTGTTTTTCGCTGATTCCCATTAGCAATCGATAATATCCCAACAACCGAGGATTTGTCTTTAAAACGCAGGGTAGAGCAAAAACTACTTCTTCGCGAATTCCCAATGCTTGGAGTCGTTTCATCCCTCCTACGGGAACATAATTAACAATCTCTTTATGGAGTGTCTTGGGCGAAATTTGCGCTACTGTTCTCTGAAGAGAGGAACCCAACATCGTTTCTCGATACTCTTTTAAAATCCTTTGCGCTTGGATTTGCTTAGCAGTCGACGGAATCGCAATCTCGTTCATACACTTTCCCCTTGGCGTACATTCCTTCCGCGCATAATCTTTTGAGCGACAACTCGTAATAATCTGGATTCAGTTCGATACCGACGAACCGACGCCCAAGTCGGCTTGCCGCGACTGCGGAAGTTCCCGATCCCAGGAAAGGGTCTAAAATCAAGTCGCCTTCGCTACTTCCGAATTTTACGCACGGCTCAACAAGTTCAATAGGATAAATTGCAAAATGTCCGGCGGCTTCTTTGTAAGAGCGCGTGTTAACGCTCCATACGTCGCGAATCCTCCTGCCGTTAGGTCCTTTAACCGCGTCGACGTCGTATTTGTAACTCTCCGACTTTGTCAGAAGAAACATATATTCGTGGCATTTTGTCGGTCTGTCTTTAACGCTTTCCGGCTGACAATTAGGCTTGTCCCACACAATATCCGAACGCAAATACCAGCCGCGACTCTGCAGAGCGAACGCAAGACGCCACGGAACGCCGATAAGCTCCTTTGGTTTAAGACCTTCGGGCGTGTCCGGTCTTACGGACATAGCGCGCGCTTTATTCTTTCCGTCGGGAGCCCTCCACTTGCGCCCTCCGGACGTGTAGCTGTCGCCAATGTTCAGCCAAAACGTCCCGTCGTCTTTCAGAACGCGTTTGACTTCGTCAAATATGTCCGCAAGTCGTTCAATATACTGATATACGCTTTTCTCTAGCCCAATCTGACCGTCGATATGATAGTCTCTCAACGACCAGTACGGCGGCGACGTTACGACCATTTGAACCGACCGGTCGGGAAACATTTTTAGAACGCGCTCGGCGTCGCCCAGAAGGACTCCCGATTCGCTTTCGACAATTCGCGCGCAACTTTCGACGGTCGGACTATCGTCGACGACAAAAGGCTCCGCGAACAGCGTCGACGGTCTGTCGCTCCGCGCCGTCGTTTCGGAATTTGCCATGGTTTTCACCTTGTTAGTCGCCTTAATCTTTTGATAAATGTCGCCGAATACGAACGCGTCGAAAGAAACGCGCCGCGCCCTCCATTGTAGCGACAATCAACGCGTTTTTCAAGTCCTCGCGTCGACGTTTCGGAGACGTCAAATATTCCTTCATTTCTTTAAAAATTCTTGAAACTTGAAGAAGGATGATTTACAATACTCAAGAGAGTTTATTCGGAAACGAGAACGTTTTTCTCCGTTTTCAAAAAACTAAGGAGATCCAAAAACTTCTTGATATCGCCATTTCTCACATTTGAAAATATTCTCGATTCAACCTTCCTAATAATGCCCGAAACATTATCGGTAAATAGGCGATATATCCCGATTGGTTTTTTAGTCCTGACCACATTCCCAGTAATCTCGTTAAAATTGTCCCTCATGCCACGCTTTATCACTTTGGGATTCTTACAAGTCGTATGCACATGACTTGGACAAGAACTGTATGCGGACGTTTGAAGAGCGACTACCGCTATACTGGAGGAATCGTCTACAACAATTATCCCTGGCCGACTGAAACGGCGGAAATAAAGAGCAAAATCGAAACCGCCGCGCAAGCGGTTCTCAACGCGCGCAAAATATACAAGGATTGCTCGCTCGACGTCCTTTACAACCCGAACACAATGCCCGACGCGTTGTATCAAGCTCATAAGAAGCTGGACGCGATTATCGACAAAGCGTATAGGGCTAAGAAATTTGAATCGGACGACGAACGTCTGTCGTTCCTTTTTGAGCGTTACCTTGAATTAACGGCGAATGAGAAATGACCGTCGATTTATAATAGGATTAGTTACAACCGTCTACGATTACCTAGGCAACTGAAAGCGTCCTAAACAGGCAAAAAAACGACCGGGACATTGACGTCGTCAAATCTCGGGATAAAATCCTTGGGTAGTTATTTGAAGGACGTTCGCGTTCTCGAAAACAAAAGCCCGTCGGGTGTTGGTAGCGCCCCCGACGGGTTCACTTTTTTGGTATTACCAGTCCGTCCAATCGACTTCCGATTCGATTTGAAGGAATTCTTTACCCTCCCAAATAGGCGCCGCAAGAAAGGCGTCCGCGCATTCTTTCATGGTTTCGGCCTCATAATCCCAAACATAAGCAGAGAACGGTTCAACGCTTACATTATCGAGAACCATCCTTGATTTATCATTTTTCCACCAGCCTTGGAGAAAGTATTTCTGTCCATGAAAATCAAAGACTAACTCCTGACCAAGGTAAAGAAGATCTAAAAACTCCTTGACGTCGCCGTTTTTCATAACGGAACTCCTTTGGGATATTTTTTCAAACGCTTTAACGCTTTAGACGGAAGAGGACTTCGCCCGCGCGGGGCGATTGTTCTTGTTTCGCCTCATTTTACCCTATTTCGGTCGAGTTTGGAGAAAGACCGGACGTTTTTTTGAGACGTTTGATAAACGCTTTTCTCCAGTTTCTCCTCCGATTTTCGCGCGCGTTTCCTTCCCGCTACGTCGGGTTCGATCGGGAAGGGGAAACGGAACGTTCCTTCTTCGTTCGGAACTTTTGCCATGTCGCCTTTTCGGCGATTTTCGGTCGGCGCGTAGAGATCGAGACCTAAGCAAGAGAGCGACTTCGCGAGCGCTTTTTTGCCGACTCCGCGCGGGCGTTCAATCGCGTCGAAGACAAAACGACTTCCTTCGCGTTTTAAGAGAGCCGACGTATTTTTTCGAGATTGTTGAAAAATTTTCGCGACGTTCGGCTTCGTCCTAACGCGTAAAATTAAAGCGTTTCGTTGGTTAAACCGTCTTTTCAACGCGCGTCGGTTCAAAAAGGGAAACGGCGAAATATTGACGCGCGTTTAAAAACGGGTAAATTTTGTGACGCGCGAGCGTTTTGTTAGGAACGCGCCGCGCGGGGAGCGGTCTTGCCGTTCTTGTTGGCGCCTGGCTTTTGACCGAGCGCGTTTTTGATTCGATTACCGAACCAATCATAAGGAAAAGCAAATGAAAAAAACGTTGCTGGCGTTCCTGATCGTCGCGTTCGCGGCGTTCGGCGCGAACGCTTCCGAAAT
>CAMZEO010000102.1 GCA_947305735.1 uncultured Planctomycetales bacterium | reverse complement strand
CCAAAATCCACTTAACGTGGCTTCCTTTTTCGTCTTTGGTTACGACTAACTGGTCGTCGATCGCGTGTTTGAGTTCGGTAACGTGCGACACGACGCCGATAAGTCGCGAACCGCCCGCGATTTGCTTGAGAACTTTAATCGCTTCCGCGCGCGACTGGTCGTCGAGCGAGCCGAACCCCTCGTCGACAAACATCATGTCGAGTCGAATCGCCGCCGACTGGCTCTGAATCAAATCAGCCATGCCCAGCGCGAGCGCAAGCGCCGCGATAAACGACTCTCCTCCGGACAACGTGTTGACTTCGCGTTCTCTCTCGGTGATCGTCGAATAGACGCAAAGATCGAGTCCGCGATTGGAACCTTCTCCGGCCTTGTCGTCGTTCAACATGCGCAACTCAAATTCTCCGCGCGACATCGATCGATAGCGCGCGTTGGCCGAATCGAGAATTTGTCCAAGATAATAGCGCTGAACCCACGTCTCCAAATCCATTCTCGCGCCGGTCTTCTTGCCCGCCAAACGCTGGTAGAGATCTTCAAGTCGCGCGTTTTTCTTCGCCAACACTCCGTTTTTGGCAAGTTCGCGCTCCAAACCGGCGCAAACGCCCGCGTTGACCTCGCGACGCGTTTTGACGCTTTCCCACGCGTTTTGCGCTACGCTTAACTCCTCTTCGCGCAATTGCTTAATCTTGTCCAAAGCGTTGACGTCGGGCCGCTCTTTGCCCCCGATCGCTTCGCGCGCCGCGCGAAGCGTCTCTCGCGCCGCCGATTCTTCGTTGCGATACTTTTGAAGTTCTTCGCGCAACTGCCGAATCTCGTCCTTATCGTGCTCGCGAACCAGACGTTTCCACGTCTCTTCGTCTAACTTCTTTTCAGCCAACGTTTCGAGATAGCGCGCGTTTCTTTCGTCGCGTTCCTGTCGGCGCGTCGGCTCGTCCGCCTCCAGCGCCCCGATATTCGCGCGCGCGCCGTCGAGCGCCGTCTTCGCCTTCTTTGCGTTTTCGCCGACGACCTGGAACGAAGAGTCCGCCGCCGCTTTGTCGGCTTTCGCGCGCTCCAGTTCCGCGTTCGCCTCTTCGCGCGACGCGTATGTCTTTTTCTTTTCCAACTCGGCCAATCGCGTCGTCGCGGCGATAAGCGTTTGTTCAGACTGCGCCAGGTCCTTCGCCGCCTGATCTTTCGCCGCGTTCAACGACGCGCGTCGCTCGTCGACGCCCGACAAATTCGCCAGCGCCGCCTCTAATTGGTCGTTTCGCGCCGTCGCCTCGTCCAGTTTGCTTTTGACGTCGTCGCGCCAACGATGAAGCGCGGCTTCCGCGTCGACCGGATCCGTCGCTTCGAAAACGCCGTCGCATCGTTCCGCAATTCGTTCGAGCGCTTTTTTTTGTCGCGACTCGAACGCGTCGCGCAACCCTTCAAATCGCGCCGCGTTCTCTTTCGCCTTGCCCGACGCGTCTTCCGCTTGTCGCTGAAGTTCCGCGACGCTTTCGCGCAACGCGTCGATTTGTTCTTTCGTCCATGCGCCGTCCCCTTCTCCGCGAACGCGCGGATTCGGATGGCTCGTCGACCCGCAGACGGGACACGGTTTTCCCTCTTCAAGCGCCTCGGCGACAATCCCCGCCGCGTCGTCGACATACGCGGAAAACGCGGCGACGTACTCGGCGTTTTTCTCTCCCCACTTCTTTTTGGCCTCGACGGCGGCCGCTTGGGCTTTCGCCGCATTTTTCTCCTGTTTCGACGCGTCCGCTCGCGCTTTTTTCACTTCGTCAAGATCCGCCTGAAGCTCCGTCGCTTTGGCGGACGCCTCCTTCCAGCGCGCCAAGTCGACGGGCGCGTTGTTGAGCTCGTCCGCGCGACGTCGATTCTCCGCG
The DNA here is from genome assembly GCA_947305735.1 of uncultured Planctomycetales bacterium. Taxonomy (GTDB): domain Bacteria; phylum Planctomycetota; class Planctomycetia; order Pirellulales; family Thermoguttaceae; genus RUG369. The sequence goes on along the minus strand of CAMZEO010000102.1, from coordinate 11,491 downwards.
GCCTGTCGTTCGAACGTCGCCAATTCGGACTCGGCTTTTTGAAGGCGCGTTTTTTTCTCGTCAAGCGCCTTGCGCGCTCGCGACGCTTCTTCGCTCACCTCGTCGATAAGATCGAAGTTCGCCAGCGCTTCTCCGACGCGCTCGGACGTCGCCGAAAACCTTTCCGTCGCGGCGTCGCGCGCCTGGGCGGCTTTTTGTTCCGATTCCGCCGCCGACGCGCTCGCCAATTCAAGCTCGGGCAGTTTCGTTCTCAACTTCTCCAGATTGTCGCGAATTTGCGTAAGTTCTTTATCGGCTCTGTCAAAAGCCGTCCAGACGACGTTAAGATCGCGCGCGGCTTCAAGGTCGCTCGCAAGGCGCTCGGCGTCGCGCGTTTTCTGTTCTCTCGCGGCGCATTCTTTGAGCTTCGTCTCCGCTTTGTCCAATTGCTCAAACGTTTTAAGGAGCTGGTCGGCGGCGGAACGTTCCGCAAGCGCGACGTCGCGAGCGCGTTGCGCGCGAACTTGCGCGTCTTTTCGCTCCGCCTGCTCGATCAATAAGCGTTCGCAGTTCTCTTTTAAGAGACTCAAAAACGTCTCGACGCGCGCGATATTCGGCTTTTTGTCTTTCGACGCGACGAACTCGTCATAAAGCGTTTTCGCTTCCGGAAAACGTTCGTCTTCTTCGTCGAATTGAGCGCGCGCGATCTCCGTTCGCAGAGCCGCTCCGATTTTTTCAAGTTCCCCGGCCGAATCGTCGCGCCGCTTTTTGAGCTCCTCCGCGATCGCGCCAAAGATCTCCGTCTTAAACAACTTGCCGAAAATCTTTTTCTTATCGGGCGTCGCCGTTCGCAACACGCGAAGAAACTCGCCCTGCGCGATCAACGCCACCTGCGTGAACTGGTCTTTGCTCAGCCCGACAAGCGCTTCCAATTTGGCGTTCGCTTCCCCTTTTTGGAGAATCGATCCGTCCGGAAGCGTCAGCAGCGCTTCTTCCGGCTTCGCGTTTTTGACGCGTTCAATCGTTTTGCCGCGTTTTTTAACCGGATAATATCGGGGAACGCGTTCGACGACGTACTCTTTTCCCCCCTGTTCAAATTCCAGGCGCGCGAACGGCGCGACCGTCGGGTCGGCGAATTGACTTTGCAACTCCTCGTTTTTCCTTCGGTCGCTAAACGAAGAGCATACCTCGCCGTAGAGCGCGAACACAATCGCGTCGAAGACGGTCGTCTTGCCGGAGCCGGTGTCCCCGCTGATAAGAAAGAGATTCTGACGCGGAGCGGTAAAATCGATCGTCGTCTTTTCTCCGTAGGATCCAAACGCCTGCAACGTCAAACATTTAAGACGCATCTCTTTCGACTCCTTTCACGCTGTTGACGACGTCCTGAAGCAGCTCTTCGTCTTCAAGAGTCAATTCGCCCAGAAACATGCGGCACAATTCCATCGGATCGGTCGTCATGCCCGCGCGCGACGACTCGCCGCCCGACGAGGCGACGTGTTTGCGTCGAATCTCCAGCAATCTGGGAAACGCGTTGAGAAGTCGCTCGCGAACGTCGACCAGAATCTCGCCCGAGGGATCGGTCAACACGACGCGAACGTAATCGTCGCAACCCTGTTTCAAGACGTCTTCGAAAAGACCTTCGATCGTTCTCACGGCGCGCAGAGGCGTTATAGGCAAGACGCTCGTATTGACGGCGCCTTTTTCGAACAATTCGACGAGAACGGAGCCTTTCTTTTGCCCCTGCTCGTCGACGGAATAAGGGTAAGGCGTTCCGCAATAGCGTCGGCAGGGATCGCCGCCAAGACTCCATGGCTTGTGAATATGACCGAGCGCGGCGTAATCGAACGCGCTTAACAGGTTGGAACTCACCGCGTCGACGTTTCCGACGGAAACGCCGTACGTCTCCGACTCCATGCGCTCGACGGAATCCGGGGATTGTCCGCTTGGGTAGGAGAACTGATGACTTACCAGAACGTTGCGCTCGGTCGGATCGATATATTCGCGTTCGAGAAGTCGACGCAACGACTCTTCGTACGACCAGTTGTTCCCTTTCTCGTCGACGCCGACGATCTCCTTAACGCTCGTGGGCTTAACGAACGGAAGCAAGTAGAAATTGACGACTCCGAACTCGTCTTCTATCGCGACTTTTTCAATCGATTCGTCGAGGCGTCGCGGCGGAAGCCCGACCATATGCACGTTCATCCGACTCAGGAATCGACGGTATTGGTCGAGTCGCGGCGCGCTGTCATGATTGCCGCTGATCGTCATGATTTGAGTTTTTGCCGACGCTTCGTTGATCTCGTTGAGAAAGTCGTCGAACAGCTCGAGCGCGTCTGCGGACGGAATCGATTTGTCGTAGACGTCTCCCGCCACGACGACCGCGTCAGGCTGAATTTGCTTAACTTGTTCCACGATTTGAGCCAACGCGTCGCGCTGCTCTTCGATAAGATCGTAGTTGAAAAGCTTTAGACCAAGATGTAGGTCGGAAAGATGGATAAATTTCATTAAAAACCCCATCCATAGGCGGCGGTTCAACGGAAGCGGTCCACGACGAACCCCCTCTCGCGTCGCCGCGCGATTCCCCAAACAACGTCGCGACGAAACGCCGCGATTCCCCAAAAAAGTCGCGTTAAAACGTAATATCGGCGGTCAGTCGGTCAACGCGTAGCGGTTGGCGATCACCACCCCGGAAACAAGAGCGCCGACGATTCCGACCATTCCCTGATCGGCTCCGCACACGAAAAGATTGCGGTAAGGCGTCGCGCCGTCGTATTTCTTGTCGGACGCGCCGTAAATCGCGCCGCGCGCGCGACCCGTAAACCGTTCGATCGTCAAAGGAGTGAACATATCGACGTCGATCACGTGCCCTCGGAACTCGGGCACAAACCGCGCGGCGGACTCTAAAATTCGCTCGTACCATCGCAATTTTTCCCGCTTGTATTCGTCGGGGGAAAGCTTGCGCCACAGATCGTAATTCGCCAGCGCGGTGACGCGCGTCATATTCTCCTCGAGCGGTTCCGAATACGCGAAATTATTGGGAGAGCAAACGACTCCGCTGCGCAAATCGACGAGAGCGTCGGGATTGCGATACGAAAACTGATCGGAATCGTTAAAGAAGACGATCGTCTTGTCATGTCCGATTTTTTTCGGCGCAACGTCTAAAACGCTGATCGTTTCGACAAATCCGAGTCTTCCGGCGGGGCATTGCTCGACGACGTCGGCGTCCGCGCCGCAAAGTTTCATCGTCTCGGGCCAGCCCGCCGATGAAAGGAATCGTTTGGCGCGAACCTCTTCGCCGTTCTCCAGGACGACGCTCGCGACCTCGCCGTTTCGCGTCTCAAATCGACCGACGCCCGCGTTAAGACGAAGCTCGCCGCCAAGACTGCGGAATTTTTTGAGTAATTTCAGGAGAATATGGCGAACGCCGTCGTAAGGACGAGCAAATCCTTCCAAAAAGATCGAGCGAAACATGACGCAGAATTGACCGAATTCCATATCCTGTTCGCGCGCGCCGCCGTAATAGAGCAACGGACAAAAGATCATATCGACAAGAAGAGGATCGGAGACGAACTGCGAAACGTACTCGCGAGCCGACCCGCCCGCGACGCCAAGCCCAAGCTGATCGTAACCGACAAGTCCGTCGACCATCTTGCGAAAACCGTCGATTTGCGTCGGAAACTTGTCGGCGATTTCCGTTTCCAAACGTTTGAAATCGTTGGTAAAATTCAGCTCGACGCCGGGAAACGCGATCGACGAGCCGTTTTGCTGCGAAAGTCCAAACTCGTCCCAAGGCATGCGCAAATGCCGGATAACGCGAGCGAGAGGTCCCGTCTTCGTCCCTTTCGGAACGTAGTTCGTCAGCGCGTGCAACCCGACGTCGTAGTTGCGTCCGCCGCGACGGTAGAACGAGTTCAGACCGCCGATCATGCCATGTTTTTCCAGAACGCACACGTTCCGATCGTACTGCGCCAACCTGACGCCCGCCGCCAATCCGGACATTCCGGCGCCGACAATCACCGCGTCGTAGACTTTTTCCGACATACTCGCCCGTCCCTTAATGAAAAACGAACCCGCGATCTCTTCAACGTCGTTTTTACGCGAATAAAAACAACAAGACGCCCTATTATACTCTCAATCGTTCCGAAAGTAAAGGGAGCGCCGATCGAAAACCGCGCCGATAATGACCGAGTAGGAAAGATTATCTTCCTATCTCAAACCGTCGCGTTCCAGTCAATCGGCAAAAAGAAGCTAATCGCGTCGGAGCCAATAATCGAAAGATTCGCGGAGCGCCGTCCGGAGCAGCGACGTCGCCAAACAAAAAACAAAAGCCCGCGGCGCGAGGATAGATCGCGCCGCGGGTTAACTCTATCTCGCCGACGGAAAAACGTCGACGACTTCAACTCGTCGGTTCATTCTTCGTCGTCAAGACGCTCCGGCTCGTCCTCGCCGAAACCGCTTTCGTCGAACTGCTCGGGGAAACCTTGTTCGCCAAATTGGTCAAACCGGATGTTCTCGTCGTCGGAAACCGGGGGCATAAAGCCGTCGCTCGGATTGAAGAACGCGTTCTCGTCGAAGGACGAAAAACCGGTCGATTCGTCGGGAGTCGCGCCAAACGCGGGAGAGCCGTCGACGTCTTTGGCAATGTGAAGATCCAAAGGCGCGCGCCCCTCAAAGACGGGCAAGTCGAACGTCTCGTCGACGACCTGACCTCCGTGACGATGATCCCAGTGCGCGTCGCGGTAGGCTTTAAAGCCGGTTCCCGCCGGAATCAAACGCCCGAGAATAACGTTTTCCTTCAGTCCGACAAGATTGTCGACCTTGTACGCGAGCGCCGCTTCCGTCAGGACTTTCGTCGTTTCCTGGAACGACGCGGCGGCCAGGAACGATTCGCTTTGAACCGCCGCCGTGGTGATCCCCAGGAGCTGGGTCTGACCGGACGCGAGCCTGGGCTTTTCGCCGGTCGCGGGCGCGCCGCCAAGCTGCGCGAACTTGTCGTTCGTCGCGTCAAAGACCTCGCGAGGCACGACGTCGCCGATTTGCAAATCCGTGTCGCCGGAAAACTTGATCTTGACGCAACCGCGCAATTCGCGATTGCGGCGCAAGACTTCAAACTTATCGACCACGTCGCCGGCGAGCAAATTCGTGTCCCCGCCCTTTTCAATCTTGACCTTGCGGAGCATCTGCGCCACGATAATCTCGATATGCTTGTCGTTGATGCTCACCGCCTGGCTGCGATAAACCGCTTGAACCTCTCTGACGAGATATTCCTGAATCTTTTCTTCGCCCTGAATGCGAAGAATGTCTTTGGGAACAAGTTGCCCGTCGGTAAGCGGTTGACCCGCCTGAACTTCGTCGCCCGTAAAGACGCGAATGCGCTTCCCTTGCGGAACTTCGTGAACGCGTTCGATCACTTCGCCCATCCCGTTGGGACTCGCGTTGCGAACGATAACGAGCCTCTTGCCGTGACTTCGTTTGTCGGATATTTCGACGGTTCCCGAAATTTCGGCGACAATGGCGGGGTCTTTCGGCGAACGCGCCTCGAAAATTTCGGTGACTCGCGGCAAGCCGTTGGTAATATCCTGCGACGCGGCCGCGCTCTGAGGAATTCTGGCCAGAACGTCGCCGCGCTTGACGAACGCCCCGTCGTCGACGAGAATCGTCGTCTTGCTTGGAAGCTGGTAGTTTTCGTTAATCTTCGAACCGTCAAACTGTTGAACGTCGATGCGCGGGTGGCGGTCGCCCTTCAACTCGAGAACGTGCAGGAAGTTTTTACCCGTCTCCTTCTCTTTTTCCATCTGAACCGTTTCGCCGTCGATAACGTCGTCGAATCGAACGATACCGTCGGACTTCGCGATCAGCAACTTGCTGTGAGGATCGAACTTGGCGATCGTGGACCCCGCTTCGACGACGTCGCCCTCTTGGACGACGAGTTCCGAACCTTCGGGCACAAAGTACGTCTCGCGCGCCTGGTTGCGGTTGTTGCAAATTTCGACGCCGCCCTCGGGGCGGCAGTTCAAAACGCGAGAGCCGACGACGTCCATCTTGGCGAAGCGGATCTTGCCCGCGTATTTCGTCTTGATTTCGTTATCTTCCGCTTTGTGGGAAGCCGCGCCGCCGATATGGAACGTCCGCATCGTCAACTGCGTGCCAGGCTCGCCGATCGACTGCGCCGCGATAATGCCGACGGCCATGCCTTCCTCGACAAGTCGCGACGTCGACAAGTCCATGCCGTAGCAACAAGCGCAGACTCCGAGTTCCGCCTCGCACGTCATCGGACTGCGAACCTTCAGCTTTTCAACTCCGATCGCGTCGATCTTGCGCGCGATATCGATCGTGATAAGTTCGCCCGCGCGAACGATCGCTTCCGCGTCGTTCGTCGGATCGGCGACGTTCACGCAAGAAACGCGTCCGACAATCGACTGCGAAAGAGGAATCTTGCGATCCCCGTCTTGAATCGCGGTCTTGAGAACGCCGTTCCTCGTCCCGCAGTCGTGCATCGTGACGACGCAATTCTGCGCGACGTCCGCGAGTCGACGCGTAAGATAGCCGGAGTCCGCCGTCTTCAACGCCGTGTCGGACAACCCTTTGCGCGCGCCGTGCGTCGAGCTGAAATACTCGAGAACCGTAAGACCTTCGAGGAAGTTCGCCTTAACGGGCGACTCGATAATCTTGCCGTTCGGCTTCGCCATCAGACCGCGCATCCCGGCAAGCTGACGAATCTGCTCGGTGCCGCCGCGCGCCCCGGAAAACGCCATCAAATACACCGGGTTGACGTAACCGAAAGGACGACGCTTCGCCGACGGATGGTCTTTGTAATACTCGTCCGAATGATAGACGTCGTTTTTGAACGACTCCATCATCTTGTCGGTAATTTCTTTGTTGACCTGTCCCCAAATGTCGATTACGTTGTTGTATCGCTCGTCTTCGGAAACCGTGCCCTCGATGGCGCGATCGAGAACGGCGGCGACTTTCCGGTCGCCTTCTTCGAGCAACGCTTTCTTTTCGGGGGGCGCGAGCAAGTCGTCGGCGGCGAACGAAAGACCGCTCTTCGTGCTTTCCTCAAAGCCCAGACGCATCATCTTGTCGAGAAGGTCGATCGTCGCTTTGCGCCCCTGGCGCTCGTAGCAGTCGCTAATCACGACCGCGAGTTCTTTTGAGGTCTGCGGAATGTTGTAATACGGCCCTTCGTTGATAATCTGATTGAAAATAATCCTGCCGGGAGTCGTCTCGAAAAGTTTTCCTTCGCAAACGCTTGGATCGCTCTTAAGGAAGCGTCCTTTCGGCATTCGAACTTTGATTTTCGCCTGCAAATGCGTTTTGCCAAGCGAAAACGCGAGCATACACTCGTCGATGGACGAGAAAATCATGCCTTCGCCCTTCATTCCCGGCTGTTCAAGGGTGATGAAGAAGCACCCCATAACGATGTCCTGGGACGGCGAAATAATCGGCTTGCCGCTCGCGGGGCTGAAAATGTTGTTGGTGGACAACATCAGGACGTGCGCCTCGACTTGCGCTTCAAGGGACAACGGAAGGTGAACCGCCATCTGGTCGCCGTCGAAGTCCGCGTTAAAGCCTTTGCAAACGAGGGGATGCAGCTTAATGGCGTTGCCCTCGACAAGAATCGGCTCGAACGCTTGAATACCCATGCGGTGCAACGTCGGCGCGCGGTTGAGCAAGACGGGGTGATTCTGAATCACTTCTTCGAGAATATCCCAAACCTCGACGTCGCGACGTTCAAGCATTTTCTTCGCGCTCTTGATCGTGTCGGCAAGATTGCGTTCCTTCAGCTTGCGGATAATGAACGGCTGATAAAGTTCCAGCGCGATCGGTTTCGGAAGTCCGCACTGATGAAGATGAAGGTGGGGACCGACGACGATGACGCTTCGCGCCGAATAGTCGACGCGTTTGCCGAGCAAGTTTTCGCGGAAACGCCCCTGCTTGCCTTTGATCATGTCCGTCAACGATTTGAGCGGACGATTGCTCGAACCCATCACGGGACGTTTACAACGCATATTGTCGAACAGCGCGTCGACGGACTGCTGGAGCATCCGTTTTTCGTTGCGGATGATGACGTCGGGCGCGTTCAAGCCGGTCAATTTTTCCAAACGGTTGTTCCGATTGATGATACGACGATAGAGATCGTTCAGGTCGGACGTCGCGAACGTGCCGGAATCAAGAAGAACCAAAGGACGCAAGTCGGGAGGTATCACCGGAATCGTCTCGAGAACCATCCATTCCGCCTTGTTTTCGTGCTTGCAATTGCGAAGCGCGTCGACGAGACGAAGACGGCTGACAAGTTCCTTTTTCTTTTGTTTCGACCTGGTCTGAGAAAGTTCTTCGCGCAACTGTCTGGACAATTCGACGACGTCAAGTTTGCGAAGAAGCTCGCGAATCGCTTCGGCTCCCATATCCGCCTTGAAAGCCGTCGACCCGTACTCGTCCGCGTATTTGCGATATTCTTCTTCCGTGAGCAACTGCCCCTCTTTAAGATCGGTTTCGCCTTTGTCGACGACGACGTACTCCTGGAAATAAACGACCTTTTCAAGAGCGGACGTCTTCATGGCGAGCAACGTGGCGAGACGGCTCGAAGAAGCGCGGAAAAACCAAATATGAACGACGGGAGCCGCCAGTTCAATATGCCCCATTCTCTTGCGACGGACGCGGCTGTGGGTGATCTTGACCCCGCAACGATCGCAAGTCATCCCCTTGTACTTCATGCCCCTGTATTTGCCGCAGGAACATTCCCAATCCTTCTCGGGACCGAAAATTCGTTCGCAGAACAGACCGTCGCGTTCGGGCTTGTACGAACGATAGTTGACCGTCTCAGGCTTCTTGACTTCGCCCTTGGACTCTTCGCGGATTTTTTTCGGATCCGCAAGACTAATCTTAACAGCGTTAAAGTCATTGATTTTGTCGAAATTGTCGCCGCCGTTGTTTGACACTGTCGTCCTCGTTTCGAAAATCTATATTGTGAGAGAACAGGCGCCGCCAAGCGTCCCGCGCAAGCGGTTCCGAGCGCGCGACGTCGAGCCGCGAACGCCGTTCTTTTATTGGTGAAATCGCTAACGTCTGCGGCGCGACGGACAAACGTCGGAGCGCCGCAAAAACGACCGAGAAGGCTCAGAAGCCGTTAAATCCGTTGCGCTCGTCGGGCAACGGCAAAACGTCCTTCTTACGAGCCGCCACGAGATCCATATCCAGCGCCAGCCCCTTGACTTCGTTGACGAGAACGTCGAAACTCGCGGGCGTGCCGGCCTCAAGGGTGTTGGTGCTGTTGACCATCGCCTCGTAAATCTTCGTGCGTCCTTCGACGTCGTCCGACTTGACCGTCATAAGCTCTTGAAGCGTGTAAGCCGCCCCGTAAGCCTCCAGCGCCCAAACTTCCATTTCGCCGTAACGCTGACCGCCGGATCGAGCCTTGCCGCCGAGGGGTTGTTGCGTGATGAGCGAATACGGTCCGGTGCTGCGAGCGTGGACTTTGTCGTCGACAAGGTGGTGCAACTTCAACATATAAATGTAGCCGACCGTCGTCAACTGAGCGAAAGGCTCGCCGGTGCGTCCGTCGTACAATTGAACCTTTCCGTTGCGCGGCAAACCGGCCTTTTCAAGTTCGTCGTTGACGATCGCTTCGGTCGCGCCGTCGAATACCGGCGTAATCGCGCGGTACCCCATCGTCGCGGCGGCCCAGCCCAGGTGCGTCTCGAGAATCTGACCGACGTTCATACGGGACGGAACGCCCAACGGATTCAACATGATCTGGATCGGAGTGCCGTCCGCCAGGAACGGCATGTCCTCTTTCGGAAGGATCTTCGCGATAACTCCTTTATTTCCGTGTCGACCCGCCATCTTGTCGCCGACGGAAATGGTGCGTTTCGTCGCGATGTAAACCTTGGCCATTTGCAAAACGCCGCGTTTAAGTTGCTCGCCGCAATCGTACTCGCTCAACTCGCGGTCGCGCTTGTCGATCGCGCGTTCGAGTTCGTCGCGGCTCCTGAGATAAATGCCGCGGCATTCGTGATATTCGTCGGAATCGCGCTCGATCCCGTTTCTCTCGCACATGGAGTCGAAAGAATACGTCTTCGCCAAATTCGCGACGTCTTCGTTTTTACGCTCTTCGACAAGAGGCGCGCCGTCTCTGTCGACAATATCGCGACCGACAACGTCGGCCATGCTCGAAATCATTTTCGCGAACACGTCGTTAATTTCCCTGTTGCCGCGCTCGGTGATCTCTTGTTTTTCGGCGTCAAACTGACGACGTTCGTCCGAAGAAAGACTTGCGCTGCTGCGGAAATGATAGGTTCCCAAAACGACTCCTTCGACGCCTGCGGGCACCTGAAGCGACTCGTCTTTGACGTCCTCGCCTGCGCGTCCAAAGATCGCGTGGAGCAACTTCTCCTCGGGCGACAACTCGGTCTTGCTCTTCGGAGACGTCTTGCCGACGAGCACGTCGCCGCGGCTGACGTAGGTTCCGACGCGAACGATTCCGTTTTCGTCGAGATTCTGACGCGCTTTTTCGGAAACGTTCGGAATATCGCGGGTAAATTGTTCGCGACCGAGCTTGGTCTCGCGAACTTCCGCTTCGTATTCCTCGATGTGAATCGAAGTGTAGACGTCTTTCTGGACGAGTTCTTCGCTCAAAATAATCGCGTCTTCGTAGTTGAATCCGTCCCAAACCATGAAGGCGACGAGAACGTTGCGTCCGAGGGCAAGCACTCCATGATCGGTGCAAGCGCCGTCGGCGATGACGTCGCCGGCTTCCACGCGTTGACCGATCGTAACGATCGGGCGCTGATTCTCGCAGGTGCAACCGTTTAATCCGGCGAATTTGCGCAACTTGTAAACGTCGTCGCCGATCCTGATCTCGAGCGCGTCGACGTATGTCACCACGCCGGACTTTTTCGCGCGGACAAGCAGGCTGGAGTTGATCGCCACGGAATCTTCGAGACCCGTTCCCACAATCGGAGCCTCCGACATGAGGAGAGGAACCGCTTGACGCTGCATGTTCGATCCCATAAGCGCGCGGTTCGCGTCGTCATGTTCGAGGAAAGGAATGAGACCTGCGGACACGCCGATCATCTGGTTCGGCGCGACGTCGATGTAGTCGACGTCTTCGGGAGCGACCTGTTCGTACTCGCCGCCGTGACGAACCAAAACCATGCCCGTGTTGGGATCGGGAACGAGGACGCCGTACGGATGCTCGGCGGAACGTTCGACGCGCGTGTCGGCGGGAGCCAAACGCATATAGTGTTCTTTGTCCGCGCGCAGATAGTCGACGTGGTCGACCAAAACGCCGTCGACGACGCGACGATACGGAGAGGTCAGAAAACCAAATTCGTCGATGCTCGCAAATAACGACAAATAGGAGATCAGACCGATGTTTTGACCTTCGGGCGTCTCGATCGGACAAATGCGTCCGTAGTGGGACGAGTGAACGTCGCGAACTTCAAAGCCGGCGCGCTTGCGGTTCAAACCTCCGGGCCCCAACGCGGACAAACGTCGCTCGTGAGTAAGC